>JAAYQA010000054.1 GCA_012519495.1 Tissierellia bacterium | reverse complement strand
CTTTACTGTAAATTGTTGCTTTATCTGACCGGTTTCCCGGGTGCAACCACATGAAAAACGCCGGTAAAAACGATGAGAAAACCGTTCTGTAAACCCTCCGTTACCTTTCGTCTGTTAATGTCCACGCGTCTAATCATAGTGGCCCATTATTAAACTGCCATGCGCTTATCGTTAAGTTTAGGAAAATTCATCCGCCTCTTTTTCCAACAAAAAAAGACCCCTTTCTCGTCGGATTCGGTCCAATGAGAAGGGGTCTTTCCCGTTTATACATGGGCGATATATTCGTAGGGCAGGGGCACAATATGCCCCGCGGATTCGATTTCCGCGAGTGCCTTAAGCGAGTCCCGCACAATATTTCTTTGCATGTCCGGATTATTGGGTTCGCCGGCATTGGCGCCCATGGGCACGCGCGGTGCGGTTGCCCGCGGTGTTCCGTTTTGGCGCACAACCGGTGGCAGGGCGGCTATCAGTATCGTAGGAATCCCCGATTCCTCGATCGCCCGCTGCACAATGGCAGCCGAGCGGTGACAGGTGCCTCAGCCGGCCGTCATGATGACGGCGTCCACCTTTTCTTCGTTTAAGAGGCGGGCTATTTCGGGACCGGTTTGTTCGGTAAACGCGGTTTGATCGCCGCCGCCACCCATAAATCCGTAGTGAATCGGCGCAACTTCTTTAATGAATCCTTCTTCTGCCAGTTCCTGCAGACGCGAGATAGGAAACATGCAGTTGATGTCTTTATTGACATCGGCATTGTCGTAGCCGCCGTGGGAAACCATCAGGGCATCGGGCTGCGTGTCGCCGGGAATCTCCCTAAAACCGGTATCGCCCGCCAGATTAAAGCGCGGGTCGGTTTTCAGGTGCACACCGGCCGCCGTGGCCAATGCCACGCGCATATCTTTCAACTCTTTTGTCACAGGGGTCCAGACAGGTTCCGGTGTGATCGGAACAAAAATCTCCGACTGCAGTCCCTCTGTCACGGTCGTTTTTCTGTGTTTATGCATTCTTCTCTCCCTCATCCAGCACTTCCGGACAGGAGAGCAGAAAGCCTACCGTCTGTCCGGTTTCGGGTTTTTCTTTGGACACAAGCATTCGCAAGGGGATCTTCAGCTCCCCCATACGTCCCTGTATGGCAATGGTCACCGAACCGCCCGTAACTCTCGTAATCACGCCCTCATAAAAGCGTTCGGTCGACGCATACCTGAGCCGTTCCATCTATTCGTCCTTTTCGTACAGTTCCGCCCGCTTGCGGCTCTTGGGCAGAATCTGTTCATTGTCTGCGCGCTCGATCCTGCCCGCATGCGTTTCGATCGCCTGGAGGTTTTTTTCTTTCACCTGCGGGTCCCAGTGGCGGGCGGCCGGGAGGATTTCTTCTCCCTCCATCTGGTTTTTCAGCATAGAAAGCGCGCGGATCGCGTCTTCTTTACAGAGCGTGTTATTGGCCAGTATTTCGTTTTCGATGCCCTGCTTCGACTTGTTGTTGTCGACCATGGCGTTCATGTATTCATTGCCGACAACCAGGGCGCCCTGTACGGCACAATAGGAAATCCCCACTACGGGTATCCCTCTTTTTCCGACTTCCTCATGATGCGCCGCAAAGTCGATATGATTGTTGCCGAAGCCTTCGGTTGTAATAATCACCCCGTCGGGGCGAATGGCCTCGATCGTCATGCCTAAGCGTTTGGATACATAGAATTTTTCGGAATTGATCTGCGGCGAACCGACCAGAAGCACGCCGCACAGATCGATCTCATCATCTGCCAGCGCTTCTATTACGAGCGGCTCCCGGAAATAATGGCGGGAGGTTTCTTTGCTTGCGGGTCCGATGCAGGTTAAAGCGTGAATGCCGCCGTCCAGGATTTCCAACGGCGAAAGCATGATCGGCAGATTCCCGAGGTCCACATTCGGCTTGGCGCCGACCGTCCCCACGGGTTCTGTCGGCAAAAGCAGATTGTCGTGCATGGCGCCCTGTCCCATAATTTCTTTGACGACCAGCACGCGTTTTCTGTCCGAGCGTCTTTTTTGCGTGTATTCTTCCGTGCGGGTCACAAGACCGGCGTCCGCCTGCTTGAGTGCCGTACGGATTTCGTCTGCAATGCGGTCGGCCGCTTTATGTGCAGCCAACGGCCCCGGCCGTTCCATATTCATATGCTCCCGGATCTTTACTTCGATTAAAAGAATCGTATCGCCGGCATCCGGTGCCCCGGGACGGTTCCACATAATGTTTTTAGCCAGTTCCCCTTCCGACGAACCGAACTCGCCAATTTGTGTGCCGGTTTCATCGGTACCGGTCAGAAGCATCAGACAGCCGTCTATCACGCGGGTGATGCCCTCACCGAGTTCCCCTTCTTCTTTTACGGCAATCGGCTGCACATCCATAATGGTTTCGGAATACGTGTCGTAGGCTTCTTTGGAAATTATCTGTATGGAAAGATCAGTGACGAGTTTTTCCGATGCCACCGCCTCTTGTTCGATCCCTTCCCGCAAGATCAGCACGCCGTCTTCAATCTTTGTTGCCTCACCGCGGCGGATCTCCTGCACGGGAATCCATTTGCGAACCAAGCGGCGCACGACTTCCTCTTCGGGCGCCGGCATTTCCGTTTCCTGTACGGGCGCTGCGGCTGTTCCCATGCCGGTCGGAATGCGAATCTCGATATCCTTTCCTTCCCCGATACGAAAAACAATCGCTTCGCCTGCCGTTTGCGGCCATGCGGACACGGCCGTTTCTTTTTTTGCGGCGCTGTCTTCTTCCTGCACCTGGATTTCGTCGATATCTTCTTTTGTCAAAGGCATCAGCGCATCCAGGGTTTTGGTCAGTCGGGCACCCAGTACATCCTGTATGCGCAGGGTATCTTCGGACAGGGTGAGTATGCCTGTCTCTTCCAGGTCTGCAAACAATGCCGGGTCTTCCAGCATCTCGGGTGCAATCTGCGTGCCGGCTTCGTTTCTGCAGCAAAGCACGGCGGGCGCTTTTGCGTGTTTTTTTGCGGCTTCTTGTGTAATCGCCATGGTCGCTCCTTTATTCGTTTTCGTCTTGTATGGTTCGCGTGCGCGCAAGCCCCATCGTGTCCATCACGCAATCGGAACAATGCCACACCTCGATCCCCAGCATCGGGGCCGATCCCATTACGGTATTGGTGCAATCGGTGCAGTGCCCGATCAGTACGGCTTTCGCACCGGCTTTTCTTATGCCCAGCACCTTTTCCGCCTGTCCGGGGCAATGCCCGGGGTCTTCGCATTTGTAGCCCACCTTTTGCGGCGTCGCATTTTTACAGACTTCATAGCCGGTGATTTCTTCTGCCCCCATGGATGCGGCAATCTCTTTCATTCTTTCTTCCGACGGTCCGCAGGCGCATTGAATAATGCCCAGGGGTCCTTCCACCTGCGGGAAAGGCCCGGTTACGATCATTCCGCCGGTCATTTTTTGCACCGCCGCGTCCGGTCCCGCGCGCAGCCCGGTATGCGGCCCGCCCAGGAGAATCTCCCCATGCGGCTCATGGATGCCGCCATAGTCCTCTACAAGGTCTGCGATTCTTGTCCCCACCGGTACAATACGAACCTCTGTTTCGCCCGGCGCCAGCTTGTTCAGGCGGCCGGCGATGGTAATCCATTTGTCGATCGCAGGTTTTTTTTCGACCCACGCTTCGTGAATACCCGTGAGTGTTTCCACATTAAACACAATGCAATTGGCCTGTACCGGCAATGCGCCCGCCGGCAGCAGCTGATTTACCGTATCCCGGATCAATGCGCGCTCTTCTCCGACCGGATACCGGTTGCGCAAAGGCAAAACCCGAATGTGGGGTAGGTTCTGTTCTTTTATATATGCTGTCAGGTGTTTGATGACATCCTTGTGTTTGAATTTGATCCCGATAATCCCTTTTTCCGCACCGGTCGCCTGCATGGCAATCTGCATCCCGGAGAAGAGCTTGTCGGTTTCCTCCATCATTTGTGCGAGATTGTGCCGCAAAACCGGTTCGCACTCGGCTGCATTGCACAGCACATAGCCGCCCGGTTCCAATTGGGTCTGCAGCTTCACATAGGCGGGAAAACCTGCTCCGCCCCGGCCCAAAAGCCCCGCGTCTTTTACCACCTGCCAGGCAGGCTTGTCGGTGTGCAGGGGCAGATAGCTCTCCGCTTGCCCTTCCGGCTCGATCCGAATCGTCTGTTCATTGACTTCGCACACCTTGCCGGTCACCGGTGCATGCAAAGGCACGCTCAGTGCATCCGGCACCGCTTCCGCCACCACCTGGCCGCGTTGAACCCTCTCATTGACTTGTACCACAGGAACCGGCGGCGCCCCGATCCCCTGGCGTAACGATAAAATGATCATACCGGCTCCGCATCAATCGTAAAGCCGTAAGCAAACGGATCGTCCGGGTCGATATAGTATTCGCCGAAACCCGTCAGAAACGCACTTCCGGTTATTTCCGGGATAATCGCGTCATAGTCTCCCACTTTGGTCACCTCTGCCGCCCGCCCGATAAACTGCGAACCGATAAAGCTCTCGTTGGTTAATGCTTCGCCGGTGCGAATCTCCCCCCGGGCGTGCAAAACGGCCAGTTTGGCACAGGTGCCCGTGCCGCAAGGCGAACGGTCCGCCTGCCGATTGCCGAAGATGACAATGTTTTTCATGTCGGTGTCTTCATCTCCCGGACCGTAGAATTCCACCAGATCCACCGTGGTAATCGGCAGGGTCGGGTGATGCATGCGGTTTTCCCGATTGATCTGCTGCAAAAGCGAGGAACCGATATCGATAAACGCCTGGACATTCTCCGGAGCCACGCTTAAGCCCAGCTGCCTTGCATCCACCATCGCAAAAAACTGGCCGCCAAAGGCGATATCATAGGTTAATGACATGTAGTCGTCAATATCCGATGTAAGCGCTTCCTTATATAAAAAAGAAGGCACATTGCGAAAGGTCACATTTTTTGCCTTCCGGTTTTCTACCTCCACCCGCACGCGGATCAGGCCCGAAGGCGCATCCAAAACGACCTCGGTATAGGGTTCTGTGACGGGGATCAGCCCCGTTTCCACCAGCGCGGTCGACACGCCGATCGTGCCGTGCCCGCACATGTTCAAATACGATTTCGTATCCATAAATACCACGCCGACATGGGCCTCCTCGTGTATCGGATCGGTCAGGATCGCACCGAACATATCGCGGTGTCCGCGCGGTTCATGCATAAGCGCCCGGCGCAGATGATCGTATTCTCTCTGGCAGTGCTTCTTTTTCTCCATCATGGTATCGCCTTGTAAAACAGGCATGCCTCCGGTCACAATCCGCGTGGCTTCACCGGCGGTATGGGTGTCTATCACTTGAAACACATGCGCAAACTGGTTGCTGTTTACGGTCGGAGCAAACTCCATTTACTTTCCTCCTGTTGGAATGATAGTATGTAAATTACTTTCATGCGCCGAAGGTCAATCGATTTCACGGCGCGGTCGAATCGCGTTCTTCCTGCCCATTATAACATAGGAAGCAAACGGCAAACACCGTCCGTTTGCCGTTCAAAAAAGCCATCCCCTGTCTGAAAAACAAAGTATCCGGGTTGGAGAATCCTCTCCCACCCACTGATTCTTTATTGCATAATCGCATCCATTGCAGCCAACAACGCCTGCCGAAACCCTTCTTTTTCCAGCGCCGCCACACCCCGGATCGTAATGCCCGCCGGCGAACACACCCCGTCTTTGATCACCGCCGGATGCGCGCCTGTCTCCAACTGCAAAGCCGCCGTCCCCTTCAGCACGCGCGCGGCCATGTCGTAGGCATTTCGGCGCGAAAGACCATGCTTTACCGCACCGTCGGCCAGCGCTTCGATCGCCATCGCCACAAACGCCGGTCCGCAACCGGCCAGCATGGCACCGGCATCCGCCTGGATGGGATCCAGCGTGGCAACCAGACCCAGATACGACAAAAGCTCCCGCACAGCGGTATATTCATCCGCATCCAAGTTGTGCGCAGACTGACACAGAATAATCCCTTCGCCCACTTCCACCGGCAGATTGGGCATCACACAAAGACTGCGCGTCTCTGCTCCCAAAAGTTCCTGATACTGCTTTGTCGTCCAGCCTGCTGCAATCGAAAGCAGCGGTTTGTTTTTCAGTTCCTCCTGCAAAGGCAGCAACACATCGGAAATCATGGCCGGTTTCACCGCTACGACAAGCAAATCCGCCGCCCGGCACACTGCCGCATTGTTCGCAGCCGCCTGCATACCCAGCCCTTCTGTCACCCTGTGTAATTTGTCTTGATCCCGGGCCGAAGCAATCATCTGTGCGCCTGTGACCTGCCCGCTTCGGATCCAGCCTTTGGCGATCGCCTGTGCCATATTCCCGAAACCGATCCAACCGATCTTCATACCGACCCCTCCTTTTTTCCTATTATACCGCGATTCGTTTTACACCGAAAAGAAACTATCCGATTTTACCCTGATCTTGCATTTCTTTTAAATTCATGCTATTGTAATTAGGCTAACTTGTTCCGGGGGTATGGCGCAGTTGGGAGCGCGTCTGAATGGCATTCAGAAGGCCGGGGGTTCGAATCCCCCTATCTCCACCAAAAAGAAACCGTCGCATCTGCGGCGGTTTTATATTTCTCCTACATACCAGTTCGCTTTGTCTGCTGCGGGTATAACCCGCAAGTCGGAAAAACCCGCCCGCATTTCTTCTTCCACGGCTTGAATAAAGCGAAAATAATCCCCCCGTTCCGCCCATTCCACGATCGATGTTGTTATAGAGCGTGTCTGATTGTAATCATGCACAATCACCAGATGCTTCGCAACGCGTTTCATTTCCCTATATAAGTTCTTTCGTTCGTCGGGCTGCAGCCCGTGAAGAACATAAGACGAAAATACGATATCAAAAGAGCCGTCCGTAAACGGCAGCGCCCCTCCGTCCGCATGCAAAAAACGCGCAGACGGATGCATCACTTTCCTGCGCGCCGCTTGCAGCATCTTCTCCGATGTATCAATCCCTGTCACGGTAAACCCGCGCGCAAGCATCACCGCCGCAAACGCACCCGTCCCGCATCCGACATCCAGTATCGTTTCATACGCATCCAAAGAAATACCGCTTGCGACGGTTTGCAATGCATCCTGATACATCCGTTTCTGAAAATCAAAATAGCGGCTGTAAATCGGGGCAATACAATCAAACAATTTCCTGCCTGCCATACGCTGCCTCCCCAAAAATGTAAGCTATCTATACCCGATTCGTCTGTGCATCTTCCCTCATATACAATCCATTGCTTTCGAGATGTTTTTGTCTGCAGGAGCCATGTGCCGATCGAAGAAGAATATTCACTTGTCTTCTTATCATGTATAATAGAAAGAGAGCGGATTTTACAAGAAAGGAGTTACCACAGCGCAATGAAAACCGATCCTCCAAAAACGAATCTGCGCGCACAGATTTATGACGCGATCATCAACTATATCATTAGCGGTGAATACGATACGTCGACGATTTTCACGGAGAGTGAGTTAATTGCGCATTTTGACGTCAGCAAATCTCCGGTACGCGAAGCATTGATTGTTTTATGCAGCGAAGGTATATTGGAGAGTCTGCCCCGTTATGGTTATCGCCTGGTTCCCTACTCCCAAGGATATTTGCAGGGGATCCTGCACTTCCGGCGCGCGATTGAACCCTATTATCTGGACTTTTACTGGGACCGCATAGATGAAACGGACTTGGCAAATATCCACGCGAGCAATCTGCTTCTCCATGACAATGCTTCCCTGCAAGATCCGATCCGCTACTGGCGTTATAATTCGGCGTTCCACTTGACATTGGCCAATACTTACGGAGATGACTTTTTTTACAGCCATCTGAAAAAGGTCCTGGACAAGCAAATCATCATCTTTGCGCAGATCTATTGGAATCAATGGAAACCGACTGCCTTTGATGAAACCCGAAAGTTCCACGACGAACTGGTCGATGCGATTCGAAACAATCAAAAAGAAGAAGCGACCCAACTGCTTACAAAAGATATCCAAAGCTTTATAGAGTATTAAAAAGACGACCTTGCAAGGCCGTCTTTTCTTATAACGATATACTACAGATGGTTTATTTCAGTATGCCCACCAAAGAAAGGGCAACAATGGATAAGCCGACCACACATACGAACTTAACCACATAATACCAGGTCTCGCTTACTTTTCTGCTATATAATCCATGCGAAGAAACTGCATCGATGACCTCTTCTTTTTTCCATATCCAACCTACTAATATGGCACTGAACAAGGCAATGATCGGATAACTGACATTGGCGGCAAAAAAGTCAAACAAGTCAAATATCCCTTTTCCGAAGAAGGTTACATTCTGCCAGATTCCAAAGCCCAAACTGACGGGAATCCCAAGAATCATACACAATACACCGGTCCAGATCGATGCGTTTTTTCTGCTCAGATTGGTTTTCTCCCGGAGGAATGCAACGACGATCTCCAGAATAGAGATGGAAGAAGTCACAGACGCAAAGAGCAGCAGGGCAAAGAACAGGAAGGAAAAGACACTGCCAAAAGGCATGGACGAGTAGATGCTGGGTATGGTTACAAATACCAGCCCGGGGCCGGAACCAGGTTCTACACCAAATGCAAAGGCCGTGGGGAATACAATCAATCCGGCCAATAGGGCAACCGCTGTGTCTGTCGCTATAATAGGCAGAGACGATTTGGGAATATTGATATCATCATCCAAATAACTCCCGTAAACAACCATACCTGTAGTTCCTATGTTCAATGAAAAGAAAACCTGGCCTGTTGCAGCAACAACCGTTGCCCACGTAATTTTGGAAAAATCCGGTTTCAGGAAGTATTTGACACCTTCCATTCCCCCCTCAAGGGTTAAGCTCTTAATGACGAGGATCACCAACATAATCAGCAATGCGGGCATCAAAATCTTATTCCATTTTTCTATGCCTTTCTTAATACCGCCCATGACTATCACGACCGTAAACACCATGAAGGATAATTGGAATATGAGCGGTTTCCATGGATGTCCGCTGAATGCACCAAAGAATTCCCCCACTTGTCCGGAATCCAATCCTCGCAACGAGGTAAAGGACGAGAGTCCATAATATGTGATCCACCCTCCAATGACCGCGTAGTACGACAAGACCAGTATTGCACAGAATATCCCGAGATAACCCATCCACACAAATTTGCTGCTGATTTTTCGATAGGATTCTACCGCATTAGCTCTACCATGACGTCCAATCACAAAATCAACGATTAGCATCGATGCCCCGATTAAAACGATGATTCCCAAAT
Source organism: Tissierellia bacterium (assembly GCA_012519495.1). GTDB lineage: Bacteria > Bacillota > Clostridia > Tissierellales > Peptoniphilaceae > JAAYQA01. The sequence goes on along the minus strand of JAAYQA010000054.1, from coordinate 52,032 downwards.
ACAGCAGTACGAATGAAGCCCCGCCGTACGCGCCTGTCATATAGGGAAAACGCCAAATATTTCCCAAGCCTACAGCAGAACCGGCTGTCGCAAGGATAAAACCAAACTTACTGCCCCAGCGCTCTCTTGGCTGGCCGGTGTTTAATTGATTTTGCTCTTTCATCCGATTCGTCCTTTCTTTTTATTGATACTTTTCCAGTAGAGACAAGAATTCGTCTTCTTGCAATACACGTTTTTTATCAATGGAACGCTGCTTGATTTCTCCCAGCAGTGCATCCATTTTTTCATCATCCATTTCTTTCCCTAGTTTTTCCAGCCAAATCTGGATATTTGCCTTTCCGCTTTTCTTTCCCAACGAGATCAACGGTTCTCGCTGTCCTGTCATACTCCAAAGATAAGGAAGCATGACCAGCGGATCTTCATCCTTGCAATTCTTCCACAGTCCTGTAGGCATACCGGTTTCCCATCCGAAAATCTCCGCTCCGATAATTGCCTTTGTAAGCGGAACCTTATGACCGCTTAACTCTTCTACTAATTTAGACGTCTCCAAAAGCAGCTCCGTCTTTACATTGGTTTTTTGTCCATATAAGCATTCCAGCGATAATACGAGAGGTTCGATCGGACAATTCCCGGCTCTTTCCCCGGTCCCGTTTACTGTAACGTGTGCAACGGATGCCCCTGCCTTCAAAGCTGCGATCGTTGTTGCGACACTCAAGCCGAAGTCTTCATGAAAATGCGCTTCAACCGGACGATGAAACTTTTCAACCAGTTTGCGTACGGTAAATGCAGCACCTTCCGGTGAGAATGCGCCAAATGTATCTACCAAAGCAATAGAATCCACATGACCTCCCCCCTCAATAATGGCTTCCAGTGTATGCAAAAGAAAATCCAAATCCGCACGGGAACCGTCTGCCGGGAAAAAGGTTACATACAATCCGAGTTCATGCGCTCGTTTCGTTGACTTCACGGCTGCCGCCACGGCTTTGTCCACCGTCCAGCGCATCCCTTGTTTAAGGAGGTGATTGCTCCCCGGTACTTCCGCCAACACGCCGTATACGCCACAATCCTTGGCCAATTCAATATCCGACACAACATTTCGAACAAAGGCGAATACTTTCGCGTTTAGCCCCAGATTACAAATACTGCGAATGGCTTCCTCATCCTCTTTGGACGCAGCCGGTGTACCTGCTTCTAATCGATCGACTCCTATTTTGTCCAATTGTTTTGCGATTCGGATTTTATCTTCCAGCGTATAAATGATATTGGGTTGTTGCTCTCCGTCGCGCAATGTTGAATCCAGGATTTCAATTTTTTCGGGGAACTGATACGTAGAGGTAATCTCCTCATGATAATTGGAGGGACTGACCCAGTACTTTCCTTCTACACGATGCATTGTTTTCTCTCCTTTCTATTCCGCGCTGATTAAAACGCGACAATCGACTGCTACCAAACTTCCGGTTTTTGCGTCTACTATCATCGGGTTGATGTCTAACTCCTGCAAAGAAGGCATATCCAGAGCCATTTGATTCAGCGACGCGATAATCCCGTATAATGTACTCTGATCCGCAGCCGCGGTTCCTCTATAGCCTGTGAGTAACGGATATGCTTTGATCCCTTCCACCATGCCTGCCGCATCGTTTGCCGTAAGCGGTGTATTCCTAAACTGCACATCTCCGATTACATCTATTGCCGTACCGCCCATCCCAAACATCAGGTTCAAGCCGTATACCGGATCATTGTCCAATCCAAAAGCCAGTTCCAATCCGCTTGCTATTTGCGTCTGTACGATGACCCCTTCCAAATCGGTGAAGTCCTTCTTCCAGCGAGCAAGCAGATTTTTCAATTCTTCCATGGAACCAATATTCAGTACCACGCCTCCTTTGTCAGATTTGTGGGTCATATCCGGCACCACGGCTTTAGCCACCATCGGGAAAGGTAGCTTATCCAACACCGGTTCTTCATCCACCGGGATATAGACCTCTTTTACGCGGGGGATACCGTACAGATCCAATAACTCCGTTACCTGTGCCTGCGGCAAATAATCTCCTTTTTCCGCTCGATGCAAGAAAGAATGTATTTCTGCACCCTCCGGCTTTCGCAAAGGTTCAAACGGATAGGCTACGGACACGTTCGGATTCTTCCTTCGTATCGATGCCGCTATTTCATCCGGAAAGTCAAAAGCAGGAATCCCTTCTTTTCTAAATAGCGCCGTTGCTTCTCCACCCAGCGTCGGTCCCATAAAACAGGTGTATGACGGAATTTCCGCCGTTTTCAGAATCGGGAGAATTCGTTTGGCAATCGCGTAGGTGTCTACATTGGCAGGAGGTACGCAATTAACGACCAAAGCATCTATCTCCGATCGAAGCATCTCTTCTACTGCGTCTGCATAATGTTCCGGTGTAGCTGTCGCTACCAGATCAATCGGATTGGCGATGGATGCCTCTTTCAGTAATTTCGGTGCCAGTCGCTCGACTTGTTCCTGTGTCAACGCAGGCATTTCAAATCCTTTGGCACTCAAGGAATCCATGATCAAAATACCGGGACCGCCCGCATTGGTTACCACCCCGACACGATTTCCCTTGGGAGGTTGTACTTTGGATAAGGTGTCGGCCATCTGGAATGCCGTTCGCAATTGATCCACACGAATAACACCGCATTGGGTGAGGAACGCATCGGTAATCACCTCATCCCCTGCCAAACTGGCCGTATGGGAACCGGCTGCTTTTGCACCGGCTTCTGACCGACCGGATTTTACAATGATCACCGGTTTCTGCATCGTCTGCATGATCTTTCTGAAGCGATCCGGTTCCGGGATGGTTTCCAGATAGAGCAAAACCACTTTGGTCTTCGGATTATCATTTAGCAGCGGCAAGATGTCGCACACCGTGATATCTGCCTGATTCCCCAGCGATACTATGACGGAAAACCCTATGTTTAAACGCTCTGAGTAATCTACATACGTTGCTCCGATGGCTCCGCTTTGCGTGACAAAGGCAATGCCTCCTTCCTTCGGTGTACTTTGCAGAATCGTTGCGCCTAAGCGAATATCTTCTGTAAGATTCATCGCGCCCATGCAGTTTGGTCCAAGCATGCGCATATTGTATTTGTGAAGCAGATCATCAATTCGCCTTTGCGCTTGCCGACCCTCTTCTCCTGTCTCTGCAAAGCCGGCTGTAACACATATCAGTGCACGCACGCCGTGCTCGCCGCATTCTTCAATCACAGCTTCAATCGCACCGGAAGGTACCGCTAAAACAGCAAGGTCAATTCTTTCGGGAATTTCTGCGATGGCTTTGTAACCGGGCACCTCCTCTACCGACTCTCCCTGTCGGTTTACCGCATATAATTCTCCGGTGAAACCGGTCTCCAGAATGTTGGTTAGGATTTTGTAACCCAATCCTTTACTGCGCGAAGCCCCTACCACAGCAACGGTATGCGGAGATAAAAGACAATCTGCCGAAAGAAGCGGCCGCGGCTTGTACTGTTCCCATGAAGATATCTTTACACCCTTGGGTACAGCTTTTCCGCGATAGTAATAGCGTCCGTTTCCATCTCTTGCAAAGTTTCCTTGTGCGATTTCCAGAATCGTTCGTGCCCCAAGAAGGCGGTTTTGCGCATTAATCAGCTTCAGATAGTAACGGAAACGCGCTTCTTCTTCCGTGTGCAATGCATAATCGATCGGGATGCTTTCGGATATCATCAGGATCGGTCCTTGATCCAGGCCGCTATTCACCAAATGAGAGCTCGCTGCAATGTCATTCATTCGGTGTTCAAAGGCAGACTTGACGCCGTTTGCACCGGCTAAAATCCGTTCCCCGTCTTTCTCGACAGATAAATCGCCCGGGTGGACATTAACCATCAAATAGTTGTCCAATATGGGCTCGGTAATCGCCCATACATATCCGGCCAGGAGGATCACATCTGCTCGGGCTTCTCGGATCATTTCATAGACCGCTGCATCGAAAGCCCGCCTTGTCTCCATATCATTCAGTGGTTTATCGTGTTTTTCGTAAAACTCACGCATATCCAGGGTATAAATCGGAATGCCTTCCTCCTTCGCCCGAACGATCGCTTTCGCATTTTTGTTGCCGGTAAATGCACCCACGACTTGAAACGGAGAGCCTTCCGGACACGCTTCCAACTCTCGTTGTAATTCCAGTGTTTTCCATAACGTCGCGCCGGAACCGGAGCAAAAACCCATTACGCGCATGGGACCCTTTTTACGGTTAAATAATGCTTGCAAATGCAGCTCCTTTCTTACTGATTCATTTCCTTCAGGATTGTGCCGAGTGTTTTAATCCCCGTCTCAATCTGTTCTTCCGTTGGGATGGAGAAGTTCAGCCGTAGTTCATGACATGTATCTGTTGATCCTGCCATGAAGTCATAGCCGGGCACAAAAGCAATTTTCTCCTGCATAGCGCGCCGGGTAAATGCATCCAGATCGATCGCATCCGGCAAAGTACACCAGATAAACAGCCCGCCTTCCGGCCGCGTATATTGCATGCGGTCCCCAATATACGTGTCGAGAGACGTCAGCATCGCATCACATTTTTCTGCGTAAAAACCCTGCAAGTTTTTGATATGCGCACTATAGTCATATCGGCTGAGATATTCATCCACCAATATCTGAAAATAAATAGGGGTATGAACATCGGATACCTGCTTGGCTAAAACCATTTTCGAGAACAGTTCCTCCTGCGCAACCACAAATCCTAAACGCATACCGGCGGATAGTGTTTTGGAGAAAGTTCCGACATATACAACCAGTCCTTCCTCATCGAAAGCCTTTATCGGCAAAATATCTTCGCCGCGATAGCGCAACTCGCCGTACGGATTGTCTTCTACGATCAGAACCTGGTGTTTTTTGGCTAATGCATAAATCTCTTTTCTCTTTTTTGCTGACATCGTAATCCCCGAAGGATTCTGAAAAGTAGGAATCAGATAAATCGCTTTGACTTTCTTCTCCGTGCGAAGGATTTCTTCTACCCGGTTTACATCGATACCGTCTTCTTCCAAATCAACACCGATCATTCGTGCTCCATAGGATTTGAATGCATTCATGCCACCCACAAAACTTGGATTCTCACAAATGACCACATCCCCTTCGTTGATAAAAACCTTGGCAAAAAAATCCAGTCCTTGCTGGGCACCGGTAACGATGAGCGTCCGGTCGAAATCTCTTCCCATATCGAAGCGTTTTTTGTTGTACTGTACGATCTTGTCAACCAAGGGCGGATAGCCTTCCGTTATGTTGTACTGCAACGCTTCTTGCGCTCGGGATGCAAAGATCTCCTTTGAAATCTCTCCAAATTCTTCGACCGGAAAAGTCAGGGGCGACGGACTCCCGGCTGCGAAAGAAATGACGCCCGGTTGAAATGTGAATTTCAAAATTTCCCGGATAGACGAACTCTTGATCTCTTTCATTCTTTCAGCGTATTCCATGATGTACTCCTCTCAATCGTTTTCTAAGCAAATGCCTACCTGCTGTTCTTTTTTTCATCATAGCCTGCCCCTTATATATTGTCAAATATTTCACTAATAATATTAGTACATCATATTTGAAAGATGATTACTGGTATGCTTACTCGTTATAAAAAATGCATAATGATTTATTGTAAAACTGCGTTCCCAGCAACGCTGCCTGCTTTATAAATCTACGTTTTCTCCGCTCTCTTTACGCTTTCATGTATAATAGAAACCATCACACCGTAACAAGGAGCGATTATGAAATTATCCGACCTGCTTGCAGGCTATCCGATTGTTTGGCAACATGGCGATGCCGAGATTGTTCATATCACACATGATTCCCGGGAGATTCGGCCCGGGTCTCTTTTTGTAGCCATTTCCGGTTTCGCCCGGGACGGGCATGCTTTTATCGCAGAGGCCAAAAAACGGGGTGCTGTGGCGCTTCTTTGCGAAAGGACGGTCGATACCGATCTGCCCGTGGTACAAGTATCCGATGCGAGACGCGCCATGTCTTATCTTGCAGCCAGGCTGTACAAGCATCCCGCCGATGCGCTTACCATGGTCGGTATCACCGGTACCAAGGGAAAGACAACGGTCAGTCATCTGTTGTATGAAACCGCACGGGCTGCAGGCAAAACGCCGGGCTTGATCGGCACAAACGGGGTTTTATACGGAAACACGCAGTATGATATTGCGAATACGACACCCGAATCGAGTGATCTGCACCGCATTTTGCGGCAAATGGCTGATGCCGGGGTGGATACGGTGTTTATGGAGGTTTCTTCCGGGGGTTTGAAACTCGCCCGCGTGGCGGATGTGCCTTTTGCGCTCGGGATCTTTACGAATCTGGCACAGGATCATTTGGGGCCTTCGGAACATGCCGATATGGCCGAATACGCGTACTGGAAGAGCCGGCTGTTTTTGCAATGCGAAAAAGCCCTGCTTTTTTCCGATGACAAAAAGACAACGCATATGAAAAACAAGGCAAAGAAAGATTTTTATTACGGCACAAAGGGGGATTATGCGGCAACCTCCATTCGCTTCGGTCAAACGCTGCAGGATCCCACGCAGTTTGTCCTTGCGGGAAAACACATGTATCCGGTGGCGGTTGCCGCCCCGGGTGCATTTAGCGTACACAATGCGCTGGCGGTGATCGGCGCGGCGGATCAGTTGGGTTATCCCAAAGATGCCGCTCTTTCTGTGCTGGCGGGCTTTTCGGTTGCCGGCCGGGCGGAAAGTTTGCCGGCACCGGACGGTATACAGATTGTGCTGGACTACGCGCATAATGCCCTCAGCCTGCAGGCCATGCTGCAAACCCTGCGTCAATACAAACCGCAGCGCCTGCTTGTGCTCCTGGGTTCGGTCGGCGGGCGCACAAAAAACCGCCGCCGGGAACTGGGCGATGCGGCGGCACAATGGGCCGATGTCGTCATGCTTACCTCCGATAATCCGAATCAGGAGGATCCAAAGGAAATCATCGAGGATATGGCCGAATCTTTTGTCGGGACAGACACGATAGTATACAAAGAACCCGACCGGGGTACGGCAGTGAATACGGTACTGCAACTTCTGCAGAAAGGGGATATTCTCCTGCTTGCCGGCAAAGGGCACGAAGAATTTCAGCGGATCCACGGAAAACAGATCCCCTATAGCGATAAAGAAGTTGTCCGGGCATTTTATGCCTCCCGCTGAACTGTTTTTGTTTTTACACGTTTGAAACCAAATTGTAATAACTAAGACGAGAAAAAACGTTACACTATAGTTGGAGGGATGCAAGATGGAATCGAAGAAAAAACCTTTTACGCCGAAAGACTTATGGGAACAGATTCGAAAAAAAGCGGCCGAAAACAAAACCGCTGCACCGAAAACGAGAAAGCGGGGGCTCCCTTTGTGGGCCATTGCCCTGATCACGCTATTGGTATTGTTTGTCGTCTTTTATTTTACACTGCCGTCTCTTAGCCCGCAGGGACTGGGGCTGTATCTGTTTTTAGCCGGCGGTCTGCTTTTGTTTACCCTGTTGTGGCTGCTGTTCGGAAAGCGGCGCCCGCGCAAGCAGGAACTGAAATACAGCTTCCTTGCGATCTTTGCGTTGATTGTTCTGCCGGTTTTGCTCACATTGTTTTCCGGCCCGTTTTTCCACGCGAAGGCCTATTCCAGCCTGATTGATGTCCAGGAAGGCGTCTTTGCCGAAGATATCCAGCGCATATCTATCTCACAAATTCCCATTGTGGACCGGGAAACCGCCGAGATCATCGGCGAAAAGCAAATGGGTTCCATGGCGGAACTGGTCAGCCAGTTTGAGATTGATGAAAACTATGCGCAGATCAATATTGCCGGCAAGCCGGTACGCGTATCTCCGATCAAATACTATGACATTATCAAGTACTTTTCCAATTTCAAAGACGGACTGCAATACTATATCTCTGTCGATATGACCAATCAGGAAGGCGATCTGGTCAAGCTGGACAAACCGGTCTTTTACTCTTCCAGCGACTTTCTGTTTCGGAATATTCACCGGAAAATCCGTTTTCAGTACCCGTTTCATCTGCTCGGTGAAACGAATTTTGAACTGAACGACGAAGGCGAAGCATTTTATGTAACGCCGATCCTGACCAAGCGCATTTTCTTTTTTGGCGGGCTGGATGCCAAAGGCGCCATTCTGACCAATGCCAACACGGGGGAAAGCACCGCCTATGAAACCGCCCATATGCCCGATTGGGTCGACCGCGTCTATCCGTCGGAAGTGATCATGCAGCAGCTGGATGCCCGCGGCATGTATCAGGGCGGGTTCTTCAACTCCGTCTTCGGACAGAAAAACGTCACGAAAACCACCAACGGCTACAATTACATCTCCCTGGATACCGATATCAATCTGGTAACCGGCGTGACTTCCGTGCGGGCCGACACGTCCAACTTAGGATTCTACTATGTCAATCTGCGCACCAAGGAAGCCAAGTTTTATGCCGTACCCTCTGCAACAGAAGAAGCGGCCATGTCTTCTGCCAAAGGGGCGGTGCAGGAAAAAAACTATGACCCCACATTTCCTGTGCTGCTGAACTTAAGCGGAAACCCCGTGTACTTTATGAGTCTGAAAGACGATGCCAACGTCGCCAAGCTCTACGCGCTGGTCGATGCGGCCGACTTCACCAAAGTCATCGTGCGCGATACGGTTTCCGACGCCCTGCAGACCTATGCCTCCGGGCATGCACCCTTGGAAGAAGAAACCGGCGAGGCCATAGAAAAAACGGTGACCCTGAAAGAAATACAGGAAGTTGTCGTCGACGGAAATACCCTGTTCTACTTCCTGGTAGAAGAAGACGAATGGGTTTATCGCGCGTCCGCAAAAGAGATCGGTTCGGCCATCGTGTTTGCCGCTCCGGGTGATACGGTAGAAATCAGCGGCATGGTATCCGACGGACAGGTAAACGTGCACAGCCTTATTAAATAGCCAAAAACAAAAGCATCCCCGCCAAACGGCAGGGATGTTTTTTGGTTTATTCGTTTCGTGTCAGTGCAATGCGGATTTCTTTGTCGTTGAGCGGGGTCGCTTCTTCTTCCAGTGTCTCTTTTCGCACCAGTTCGGTTGTGAGGGTTTCTTTCCGGATGAAGTCTTCGTGGGCCAGCAGAGCCTCTGCCACATCGTCTTCTGCCGCAAAAGCGGTCACAATGGTGTCTTGCACCTCATAGTCGTTGTTTTTACGCATTTGCTGCACTTTGGATACAAATTCGCGCGCATAGCCTTCTGCAAGCAGCTCGTCGGTTAAGGTGGTATCCAAAAGCAGCGACACTTTGTTTTCCATGGCAACGTTGAAACCTTCTTTTGCCGATACTTTCGTTTCTACGTATTCCGGCAGAATGACGGTTTTCTCGCCGTCCAGTTCCATCGTAACAGAACCTTTTTCTTCCATTTCATCCAGGAATTCCCTAGCGTTACCTTCTGTCAAAGCCTTCTGGAACGAACGGATCTTCTTGCCCAATACCGAACCCGCCGCGCGGAAGTCGGGCTTCAGCGAATAGTTCATATAAGCGGTAAGGTCCTGGGAGAAGCGCACATTTTTTACATTCAGCTCTTCCTGAATCAGATCCGACAGATCGGAGAGCATGGCTTCGTATTTTCCGTCTACCACGATCTCCTGCAGCGGCTGGCGCACTTTGATCTTGGCTTCTTCCCGGGAGGCGCGTCCCAGGGTGACTATCAGGCGGACCAGATCCATTTTTTCTTCCAGCGCATCCTCCAAGGCCGCTTCCTGCGGTTCGGGCAGGATGGTCAGATGAACCGATTCACCGTCGGTGAGATGGCGATAGATTTCTTCGGCGATAAACGGTGTAAAGGGTGCCACCAGCTGTGCAATACCGCTCAGGATTTCACGCGTGGTTTGGTACACGGCTTTTTTGTCATCGTCCATGCCGTCTTTCCAGAAGCGGCGGCGGTTTCTGCGGATATACCAGTTGGACAAATCTTCGATCACAAAGTCGTTTATGGCACGCACAACTTTGGTCAGTTCAAAACGGTCCATCTCTTCGTGATACATCCCGATGAGATGGTGATACCGCGACAGGATCCAGCGGTCAATCTCCGGGCGGTCCGCATAGGGAATTTCTTCGGTAAAGGCATCTTCTGTCTCCGTATTGGCATACAGAGAGAAGAAGTTGTATACATTTCTAAAGGAGCGGAAGAACTTGGATTCCACCTCCCGCAGGCCGTCGACATCAAATCGGGTCGGCACCCAAGGATTGGACACATACAGGGAGTAAAAGCGGATTACATCGGCGCCGTATTCTTCAATCAGCGCAAACGGGTCTAAGGTATTGCCCCGGCTCTTGCTCATCTTCTTGCCTTCTTTGTCCAGCACGAGGTCGTTTACTAAAACCGACTTATACGGCGAGCGCCCGGTCATATAGGTGGAGATCGCCATCAAGGAATAGAACCAGCCGCGGGTTTGGTCCACCCCTTCGCAGATAAAGTCTGCGGGGAAATACTTTTCTTCAAAATCGTCCTTGTGTTCAAACGGATAGTGTCTTTGGGCAAAAGGCATTGCACCCGAGTCAAACCAGACGTCGATCACATCCTCTTCCCGGGTCATCACGCCCCCGCAATGCGGGCATTTGATATGCACTTCGTCTACATAGGGGCGGTGCAGCTCGATGGACAGGTCGATGTCTTCGATCGCACGGTCCACCAGTTCCTGTTTGGATCCGATGGATTCGGTCTTCCCGCAATCATTGCAGCGCCACATGGGAAACGGCGTACCCCAGTAACGCGAGCGCGAAATAGCCCAGTCATTCAGATTCTCCAGCCAGTTCCCGAAGCGTTTTTCCCCCATGAAGGGCGGATACCAGTTGACTTTTTGGTTTTCCGCGATCATCTGCTCTTTTACGCGGGTAATTTCGATATACCACGACGGGGCCGCATAATACAAAAGCGGGGTATCACAGCGCCAGCAGTGCGGATAATTGTGTTCCATGCGTTGTTTGGAATACAGTTTGCCTTCCTGGCGCAACCAATCCACAATCAGAGGATCTGCATCCATAACAAACATGTCTTTCCAGGGCGTTTCGGTAAACTTTCCTTCCGTATTGACGGGCTGCACAAAGGCGAGGTCGTATTTGACCCCGTTCTGATAGTCGTCTTCCCCGAAGGCGGGGGCGGTGTGTACGATGCCGGTACCGTCTTCTGCTGTAACATAATCCGCCAGTGTCACAAAATAAGCATTGCCTTCCACGTTCATAAAGTCCATGAGCGGCTCGTACTGCATATGCTCCAGCTCTTTTCCGGCCATGCGTTCTATCACTTCATAGTCTTCACCGAGAACTTTGTCGGCCAGGGCCGCTGCCAGATAATACACTTCATCATTTTGGCGCACTTTGACGATTTCTTCTTTCGGATGCACGGTCAGCGCCACATTGGACGGCAGGGTCCAGGGCGTCGTCGTCCAGGCAAGAAAATAGGCGTCTTCGTCTTTTTTCTTAAACTTCGCGATCACCGTTTCCGACTTGATTTCCTTATAACCCTGGGCTACTTCGTGGCTGGCCAGTCCCGTACCGCAGCGCGAGCAGTACGGCAGAATCTTGTGGCTCTCATAAATGGCACCGTCTTTGTTCATGGTGTCCAGAATATGCCATACCGATTCGATATAGCGGTCTTCCATCGTAATATAGGGATCGTCCATATCGATCAGAAAGGCGATCTTTTCGGTCATATCGCGCCAGGATTTCTCGTAGCGGAACACCGACTCACGGCATTTTTTAATAAATGCCTCCACGCCGTAGTCTTCGATATCCTGCTTATTGTGCAGACCCAGTTCTTTTTCCACTTCAATTTCCACAGGAAGGCCGTGTGTGTCCCAACCGCCTTTTCGTTCTACACGATAGCCTTTCATGGTCTTGTAGCGGCAGGTAAGGTCCTTCAGCGTGCGGGCAATAACATGGTGAATGCCGGGTTTCCCGTTGGCTGTGGGCGGCCCTTCATAAAAGATAAAATGCTCTGCGTCTTTTCTTGTTTCTACCGAGCGTTTCAAAAGATTGATGCTGTTCCAGTATTCGGAAATGGCATGCTCGCGCTTGGACGCTTTTTCTTTGGATAATTGTTCAAAATGCATACGGTCCTCCAGACAAATAAAAAGCCCCTGCTTCTGCAGGGGCGAAATGAACGGTTTCGCGGTACCACCCGTGTTTATACGACAAAAGTCGTAACTCAGCTTACGTTAACGCACGCGACACGGGAAGAATCCAACTCACAGGCGATTTTCCGACACGGGTTCCTTGGAGTTTTCACCAACCACTCCACTCTCTGCACGCCCCCTGCACCGTACTCTTCTGCTCCTCGTTTTTGGTCTACATGCCTTACTATAATCGAACAGGCGTCTATTTGTCAAGAATAAAGTGCATAGTATTGCGCATTTATACAGGTTTCAGGACTTGTTTCCCCTGTTTGCAACGGGAAAAATGCGTCGAACCGTTCGATAAAGGCAAAAGAGTATATTAAGACCGAACGACAACCCAAACGCAAAAGGATGAAAAAGCCAGCTCTTCCCTTTGCCATTTCTTATCGTATCCCTTGATTTCCTAATCTTCTTTCGTTCCTCATCAAACAGACTCTGTCCATCTTTCCTGTGCAAAGGCAGCAAAATTGTCCTTATGTATAGCAAACAACCCTGACTCGTTTCTCTCAAAACGAAGCAGGGTTGCGAATGCGGTTTATTCGATGGGGAAACGCCGGTTTCCTACCGGGTAAAGATACTTTGATCCTGTTCTTCCCGCAGTTTGTGGATCAGCATCGGTTCGGTGTGTTCCACATGGAAGCCGGTCATGGCTTCCCCTTTTCGTATGTCCGTTGCGGCAATGGTGCCCGGGGTGATCAGCGCGATGGGGAGCAGTTTGTCTTCCTGCTGACTTGCATGTGTTACGATGGTTCCGTATACATCGTCGGAACCGATGCCGCTGATGGCTTCCCCTTTTTTGATGGCGCGCTTGGCGATGGCCACGGTGTCGCAGAACTGCCCCGCTTCCGGTGCAACGGTCGGCTCTTTGCAGACGATCGCTTTGTAGATGGATGTGGGGGTTTCCAGACTGGTTAAGTGAAACGGCCGGTGAAACACATAGTTCGGGCCTTTCCCCATGCTCACATAGCGCATAATCTCCTTGACATCGGGCGAATCGGTTGTGGCGATCGCATAGACACCCGGTGCAATCCCAAACGAATAGTCCACAATGCCGTAGCGGTTGAGTTCCCCGCCGTCGTCTTTTGTGCGGTAAAAAGCAGGCATATCCGCCACGCTTAAACGGCGGCCGTACAAGCCCGGCACATCGGGTACAAAACCCAAGGCATTGCCTGCGGCAGTCATTTCGATCATGGTATTGGTGCCGTCTACAAAGCCTACGAGCATCTCCGGCCGAAGCCCTTTCATTTCCGCTTCTTCCGCCAGCTGCGCTTTGGTAGCGTAGCGGTTCAGCGGATTGTTTTTTCCTTTTCCCACGGCCAGCAGGCGAAAGCCGTTGCCCAGCACGGTGGCGCACAATTCCATAATGGCGCCGGGTTCATCCCCTGCGGAACCGGTGTAAATCACACCCTGCTTTTTGGCTTTTTCCAACAGGATGGAACCCACCACCGCATCGGTTTCCACATTCAGCATGACAATATCCATATGGGCGTCGATGGTTGCAACCGCTAATTCCGCTCCCAGTGAGGGGTTTCCCGTGGCATCCACGATCCCTTCCAGAGGAAGGCTCAGTGCCAGATGATAGTCGTCTGTGACGATGATTTTTCCCTGTTCATACGCCGCCAGGGCTTTTTTGCGGCCTTCGGCCATTTTGTAGCTGTCGCTTTCGTACCCTGCGCGCATTAGCGCATCCAGCGCTCTTTGCGGCGTACGGTTCACCACCACGGCGGGACGGATCCCCGGCAGGGCACGCAGCTGGGAAAGCAGCGCACCACCCATTTTCCCCGTTCCCACTACGCCGATACGCAGCGGATTCCCTTCCCGGAAACGTTGATCCAGGTCTTTTTTCATTTGTAACAAAGGCGCACCTCCCTATAGAGCTTTCGCGCATAATATGCCTGATGCGAAAGCCCAGTGCAGATTATAACCGCCGCAATCGCCGTCTACATCCAATAGTTCTCCGATACAATACAGGCCGGGAACCCGTTTTGACTCCATGGTTTCCGCGTGTATTTCATCGGTATCTACGCCGCCGCAGGTCACCTGGGCGTGCTCCAGCGGCCGGGAGCCGTTCGGCAGGAAAGTCCAGCTGCGCAGGGCCGCAATCAGTTTTTGCAGATCCCTGTGCTGGAGTGAGGCCAGCGGCACATTCTCTTTCAGGCCGATATCCCGCAAGAACGGGCCCGGTATCCGGTCGTGCAAAAGCAGTCGCAGCGCATCGCCTGCGGTGCTTTTGTGTGCTTTGAAAAACGCGTAGAGTTTTTCGGTATGCATCCAGTCTTCTCTCAAAAGACATAAAGAAAGCGCGGGGGTCCGGCCGTTTTTCAGTGCCCAAAGCACATGCCGGCTCTGCTGCAGCACCGGCGGCCCCGATAAGCCATACGATGTGAACAGAATGTCGCCCCGGTCTTCCCGGATTTTTTGTCCGTCGATTGTCAGCGTAAGTTTGGAGGGTATTTTGACGCCGTCTAACTCTTTGTGTATGCGGCCTTGCAAATGAAGTGCCACAATTCCGGGGAAGGTGTCTTTCACCGTATGGGAAAAGCGTTCGGCCAACGCGTATCCGTTGCCGTCCGATCCGCTTTTTTTCATACTGGCCCCGCCTGTGGCAAGAACGCATTTTTTTGCGCGGACGGTCCGGTTGTCAAACAGCGTGGCGGTAAAACCGCCTGTCTCTTTTTCCACATGCTTGCAATATGCGTTTGACACCAGTTCGGCACCTGCTTCCTGTGCACCTTTTGTCAGCGCATGCACCACGGTTTTTGCCTGCAGGCTATGTGGAAAAACGCGCCCGTCTTCCAAAGCCGTCAGGGGCATCCCGAGTGTGGCAAAAAAGTCTGCCAGGACCGTTTCGCTGCACGCTTGCAAGGCAGGGTTTACAAAATCGTGCCCCGCTCCATGATAATGAAAAGGTTGCATGTCGATATGCGACACATTGCAGCGCCCGTTTCCCGTGGCACGTATTTTCTTTCCGAAAACCTCGTTTCGTTCCAGCACACAGACCGACAAGCCCCGTTTGGCCGCCTGTATCGCACAGGCTAAACCCGCAGCTCCCCCGCCGAGTATCAGCGCATCAAACATAGTTCCTCCAAATCAGCTAAACTTCATTATACTCCGAACAGGGGGTGCCGTTCAAGCTTTCCAACTTTTTAAGCGCTCCATCCAGTCTCTGTGCGTGAAATTGTACTGGATGGGCGTAATCGTGGGCAGATTCCGGTCCAGATAGTAGCGGTCGGTGTTTTCGGCGAATTGAATCTCTTTTCGTCCTTTGGCCATCAGCGTCATTTCGTCGCCGTCCTCCTGCAGGGTAAAGGTGTCAAAAATCGGGTCGCCGATCTCGGCAATCTGCAGCGGCGCCGCATTTTGCATCGCATAGGGGAAGTTCATATTCAAAAGGATTTTGTGCTCCAGAAGCTGCCCTCCGTTTCGGCGGATAAAGTCATTCACCGCCTCTGCCGCGGGGACAAACTGCGCTGCGCCGTCTATGACCTCACAGGATGCCGCAATCGACGGAAGTCCGTACAAATTGGCTTCTACTGCAGCCGATACCGTACCGGAATACAAAACATCCATCCCTGCGTTTAACCCGTAGTTCAAGCCCGACACCACCAGATCATACGGCGCATCGGTTGAGATCGCTTCAATCGCAACGCGAACACAGTCTGCCGGCGTGCCGGTCACGCTGTAGGCCGGTCCTTTGATGCCCCGGATCGCCTGTTTTTTAATGGTCATGGGTTCGAGTATGGTAATCGCGTGGCTCTGTGCGCTGCGTTGCGTATCCGGCGCCACGATATGGACCTCGTGTTCCTGTTCGAGTGCCCGCGCGAGGGTTAGCATCCCGTCGGCAAAAATCCCGTCATCATTGGTTATCAATATGCGCATAAAAACTCCTTTGTTTTCGTATTCGTTTATCTGTACCCGATTCTCACCGGATATCCTTTCATGTTATGTAAGGAATGGAAGTCTTTTTCACAAGAATATGCGAATCCGCATCGGATCGGGTATACTGGTAATACGATAACAGAATCTGACCCGACAGAAAAGGAGTTCTATGGAACACGAGAAGAAAACCAAACGCCGAACCTATTTATGGATCCTGCTGGCAGCCCTTGCCTTCTTCCCGCTGCTCTGGATGCTGCAGCCGTCCATGGCTTCCCCGTACAGTACCGCCCTGCAAATGAACGAAGGCAATCTGGCGGTGGAATCGATTCATCCGGTTGCACCGAACCGACTGGAGCGTTTCGGCACCGATCCTTTGGGCCGGCATGTAGCCACGCTTTTGTCCAACAGTCTGCCGCAGGCCATGGGTATTGCGGTATTGGCCGCTTTCTTGCGCGCCGTATTGGGCGCGGTATGTACGCGCCTGCACTTCCGGCCGCGCATGCCCGTCTGGTTTTGGGCCGTTATGGAAGTGATTTTGTACCGCTTTGTTTTTTTGCTGCCCTATTTTCGCACGGGTACGGCCGCCGATCACCGGCTGCTGCTTGTGATCCTTTTGGGGCTGTACTTTTTTCCGGCACAGCATGAAGACCTCCGCATCCGAAAAATCGGCCTGCTGATGATGGAGCAGTTTATGCGGATCCTCGTCCTGTTTGTTGTACTCGGTCTGCTCGGGCTGACGCTCGGCGCCAATCCGTACGGGGCCATACCGACCTCTTTCGGACCGGTGAACTTTACCTATCCATCGCTGATCAATCTCACGGCAAGCATCCGGCAAACCGGTTTGTCTGCCTGGTGGACCTGGGGCATTCCTGTGATAGCTGTTTCTCTGCTTGTGATTGCGGTCCTGCTGGCCAAAACTTCCATGCAGGACAGTTACGAACGCATGGGCGTGTATTTTACCGGCCTCGGGCAGGATTTTCTGCAGTTTTTGAACCCGGTACAGGCCGTCCGGGAACTATTTCGCTTCACCGAACATCTGGGGAAAAACAGCCTGCGGATCTTTTTACTGCTTCTTGTTCTTTTGGTTTACACCTGGGGCCGAAACACCGCACAGGAAGCGCCGTATACCCCCTTTTACAAAGAATACGCCGCCGTCCGGCAGGAGGTGGCCGACTTACAGACACCCGAAGAACGCCTGGACTATGCTGCGTTGCTGATGCAAAACAGCAAGCTGAACCCCAATGGCGACACCTTCCGTATCGACACCGAACATGGCAGTATCGTATCGGGCACACGCCCCGGTGTCAGCCGCGTGCAGCCGCTGGTGCTGGTTTTTGATGTAAGAGAGGATCACACCACGTTTGCCCTGCAAACAGCCCTCTTTCAGACGGTATTGGACAATGCCTCACAAATCTGGCTGCAGCAAAGCATCGTATTTGCCTTTACCGATTACACCGATGCCGACTTTCGCTCTTCGCTCGATATCAGCGGCCACGGTTTTTACGCGATTCTCTCCGGCTTGTCGGCCGGCGAACCCGTGCAGCTGGATGAAACCCTCGTGTATCCCGGCAATTCCTGGGCGGCCGCCATGGCGCGCGACTTCCGCCACGCCTTTGACACCCACGCGATCTCTCACACGCTCAGCTGGCTGCATCCGCAAGACCCCATCGCCCTTCGTCTGAACGAACAGGGACTGATCGGTATCCAATTGCGCGGCGGATCAGACGACCGGCCGCAGGAAACCCTGCAGGCCTTAACCGATGCCATTATGCGCTACGGCACACGCCGGCGCTCCCGTTGACACAAAGCTGTCTACATGCAAGGGTCGAAAAAGCGTCCTCCGGCAGTTGCGGAGAAGTCCTTTTTCGACCCTTTTGTTCCGTCGATTGGCCATCGCATCTTTGCAGAGCGGTTTACAAATACTTCTGCAATTGTTCCAGACTATAGCGCCAATTGCGTTCCAATGAGCGCAGCGCGCGGGTTTTGTCGTTGTCGCGCAAAGCTGCAATCAGATTACTGTGTTCTTTATACGTCTTGTTTACATCCACCTGCCGGAAATAGTAGTTTTCAATTCGGCGGATTTTCATTTTCAAACCGCTCAACAGAATGGACAGCTCCTGATTGTCGGCCAGGCGGATCAGTTTTTTGTGAAACGCATTGTCCACATCCGGGAATGCCGTGGGATCATCCGATGCCATCGTCAGAAGGCGTTCATTCATCTCTTCCAATTCGTCGATATCTTCGGGTGTTATATTGGCAAATGCCAGATCGAGCGCCAGAATCTCCAATGCCCAAACGATCGGATACAGTTCATCCGCTTCGTTTTTTTCCATCGGCGCAACCTGCGTCCAGCTGTTTGCCTTGGAAACGACCAGCCCGTCCAGTTCCAGACGCAATAAAGCTTCCCGTACCGGCGTGCGGCTGACTCCGAGCTGATCGGCCAAAAGCTGTATATTCAGTTTTTCTTCCGGGCGCAACTGGCCCGACACAATCAATTCGCGAATCCGGTCGTATACCTGGTCTTTAAAAAACCGACGCGGGATCCGCATTTCTCTATGTTCCATGCTTGCATTCCCCCTAATTGCATTTAGTATATCACATAAGAAGTACAATCTGAACAAATCCCGCACAATTACTTGTAAATAAGTAAAAGACACACAGCATTTTACTGTGTGTCCCCGAGGAGACGGTTTTTTTGACCCACAGCACGTGGTTCAGCGGCCGTTTGGCCCGTGGCCGGGACAGGGCCGGCCACTACGATCGCCGCTACGGTATCCATACTCTTCCGCTTCACAAGCGGCGCAGGCCGGGCGCGCAAAGCGCCGCGTGTGCGCGGTATTTCGACCCTTGCACCCGATGGTATTTCCACAAAAAAAGACACACAGCCTTTTTACTGTGTGTCTTTGTCTTTTTCGTCTCAGATTTTCCCGAATGCGAGGGTGCCGTTGTGGCCGCCGAAGCCCAGTGTATTGGACAAAGCGTAAAATATATACTTCTCTATGGCTTCATTGGGTACATAAAACAGATCGCATGCCGGATCGGGTTCCCGGTAGTTCATCGTGGGCGGGATCTTTCCCTCTTCCATGGCAAGCAGCGTGGCAATCGCCTCCACCCCGCCGGCCGCACCCAGCAAATGCCCGGTCATCGACTTGGTCGAACTGACGGCCAGCTTCTTTGCGTCGGCCCCGAATACGGTTTTGATGGCCAGGGTTTCCAGCTTGTCGTTTAACGGGGTCGATGTGCCGTGCGCGTTGATATAGTCGATCTGTGCGGGTTCGAGCCCGGCTTCTTCTATGGCGAGGCGCATGGCCATGGCCGCACCTTCCCCGTTTTCTGCGGGTGCGGTCATATGAAACGCATCGGAGGTGGAACCGTAGCCGATAATTTCGCCGTAGATATGCGCCCCGCGGTTTTGCGCGTTTTCGAGGGTTTCCAAGACGAGGATCCCCGCGCCTTCTCCCATCACGAATCCGTCGCGCGTTTTGTCGAAGGGACGCATGGCGCCCTGCGGATCGTCGTTGTTTGTGCTCATGGCGCGCATGGCGGCAAAGCCCGCTACGGCAATCGGGGAGATCGGCGCCTCTACGCCGCCTGTGACCGCTAGTTCCAGATAGCCGTGCTTGATCATGCGAAACGCTTCGCCGATGGAATGCGTCGCCGAGCTGCAGGCGGTCGTAATGGCCATCGACGAACCCTTTAGCCCGAGTTCAATGGAAACCATGCCGGACACCATATTTGGAATCAGCATCGGAATCACAAACGGCCCCATGCGGGACGGGCCTCTCGTTGCAAGCGTGTCGGCCGCCTGCTGAAAGGTTTCTATGCCGCCGATACCGGTTCCAATTATGGTCCCCATCCGGTAAGGATTGTAGTCCTGTGCGTGAAGCTGCGCGTCTTCCATCGCCATGCGGGCGGCGGCAACGCCGAATTGCGTGTAGCGGTCCATGCGTCGGGCGGCCTTTTTGTCCATATGGTCTTCCGGGACAAAGTCTGTAATCTCGCCGGCGATGCGCGTGGTAATATCCGACGCATCAAAGCGGGTGATCGGCCCGATGCCGGATTCCCCGGCCAGGAGCGCGGAAAAAAACGCCTGCTTGCCGTGGCCGACCGGGGTCAAGCACCCCAGTCCGGTCACGACCACGCGTCGTTCTTTATTCGAGCTGTCCATCGATATACTGCGCAATTTCTCCGATATTGTTGAATGTCTGCGCTTCTTCATCCGAAATTTCAATATCGAACTCGTCTTCCAGCGCCATAATAATTTCTACGGCGTCCAGGGAATCCGCGCCCAGATCGTCCTGCAGGGACGTTTCGGCGGTAATTTCCGATGCGTCCTGTCCCAATTGTTCTGCCACAATGGTGATTACTTTGTCTACTGTCATTTTCATACCTCCTGAATTTATGCCATGCCGCCGTCTACATGCAGCACTTGGCCCGTAATATAATCCGCATCACCGGATGCGAGAAAGACGCACAAAGCAGCGACATCGTCTGGTGTACCGAAAGAACCCAGCGAAACGCTGCCCAGCATTTTCTCTTTTACCTCTTCCGGCAACGCCTCGGTCATATCCGTTTGAATAAAACCGGGTGCCACCGCATTGACCCGTATCCCGCGGCTGCCCAGTTCTTTGGCGACCGTTTTTGTCAGGCCGATGAGCCCCGCTTTGGACGCGGCGTAATTTGCCTGGCCGGCATTGCCGAACACGCCCACTACGGAGGATATATTGATGATTTTTCCATAGCGTTGTTTCATCATACCGCGTGCGCAGGCTTTTGTCAGCAAAAAGGCACTTTTTAGATTCACATCCAAAACGCGGTCAAAGTCATCTGCAGACATGCGCAATAAGAGATTGTCGCGCGTGATGCCTGCATTGTTAACCAGGATATGCACAGGACCCAAACCGTCCGTGGCCTCTTTTACCAGCTTTGCCGCCTGTTCTTCGTCGCTGCCGTCGGCGCAGACAGCCAGCGCACGTACGCCTTCGTCTTCAAGCAGACGGCGGGTGATGCCGGCGCCTTCTTCATCTTTTGTATAGGTGAAGGCAATATTGGCGCCTTCTTTGGCAAACGATAAGGCGATCGCCCGTCCGATGCCCCGGGAGGCTCCGGTTACGATCGCGTTTTTTCCCTGTAGTCTCATGCTTTCATTTCCTTTTCCTGCCGGATAAACGCCGTGAAATCATCCACCGTACGGATATTGACCAGCTTGGGTGCAGCGCCTTGTTCGCGCGCGATGCGCTTCACAAAACCCGTGAGTGTTTTTCCGGGCCCGATCTCGATAAAACGGCTTACCCCTTCTTCCAGCATGGCCTGTATGCTCTGCTGGAAGTAGATGCTGCCGGTCACCTGTCTGGCCAGAAGCGCCGGAATGTCTTGTTCCGATGCGATGGGCCTTGCGTCCACATTCGCATATACCCGCTTTGTCAGCGGGGAAAACACGACGGTTTGCAGGCGTTCTGCCAGGCGTTTTTTCGCCGGATCCAAAAGCGGCGAATGAAACGGCGCGCTCACATCCAGAGGAATCAGGCGCTGAGCGCCTCTGTTTTCCGCTTCTTCTCCTGCTGCCTGCAGACCTTCTTTTGTCCCGGTGATCACGATCTGCCCGGGTGCGTTGTAGTTGGCTACATACACCTCGCCTGCGTTTTGCCCTTTACGAACGGCCGCCTGCACATCGTCTGCCGACAAGCCGAGCACGGCCGTCATGCCGCCAATCCCCTGTGGTACGGCTTCCTGCATGAAGCGGGCGCGGTCTTCCACCAGCTGTACCGCTTCAGAAAACGGGAGCGTGCCGGCTGCAACCAAAGCGGCGTATTCCCCGAGGCTGAGCCCCGCTGCATGGCTTGCCGAAACGCCGTGTTCTTCCAGCAATTGCGTGATGGCTGTGCAAACGGTCAGCATGGCCGACTGCGTGTTCTCGGTTTGCGACAAAACCTCCTGCGGCCCTTCAAATACTGTCTTGGTCAGATTCTTTTGCAAAACGGCATCGGCCTGGGCAAACACGGCTTTGGCCACCGGATACGCATCGTAGAAGTCCTGTCCCATACCCACATACTGCGCCCCCTGTCCGGGGTACAAAAACGCGGTGCGCAAATTTACACGTCCCATTTCGTTTGGGCCGCAGCCAGTACGGTTTCGGCTCCGGCAACCATATCCTCAAAAATCTGTGCCACCGGCAGCACTTCTTTTACCAGTCCGGCCACCTGACCGGCCATGACGCTGCCGTTTTCCACATCGCCATCCACCACAGCAGCCCGCAGGCGCCCGGCACCCAGCGCTTCCAGTTCCTCTGTGGATGCGCCCTGTTTCTCCCGTTCGATATAATGCAGCTGAAACCGGTTTTTCAACGCGCGGACAGGATGCCCCGTCGAACGCCCGGACACGATCGCGTCTCGGTCTTTGGCTTTCAGTACCCGGTCCACATAGTTCGGATGCAGCCGCACTTCTTCTGTTGCAAGCAGTCTTGTGCCCATTTGCACGCCCTGTGCACCCAAACAGAATGCGGCGGCCAAACCGCGCGCATCGGCAATACCGCCGGCTGCCACAACGGGAATATCCACCGCATCCACGACCTGCGGAAGCGCGGCCATGGTAGTCAGCTCGCCGATATGTCCGCCGGCTTCGGTGCCTTCAAACACAACGGCATCGGCGCCGTAGCGCTGCATACGCACCGCCAAAGCCACCGACGGCACCACGGGAATCACTTTGATCCCTGCGGCTTTCATATCCTCTATAAACGGAGCGGGGTTTCCCGCGCCGGTGGTCACCACGGGCACTTTCTTGTCGATAGCCAATTGCACTAAATCTTTGGCAAAAGGCGACAAGAGCATAATATTCAGCCCAAACGGCGCATCGGTTGCCTGTCTGAGCGCATCAATCTCTTTTTCGATCACATCCGCAGGCGCCGAACCGCCGGCGATCACACCCAAACCGCCCGCCTTTGACACGGCAATCGCCAACGGATGCGAGGCCACCCAGGCCATGCCGCCCTGCAGAATCGGATAGCGGATCCCTATTAATTCGGTTATTCTTGTTTTCACGAAAGCTCCTTTTTATTCCAGCGTACCGCCACGGCACCCCAGGTCATGCCCGCGCCGAAAGAGGTCATCACCAAAAGATCCCCTTCCTGCAGCCGGCCGTCTTGAACGGCTTCCGACAACGCAATCGGCACCGATGCCGCGCTCGTATTGCCGTAGCGGTCCAGATTGATGACGACATTGTCTTCCGGTAAGCCGATCTTTTTGTTTACCGCATCGATGATGCGCCGGTTTGCCTGATGGGGGATCAGAAGATCGATCGCGCTGACCTCTTCTCCGATCGCCTCCACCGCATTTCTTATTGCCGCCTCCATATGGCGCACGGCAACCTTAAACACTTCCGAGCCTTCCATATAGAGCTTGTCGCGGCCGAGAGCCATTGCTTCTTCGGTAATGGGTTCTTTTGTTCCGCCGGCCGGCAGACACAAAAGCGGCCCGAGCGATCCGTCCGATCCGAGATACGCGGAAAGCAGTCCGCTGCCTTTCTCACACGGCCCCATGACGGCGGCCCCTGCGCCGTCACCGAAAAGAACACAGGTCGAGCGGTCTTTCCAATTGGTTATGCTCGAGAGCATTTCCGCCCCGACCACAAGTACCTTTTTGTATAAGCCGGTACCGATAAACTGCGCTGCCGTCACCACGCCGTACACAAAACCCGTACAGCCTGCAGACAAGTCAAAAGCGGCGGCACGGCTTGCGCCCAGCCGATCCTGCAAAAGACAGGAAACGGACGGAAACGCATAATCCGGTGTCACCGTACAAACAATAATGAGGTCCAATTCGGATGCATTCACATCCCCATCGGCCAGCGCCCGCAGGGACGCTTCATAGCACATGTCCGATGTAGTCATGGATTCATCCGCGATTCGACGCTCACGTATGCCGGAGCGGGTGACGATCCACTCGTCCGACGTGTCCACCATCTTCTCCAGATCGGCATTGGTTAAAACCCGTTCGGGTACAAAATGCCCTGTGCCGAAGAATCCGGCGGAAATCGCGTTTTCTTTCATTGTATTGGTTATCTGTATCACCTCCTGTTACCCGATTTTCTTTGTTTATTCGGGTAAACTGGCCTTATTATATGGTATGATCTTGGGAATGGCAAATCATGAAAAGGAGAGAACCCATGGAATACGATATCCAGGAAATACTAAAAATTCTGCCCCATAAGCAGCCCTTTCTTTTTGTCGACAAAGCTGTGGTCGACGAAGACACAGGGGTGGTTACGGGAACCAAATGCGTCAGCTACAATGAACCGTTTTTTCAGGGCCATTTTCCGGACTATCCGGTGATGCCCGGCGTGCTGCTGATGGAAACCCTCGCACAATTGGGTGCCATCGGCATTTTAACCAGAGACGAATACCGCGGCAGTATCCCGCTATTTGCCGGCATCAACAAATGCCGTTTCAAAAAACCGGTCCGCCCGGGCGATGTTTTGGAAATGCAGGTAGAGATCACCCGCATGCGCCGGCAGATCGGCACGGGCTACGGAATAGCAAAAGTGCGCGGCGAGGTCGTATGTGAAGGAGAATTTTTGTTTCATATTGCCAAACCCGAAGTAACATCCGCCTGAACTGTAAGAACTTTGTAACTTCTTTTGTTCCATTATTTGTTATAATTATAGTGCTACCGAAAGGTAACCTGTTTATGGATCATCCTCCTTGTCCAAATCCATGACCATAAACGAAAAAGAGCCGACCCCACATCGGCTCTTTTTCTTATTTTGCTTATCTTTCCTATCGGAGACGGTTGGCAAACATCCGTTTTGTCGGGCTCTCTGACGCTAATCCCTGCCTGCGAAGAATTCCTTGCCGCAGATGCGGTCTTTCACCGGATCCAGCACATCGGTCAGTGCCGGATTCTTCTCCTGCAGATAGCGCAGGAAGATCTCGCCGCCGGCGTCGATCCCCTGGCAGCCGGCCAGAAGCACCACATCGCCCGGACGGGCGCGTTCGGCGGCAACCTGTATAGCTTCTTCCAAAGAATCATAGAGTGTGTAGGGCGCACCGGCTTCGTCCATATAGGTGCGAAACAAGGCCTCTTCTTCTGCGCTGACTCTGTCATGGGCCGTGGTGGCGTCGCGGCTGGTGGTGGCAATCACCGGTTCTGCCCGCAATTCCTGCAGCCTCGGAATAAAAGTTTCCAGATTCTCCCGGTTGACCGTTACGCCCCGGTTCCCCCGGATCGCATATACGGGCAAAAGTCTTTTATACTCCATATGCTTAAGCGTTTCCAGTGTCACATTAATATTTCCGACATTGGCAAAGTGATCGTCTACAATTTTATATTCGCGGTCATAGAGCATCTGAAAGCGCCGTTCCACCCCGCCGTAGTTTTTCACCGCCGCTTCCACGGTTTCTTTCGGCACGCCGTGCAGCAAAGCCAAAGCCACGGCAGACAGCGTGTTCAACACCATATGATAACCCGCCACACCCACTTTTACATGCAGATTCTCCGCCCCCGTGCGCTCTTTAAAACGCGCGGACAATACAATGTCAAATTCGGGAAAACCGGTGGACAGATCCAGATTCCGACATTGCAGATCCGCCGTTTCATGATGCGCAAAGGTGTAGGCGTCGGGGCGGTGTGCCAGAAGAGAAATCGCATGGGCGTCATCCGCGTTTAATACAATTTCCGTTTCCGGATCCGACTTCGTAATCAGGGTCTGTTTGATATTCCAGTAGTTTTCAAAACTGCCGTGCTGGTCGATATGCTCGCGGGTGATATTGTTCATGGCAATCTGTTTGAAATGAATCCCGTGCACACGGCTCATCTCGATGCCCTGTGACGACACTTCCATCACGAGGCTTTCCATACCGGCCGTTTTCATATCGCGGATGATTCCCTGCAGTTCCAGGCTTTCAGGGGTTGTCAGCTTGGAGGGAATGGAGACATCGCCGTATTCGTAGTTTACCGTGCCGATCACACCGGTTTCTTCGTGATTGGCACGAAGAATGTCTGTCAGCAGTTTGGCGGTTGTGGTTTTTCCGTTGGATGCCGTAATCCCGATCACCGCCAGTTCTTTTGACGGATCCCCTGTGAGGTTCACAGACATCTGCGCCAGTGCGCGCCGATTGTCCGGTGTTTGTATCTGCGGCACAGAAAGTCCTTCCTGCCATTCGGTGACAACCACCGCCGCAGCGCCTCTTTCTATCGCGCCGGGTATATACAGATGCCCGTCGGTTAAATATCCTTTTATTGCAACAAATACATCGCCCTGTTCGACTTTTCTTGAATCGTATTGTATCTTTTGTATATCCGGGTTTGCGGAATCCGCACGGAGTATCTCCACCCCGGAAAGAATCGCGTCCAGTTTCATAAGCCACCTCCCGTGTTCCGGATTATTGTATCATATTCAAAGAAAGGGGTATCTTTTGTATCGAGGTGAATCCCATGCATATTCAAATCGTAGCATACAAAAGCGCTCTGTATGATGAAATGACTGACCGCCGGGAAGACTGGCTCCGTAAACCGATCGGTTTAACCCGCGCCGACTTCCGGATCCAAGAAGAAGAAAAAGAAATCCATATTGCGGCCATCGATGCAGGACGCGTTGTGGGGGTTCTGGTTTTGCAGCCGCAGAAAGACCAAAGTGTGAAGATGCGACAGGTGGCCGTCGATCCGAAACGCCGGGGACAAGGGATCGGCCGGGCGCTTCTTTTGTTTGCGGAAGCGCACGCAAAAAAAGGCGGCTTCCTCGTCATGACCTGCCATGCGCGGGAAACCGCCGTATCGTTTTATGAAAAACACGGCTATCAAACCGTCTCGCATCCCTTTGAAGAAGTCGGGCTTCCCCATGTCCGAATGGAAAAACGGCTGTCTGATCCTTTTTTGTAAGACAAATGCCCTTTGCGGTTAAAGAACCGGTATGCCGGCAAAGCGCGTGTTCAGATACAACGCCTGGCGATGGCTCTTGTCCGCGAGATCATCCAGAGCGATCTGATACACATCGGGATTTAAGGCCGTGCGCACGGTCAGAAGCCTTTTGTTCGCATCGTATGCGCTGGTGTACCGGGTCACGGTAAAGTCCTCATACTGCTGATTCCGGATGAAACCCTCCGGCAGCGAAACCGTGTTCATAATATTGTAGCACTGCGCCAATGCATCGGATCCGTTTTTATACGCGGGGCTCATGCGGCGCAGATAGACGGCCTTGATAAAACGCGACACCGGATCATAGCCGCCGGGCAGGTCTTTCGCACTGCGAAACGCCTCCGGCCGTTGCATGTCGATCTGCTTATGCAAGCGGCGGGTGTGCGAATCAAACCGCGGGGAATTCGTCATGACACCATAGGGATTCTCATAATACACAATGCCTTTGTCTTTGGGTTCCACCACAATACAGCGCCCGCTTGGATCGGCAAACAGATGATGAAAATCCGGTGTGATGACATCTTCTCCGTTGGCGTCTTTAGTGGAAAAATGGATATGGGGCAAGTCTGCTACCACTTCCTCCACCGAGCGGTACTGTGTTAAGGCATAGTTCAGATAGTCCAGGCTGGCCAGATTGGTTTTTCCTTCCACGGTGTGATTCGGATACAGCTGAAATCCTTTAAAGTCGTTGGTCACACCCATTAAGCCATGTTCGTTTACCCCGTCTTTCAGGGGATCCTTGTTGCGAAAACAAAGCCCGATCGCCTCGTATCGGGCGCGTAGAGGCTTTCCGAACAAATCCCGCCCGAACACATAGCCGCGCGGCAAAAAGAGAATATTGTAGTCCACATGCACTTCAAAATCCATGGTCCGCCCCAGCACGGCGCCCCCTTCATAGGGGATCTGTACCGCTGTACACATTCTTTCCTTCCTTTCTGCGGATAAAAACCCCCGCCGGCGGGCACAGGCCCGTTGCGCGGGGGTTTTGTCTTACCCTTTGTGCCGATTACCGATACACCTGATAGATAAGCGTGAAGTTCCCGTAGTATTCTTCGGACACCGGCTGCGGATAGCGGATCACCCTGTCATCCTCTTCCCAGACACCGGTCATCGCACTGCCTGCAGGCGTTTGTGTTTCGCCGCCGATTTCTGTGATAAACAGCGTCTGTTCGGATCCGTTGATCTCCCGGCGCATCTGTGCCCAGCCGGCGGTCAGTCCGGCGGATGTCACGGCGAGTACCGGTTCGTCATCCTCGGTAAACACGGCACTGTGGATATTTTTTCCGTCCACTGTCACCGCATCCAGTTCCTGATTCCCCGTGTGCAGGACAAGGACCATGCTGCCTGTCATCTCCGGATGTCCGTTGTAATTATCCAGCAGGAAGATCCCGTCGTTGTAATCGGTTACGCGGAAATTGGCATTGTCGCCCGCCACCTGGTATTCGTTGGTGATATTGTCGTCGTAATCATAGGCCACCACAAACTGCTGATCGTCCCGCGCGGCGGCATACAAAAGCCGGTCGTCTTTCACAAGAAGAGATACATGCTCCGACGGAAAGACTTCTACATTTACAATCTGCTTTCCGTCATCTTTTACCATGACTACATCGGCAAAATAGAGTCCGTCCTGTTCCCACATGTTTTCCGTAAAGAACACCGCATCGTCATCGGCCGCCAGATTGTGGCCGTAGTTCAGCTCGTCCGCTGCGCCTTCATACAGGGTGTGTACTTCCTGATCGTCCAAATCGACCCGGTAGACCGTAAAGAAGCCCGCGCGGTTTGCGTCGGTTCGTTCCACGGCGGTAAAGTAGATCTCGTCGTCATCACCGGCCACGGCGCCGATAAATTCCAGCGTTTGCGGAATCGTAAAGCGAAACAGCGCGCTTTTTTGTTCGTTTTGCACGCGATAGATCTCGATCTCCTGCTCGGCCTGTTCTTTTTCCGAAACCACCGCCAGTACAAGCAGTTCCTCATCCGCATGACCGGCCGTCATGGTGCGGATGCCTTCCACATCGGAAAAGTCCACGGTGTAATTGGTTACGCGTCCGGCATCAACCGGTGTTTCTCCCGCTGCGTTTTCCGTTGTTTCCGCGGCTTCTGTAGCCGCTGCGGTTTCGGTTGTTTCGGTGTTTTCCGCACCGGTGTTTTCTGTCATCTCCGGTTCCGCAGCGGTGTCATCCGACACGGCATTTTGCGTTTCGGTGCTTTCCTGTGCCTGCGTGGCCGGTGCATTGGCGTCGTTTGTACAAGCGGCAAACCACACCGTCATCGCCAGCAGCAATACGGCGATCGTCATTTTTTTCATGCTTTTTCTCCTTACAACATCGTTTCTTCTTCATTGGCCGTGTCAAACAAAACGGCCAGGACCTGTTCCAAACCCAGTTTCCCCAGATATTCTTCTACTTTGTAGGGCTGCAAGGCTTCTGTGACGCCCTTGGGTGTAAAAGGTGCCCCTTCCAGTGCTTTTTCCAATACGGCTTTGTCTTTTGCGCCGAAAAAGTCCCCGAAAAACACCGCTTCCTGTATGGTGCCGCCCGCAACGCGCAGGCGGATGTCCAATACGCCGGCGCCTTCAAAACGTTTGTCGTTTTGAAAGTTCGTTTTGGGTGAACGGCCGTAATTCCATTCCCAGGTATCATATTTTTCCGCTTTCAGGCGGTCAATCTGCGCCAGTTCCTCTTCTGAGAGCACATACTCCGGCACTTCGTCATATTCATGAAACATTTCTTTTTTTAGCCGATCGCGAAAACCCAGTACATCGACATCGGCCGTCATATACGGTTTGATATTGGTCACGCGGCTCACCGTCGACTTGACCCCTTTGGACTCCATTTTGTCGCGGCGCACATTCAGCGCTTTGGACAGCGTGCTGAGGTCGGTGTCAAAGAGCATAGCGCCGTGATGCAGAAGCCTGTGATTGCTGATCCGCTGCGCCAGACCCGAACACTTCTTCCCGTCGATCAGGATATCGTTGCGGCCTTTCAGTTCTACAGGCACGCCCATGGTTTCCAATGCGCGCAAAACCGGCTGCGTATACAGTTCGAAATTGATATCCACCGCATTGGCGGCGTCGGTGATGATGGAAAAGTTCAGATTCCCGAGATCGTGATAAACCGCCCCGCCGCCGGTCGGACGGCGCACAACATTGATCTCGTGTTCGTCCACATAGGCCTGGTTGATTTCTTCGGCGGTGTTCTGATTGCGGCCGATGATGATCGAATTGTCATTGCGCCACAAAAGGATATAAATGTCGTCGCGCAGATTTTCCAGCACCCATTCTTCCAGGGCCAGATTGTAGCGCGGGTCTAAACTGTCATTGCGGATATATTTCATTGGCTTTTCCTCTCGTAGTCTACGTATTGATAAGGCAGTCCGTTGTCGTCTGTCAGGGGCACCCCGGTTTTTGTGATATGAAAATCTTCGTTTTGATCCAGATTGGGAATCAGCGTGTCTGCCGGCAGAAAGGCCCGGTCAACCTTTGTGATATACGCTTTGTTCACGCGGTCCAAAAGCTGTGCCGTCAGATTGCCGCCGCCGATCAAGAACACCTGCCGGCCGTCTTGTGTCAGCGCCTGCAGAGTTTGGTCCATCTCTTCGATGGATGAAACCACATGCACGCCTTCCGGGCGGAAGTTTTTGTCGCGCGTGAGCACCACATGTTCTCTTCCCGGCAGGGGTTTGGCCTCCGGCAGGGACACAAAGGTTTTTCGTCCCATTAAAAGCACATGTCCCATGGTAATATCCTTAAACCGCTGTAAGTCGGCGGAAATCTTAAACAGCATATCGCCGTCGTAACCGATATTCCAGTTGCGGTCTACGGCAAAAATCATATCCATTCGCATTCCTCTTTCCCTCTAAAAATAGCGGTAGTGGCGGATGGTAAACAAAAGCAGCCAGCCCCATGCGATCAGGGCAGCGCCCCACAGCGTAACAGGAACCGGCCGCAGCAGTTGTTCTGTCTTTCCGACAAAAATATGCCAACCGCGCCAGAGCAGCCACAGTGCCGCCGCCGCAAACAAAACGCCCAAAACAATTTTCAGAAAATTGTTTTTGCGCATCTACCGCTCCTCTACCTGTAGTCTGTCACCGCAAACAACGGTCCCGTCCCGGACGATACTTGCAAAACAGGCGGCATCGGCCAAAGCACAGCGCGTGTTTTCTTTTACATATGCACACGAAGCAAAGCAGCTTTTCCCGGCTGCGGTAACGCAAAGGCCCATCGTACCGGCTGTAAGCGTATCTCCTTCTTTCAGCTGCGGTAATCCGTTTACCGTCAGATTCTCCGAAAAGCGGTGCACACACAATCCCCTGTCCCAAACGCCCGAATCGATCTCTTCCCGGACGCCTTGGGGCAGCAGTGTGATCTGCCCGGCCTTTTTATCCGTTTCCCCGCATACGCGCCCGTCTTTTGTCGTCAGGGCGTCGCACTCTTTTTTGTTTACCCGAATCGCCGTGACTTTCACTCGGCGCTTCCTTTTTTTATGATCCGGATCGGGTCGCCTTCACGGATCGTACCGGATGAAAGCAGCTTCGTAAAGATACCTTCCCTAGGCATAACACAGTCTCCCACCAGGGATTTAATCTGACAGCCCGTATGACATTTTTTCCCGATCTGTGTCACTTCATGCACGGTTTCACCGATCTGCAACACTGTACCCACCGGCAATTCATACAGTACGATGCCTTCTGTTGTGATATTTTCCGCAAACGAACCCTGCGCGAGTCGTTCGCTGGCTTCGTTTTTCATTTTGTCGTAGCTTTCCAGTCCCAAGAGGCTGACCATGCGGTGCCAGTCACCGGCATGTGCGTCTCCCTGCAGGCCATGCCCCACAAGAAATTCCCCTTCTTTTACCGGCGTTTTGACCACGCCTTTGGTTTCGCTGATATTGATGCCCACCACCCGCGGCTCCGTATGCACAAAATGACCCGAGCGGCCTCCGTCTTTTTCCAGCAGAACGATAGATTCCATTTTCATTTGTTTGTCCACTGCCTTTCCCATATCGTAAATCGTCAAAAGCGCGGTTGCCGCTGCCGTCAACGCTTCCATTTCCACACCGGTTTTTCCGACCGTTTTGCAGGTGGTGCGCACACGGATCCCATCATGCAGCCAGAAAAACTCCACATCAACCCCTGTCAGAAACAACGGATGACACAAAGGAATCAGCTCCGGGGTTTTTTTTGCCCCCATAACCGCCGCAATCTGTGCCACCGACAATACATCGCCTTTTTTTAAAGGGCCCGCTTTCATTTTGGCTGCCGTTTCCTCCGCCATGCGGATCGTTCCTTCCGCGGTGGCTATGCGCAGCGTGTCGGCTTTTTCCCCCACATCGACCATATGACCGCGCCCTTCTTTGTCCAGATGCGTAAATTCCATCTTATCCTCCGATCATGGACATGCCTTCGTCCAGCTGCTCGCCTTCACACAAATGGTGTTCACGCGGTTTTAAGCGAAGCAGATTTGCAATTTCTTCTTCCAGATTCTTCCCGCTGCGCAGTGCTTCTTTCATATCGTATTGCGGATCGGCGTGCAGACACAGCTTGATTTTTCCGTCGGCCTGCATACGCACCCGATTGCACTGATGGCAAAAATGATCCGACAACGGCGTAATAAGCCCCACCGTGCCGACCGCGCCCGGCAGGCGGAAACGCTTGGCTACGCCTTCGCTCTGTTCGGGAATCAGTTCCGGGAGGGTTTCTGTCACATAACTCACCGGAAGGAACTTACTCTCCTGCGCCCGCGCAAAACCGATCGGCATGAGTTCGATAAAGCGGACGTGAATGTCCCGGTCGCGTGTTAAATCGGTCAGCGCACAGATCTCATCGTCATTTATACCTTTCATTAAAACGGCATTGATCTTCACCGGCGAAAGGCCGGCCGACAGCGCTGCATCCATCCCGCGAAGGGTTTTTTGCAGATCTCCGCCCCGGGTGATTTGCCGGTACTTTTCTTCCTGCAAGGTATCCAGGCTGATATTGACACGCGAAAGGCCGGCCGAAGAAAGTGCTTCCGCCGTTTGTTCCAGGGTCTGGCCGTTTGTGGTCATAACCACTTCCGCGCCGGTTTTTGCGATATCCTCAATCAACCCGATATAGCCCAGCCGCACCGCGGGTTCGCCGCCGGTGAGCCGTATTTTCTTAACCCCCGCCGCCACAAAGGCGCGGGCAATCTCCGCCACTTCTTCCAAAGAGAGCATGTCTTCGTGCAGGAATTTACGTACGCCTTCTTCCGGCATACAATATACGCAACGCAGATTGCATCGATCGGTAATCGAAATGCGAAGATAGTCGATGGTTCTTCCGTATTCGTCTTTCATACCGTCTATTATACCGAATTTCTGTCTCTTTGCGAAACGGAGGGGACAACTCCCTGCTAAAGGGTAAGAAATGCACAAGGAATCCGGACCGTATCCCAAAAAAGAGGTGATCCCATGAAAAAAACCATGTCCCGAAAAGAATTGTTCGTTTTGCTTTTGGCGATCGGCGTAAGCCTGATACTGCTTGCGTTCTCCCTTGCCTGGCCGTTTCGCACCAGGCATTTTTACGACATCATGAAAAAACCCATTCGGATCACCAAGATCGAGTGGGCAGAAAACTATGAGGAAATTGACCGAAAACGAAAAGATCCGTCGGATGCGCAGACACAAGCCCTGCTAAAGCTGCTGGAAGATACGGAGTACACCCCGTATATGGGCAGTTATGGCGACGACTCCTTTTATACCATCACGACGGTATTTAAAACCCGTATCCATTACATGCATATCCATCTTCTCAACGAAGAGTATCTGAACTTCTTCGGCTTTGATTACCATGGCAATACTATCAATGAAAACTATATCATTCCGCCGCAGGACAGGGAGAAACTCATAGAGCTTTTGGATGAAATCCTTGGCGATGCATCTCAGCTCGGAATATTCTTCTCCAGTACGCCCTGTTCGGTTTGTTCTTTGCCCAGAAATCCTTTGAAGATTTTGTAGAAATAGTCCCGTTTGCTCATCATCTCAATCATCGGGAAAAACAGCATGGCAATCAGCCCCATGGAAAAACCGTTGTTGTAGCCGACCATCCAGCCGTGCAAAGGGGCGATATTGGTGACGGTAATCGAATGCAAAAACCCCGCAAGGATCGCTGCGGTAACGCCATACATTTTTGTCATCGGCGAAAACCCGCCGACAAACATCCAGGCGACCAGCATATCCCGGGAACCCAGCTTTTCAATGGCCGGGCCCAAAAAGTCGCCGCCGGTGAGTACGCCGCTGATTCCGCCGGTAAAAAACGCACCGAGGGAAACCCCCACAGCGGCGGGGAGCATGGCGGGCAAAGTAACGCCGTGCGCAGCAAAGCCGACAATCGTAAACAAGCCGCCGTATACGGGGCCGTTTAACTGCGCACCGGGAATCAGTACGACATACAAAAGGCAGAACAGCCCCACCAATCCCATATTCATCAGCGTTTTACCCAGAGAAAACTGATAGACGAAGTCGATACTGGAAAAGCTGCGGCCCAAAAAATAATGCAGTCCTCGGAAGCCTTTGTTCAGAATCAAACCGGCCAGTATAAAATACAGCGACAATCCGAAAACGATGAGTCCCAGCGTCAGGTTTTCGCCGCTGATAAAGGTATTGTCCAGCAGCCGGTCATGCCCGAGTCCGACCGATATGAGCAGAAAGTTGGCCAGTATGCCGACCATGCCGGAGCTGAGCGCGCCATTGTACAAACTCGCGCCATGGTGCAGTCGTCTTACATAGGCGGAAAACCGCCCGATCAGAAAGCCGCCCAGTATGCCTGCCGCCACGGAAATCGGCACCGTGATCCAAAGGGAAGCGTGAATCATCAGCGGCGTCCCCACGGCAAGAACCGACACCAAAGGTGACAGAGACGCGGCAAAAAACGCCAGCGCAACATCCTCCCGCGGATTTCTGCCGGCATGGCGGCTCGCCAGCATAACCCCGATCACCAGCGGCCATACATTAAACAGATTCTTCCCGAAAAAACCATAGCCGAAGACCATCATCAGGGCGGCGACCTGCAGGCCCTGCAATTTGGCTTGCGCCCAGCGGTACACCAAAAGCGTAGCCCATACCAATAGCCCCGCGTTGACAAAGCTCGCGCCCATGCACTGCCCCACGACCATATAGTCCGTCGACAAGAGTGACGGATGCAGAATCATATGCAGCAGACCTGCCCGGATTTGTGTGAAATCCGGGCATAAAAGGATGCCGATACCGATGGAGAGAAGTCCCAGGATGAAAAAGACGAGATAATGCGCCCGGACTTCTTTTTGCCCGTTCAAATCAGATCCACCCGGCCGGTATGTTTTGTGTCATAGCCACCGCGTGCCTGCACTTCCGCCAAAAAAGCATCCGATGTCAGCACCCGGATAAACCGTTTCACCCGCGGGTCCTCCAAATCCTCCTGCCGCACAAGAAAGTCGTAGCTTTCCGCGTCGGTTTCCAAAAAGTCCAAGCCCAGGGCCAAGGCGGCAGAATACGCACCCAAACCGGTGTCGGCGTCCCCTGCCCGCACGGCCTGGGCTACATTCATATGCGTGGTGACGGCATTGTCGTAGCCACGGATTTTGTCCGCTTCCAGACCGGCCTGTGCCAGGCGGTAATCCAGCAAAACCCGCGTGCCTGCACCGGACTGGCGGTTGATAAAATGGATATCCTCCCGTATGAGATCCTCATAGCCGGTAATATTCTTCGGATTCCCTTTTTGCACCATTAAGCCCTGCGTGCGCTCTACGCCTTTAATGATCGCCATGGGCTCCTGCAAATACTTTTTCACATACGGTATATTGTATTCGCCCGTGGCAGGATCCAGCAAATGCACGGGGGCAATCACCGTCTGTCCGGACAGCATGGCCAGGATCCCGCCCATACTGCCCACATGGGTGGAAGACACCGGCATATAGTCACCCACAATATCCAGCACCACATCATGGGAGCCGGTAATCACCAGCGTTTCATCGATCTCCGCCCGGTCGCGCACCAAAACCGCATCGATCGGCTCGCCTGCATGCATCCCTTCCGTATCCTGCGGAATCACGCCGATCCCGTCCGCGCGCACCAGGCTCATGGACACCCCGGCGCCCGTTTGCATCGGCGTGGCCACATAGCGGCCGCGCACCTTTCCGATCCGCAATCGCAGATACTCCGCATATTTTAACGACGAAGTGACATCCATGGACAGTTCGGCCGTAAGCGTCTGTTTGTACTTGCGTCTGCCGCCCAGTTCCAGCAAAACGGGTTCCACAAATTCCCGGAAGCTGACATAGGCCGATACGGGATAACCCGGGATCCCGATCACCGGCGTCTGCCCGATGATGCCTAAAACGGTCGGTTTTCCGGGTTTGATCGCAATGCCGTGACGAATCACCGTGCCCAGTTCTTCCATCACCGCGCGGGTGAAGTCTTTGCTGCCGGCAGAAGAACCTGCACCGATGAGGAGTATATCGTTGGTTCGTGCCAATTCCGCCACTTTTTCCTTAATGGTTTCGTATGCATCCGGTACCGGTCTATGGCGCACCGGCACGCCGCCCGCTTCTTCCACCAGGCCCGCCAGCATCCAGGAATTGCTGTCGAGCACTTTGCCGGTCTGCATATCCTCTGCGCGTTCGACGATCTCTGTTCCGGTGGGAAGAATCGCTACGACCGGGCGGGCAATCACCGTTACGGTATCTGCACCGCCCGCCAGCATGGCGCCTACATCGACCGGCCGGATCGTATGCCCCGACGGGATGATCATTTCGGTTTCCACAATATCCTCGCCGATCACACGCACGTGGGAAAACGGCGCGGCCGCCGCATGAATGCGCGCCTTCTCGCCTTCCATCACGACATCTTCAATCATAATCACCGCATCATATCCTTTGGGAAGCGGTTGGCCGGTATTGATATTTTCATAGTCCTGCTCTTCCAAAAAAACCGGCGCATGCGGCCGGGCCGCAGCCGTATCGGCAGAACGCACGGCGATCCCGTCCATGGCGGCGGCATTGTAAGCGGGCGATGACATTTTGGCGTACACCGCTTGCGCACAGATCCGTCCGGCTGCTTCTTTCACAGGAATCGGCTCGGTTTTCGGTTCGAGATGCAGCCGGTCCAGAAAGTTTTTTCTGGCGGTATCCAGCTGCGTATTTTCTATATACGTATTGCGTTTCATATGAGTCGTTCCACCTCCACTATATCGCCCGCGTACAGGCCTTCGGTTTCTCTGGGTACGGTGATTACGCCGTCCGCCCGCACCAATTGGCTGATAAAGGCCGACGGGCCGTAAAAGGGTGTGGCGATCCATTCGTCGTCCTGTTTTTTCAGTGTAACGCTTTGCATTGTCAGCCGGCCCGGTGAAGAGGCCATATTCTCCGACAAACGGGCCTGCACCGTCACACGCGGGAGTTTTTCCCCGTAGCGGCCTTCCCAGTACGGAAACAAAACCGAGCGCAGGACCAAAAGCGCCGACACCGGATGGCCGGGCAAGCCCAGTATCCAGCAGCCGTTGGCAAAGCCCGCCAGGGTCGGCTTGCCGGGTTTGATATTGAGTCCGTGAAACAAAAGTTCCCCCGATAAAGCGGTGATGGCATCTTTTGTATAGTCTCTGGCGCCCACGCTGCTGCCGCCGGACAAATAGACGAAATCCGCCTGTTCCGCCGCCTCCCGCACGGCCCGGATCAGTGCTTCCTTGTCGTCTTTCATCCTTTGTTTGGAGACGATCCGGCAACCGAGCGCGTGCATTTGCGCTTCAATCGTATAGGTATTGATATCCCGTACTTTGCCGGGGGTGAGCGCTTCATCCTGTCCGATAATTTCATTGCCGGTGGAAAGAATGGCGACTTTGGGTTCTGCAAACACCGGGACAGAAAACACCGACAGGGCGGCCAGCATCCCGGCTGTTTCCGGACCGATCCGCGTGCCTTTTTTGAGAAGGATCTCGCCTTTTTCCACATCCTCTCCGGGAAACACAATATGTTCGCCTGCCGCCGGACTGCGATACACGAGGCATAAATCTCCCAGTGTTTTGGTTTCTTCCACCATGACAACCGCATCCGCCCCCTCGGGGATCATTGCACCGGTGGGTACATACACCGCCTGCCCTTTTTGCACGGGAATCAATGCAGGCTCTCCCATCGGCACCTCTCCCGCCAACCTCAGCATGGCGGGCACGCTGGCGGATGCACCCATGCAGTCCGAGGCGCGCACGGCGTAACCGTCCATCGTGCTGCGCCGAAACGCCGGCAGGACCGTATCCGCAGCGATGTTTTTTGCCAAAAGGCGCCCGTAGGAAGAAGACAGCTCCACCTCTTCGATACGGAGCGGCTGCTCGTTTGCCCTGTCCAGCATGCGCTCCACCGCCTGGTTTACATCAATTGTTTGGAAGTATTGCATATTCCTTGCCCCGTTTCACATGTATTACGCGATTGCACAGTCGCGCGGCCTGTTCCCCCGAATGGGTTACAAGCAGAATCGTCGGTTTTTCTTTTTCATAATAGTCCCGCAGATGCATTTCAATGATCTTGGTATACGCCTTATCCACATTGGCAGTGGGTTCATCCAGCATAAGCAGGCGGGGACGGATCATCTCCGCCCGGGCCAGATTCAGTTTTTGCATCTCGCCGCCCGACAAACGATCAGCCCGCTGCGAAAGCAGGGCTAAAAGCCCGTACCGTTCGGCGGTATCACGCGCCCGTTTGAGCCGTTCCTGTTTGTCTATGCCCCGTATTTCCAGCGGATAGGTCAGATTATGCAACACGCTGCGTTTCAGCATATAGGGTTTTTGCATCACCA
The DNA here is from genome assembly GCA_012519495.1 of Tissierellia bacterium. Taxonomy (GTDB): domain Bacteria; phylum Bacillota; class Clostridia; order Tissierellales; family Peptoniphilaceae; genus JAAYQA01. The sequence continues at coordinate 13,341 of JAAYQA010000054.1, read as the reverse complement.
GCGTCATCTGCTGTGCATGCGTGCGGTTTCTCTCCTGCCCGTCAAATTGTATCGTGCCCTCATAGCGATCATCCAGCCCGGCAATCAGATGCAAAAGCGTGGACTTCCCGCTGCCGTTTTCTCCGATAATACCCAAAAATGCCCCCGACGGTATCACCAATTCGGAAAAACGCAGGATTTCCGTTTCGCCGTAGCTCTTTCGGATATTTCTACATTCGATCTTCATACGAAGGCCCTTCCTGAAAGCGGTATAAAAGAGAGTTGATTAATAAACTGATGATAAAAAGGACGATCCCCAAAGCGATAGCGGTGGGGTACTCTCCCATGGAATTCAAACGGGTAATGGCCGTTGTCATGACCCGGGTGTGGTATTTGATATTGCCGCCCACAATCATGACGGCCCCCACTTCACTGATAGCGCGCGAAAAGCCGGTCATCGCATGCGCCAGGCTCTCGGCCTTTAATTCGCGCATCACAAGGATAACCCGCCGGCCAAACGAAGCGCCCAGGGTTTTTCCCACCCGGTCGATCACGCGCCCCTGCTGCCTCGCCAGGGAAAAGGACAAGCCCAAAAGCAAGGGCGCTACCAAAAGCGTTTGCGCCAGTATCATGGCAGTGGGTGTGTACAGAATCCCCAGGAAACCGAGAGGGCCGTTGCGCGAGATAAACAACAGCACCAAAAGACCCACAATCACAGAAGGCGTGCTCATCAGGGTGAATAAGATGCGGCCGAAAATACGCTTCCCGCGAAACGGCGTAATCCCCAGTGCGATCCCTGTCGGAATACAAAACAAAGCCCCGAGTACCGTCGCCGTCAGAGAAACGCGAAAAGATAAAAAGATAATATCGAAAATTTCCTTGTCCAGATTCGAAAGCAGCACAAAAGCCTCTCGAAACCCGTTCAGTAAATGCTGCATACGATCCCCTCTACATTAGGAAAAAGGGGACATAGCGTCCCCTCTTTTACCTCTTATGCATGCCGAAAGGCACGATTTATTGTGCGTTGGGAACGAACAAAGGCTCGCCGTATTCTTCCACGCCGTATCCTTTGATCAGCTCCTGGGTTTCCGGTGCCAGAATCCAGTCTACAAACGCCTGGCCGCCTTCGGTATTGATCCCGTCGGAAACCGAAGCATCGACGGCAATGACGCCATACTGATTGAACAGATCTTCTGCACCTTCCACAACAATCACCAGATCCAGATCATCCTTCATGGCAAGATACGTGGCGCGGTCGGTCATGGTATAGGCTTCCATTTCCGATGCCATGGTCAGCACATCGCCCATGCCCTTTCCTGCCGAGGTATACCATTCATTGGCTGCATCTTCACCGGGGTCGGTCATTTCTGCCGCTTCCCAGAGTTGCAGTTCTTTTTTGTGCGTGCCGGAATCGTCGCCGCGGGATACAAAAGCGGCTTTTTCTTCTGCAATATGCTGCAGGGCACCTTTGACATCGGCGCCATAGTCGGCTTTCAGGCCGGCCGGATCCGCTTCGGGTCCGACGATGACAAAGTCATTGTACATGACGTCAAAACGTTCGACTCCGTAGCCTTCTTCTACAAATTCTTCTTCCGATGCTTTTGCGTGCACGAGGAGTACGTCGGCATTGCCGTCTCTTCCGTTTTGCAGCGCAGCTCCGGTCCCGACAGCCACAACTTTTACCGTATAGCCGGTTTTATCCGTGAAATCCGGCAGAATCGCATCCAAAAGACCGCTGTCTTCGGTGGATGTCGTTGTGGAGAGTATGATCTCGCCTTTGGCTTCCACCGGTTCCTCTTGGGCCTCTTCCGTTGTGTCGGCCGCTTCTTCGGTTGTGTCGACGGCTTCGGTTGCTTCTTCTGTCGGTGCATCGGTTGCGGGCGCTTCGGTGGCTTCTTCGCCGCCGCACGCGGTCGCCAGCATCGCAAGTACCAAAAGCATTGCGATAAGTACTTTTTTCATTTTCATGTATATTTCCCCCTTAGTATTTCTGTGCAGGGAGAGACGCATTCTGATTGGCTCGTCTCTTTCCAAGCACGGGAGGCGGGGTCGTTTCCTATCCCACCCTTTGATCCGCCCGCCATGGCTTGCGCTTTAGGCGATCGGATTCGAATCGAGCATTCCGTCTGCCCACGGAACTGTCTCTATTTTACAACAACCGGAGGGAGTCTTCAAGCAGGGGGCTTATCCGTACTTTGTGAGATCGTCCAATACCTTTTTGGCCTGCTGCATTTTCATACGCAGCAGTTCGCGTTCGGCCATTGCCCGCGCTTCCTCGCTGCACAAAACTGCCTGTATGGTGCCGGCCCGCGCCAGCGACTCCGCCAGGCTGCGCCTGGACTGCAGGCAATCCAGCGGTTCTCCGGTTGTCAAAAGGATCTGATTGTCTGAAATATCCTGTATGGCTTCATAACGCACATAGGCATAGGCGCCGTCCGATCGGGCAATCGGTACGCGCACTTTGACCGGCATAAAGATGCAGTCGGATGTGAAACCCAGAGGCAGCGATTTTTTGATCCCCAAAACCCGGCGGGCTTTCTTTTGATATTCTTTCTCGTCGATCCGGTGCTCGCGAAAAAAACGGCGCATTTGCGTTTGTACCGTAAACGGCTGTTTGACAGCCTCGCCTTTCAGCCCGTAGTACACGCAAATATTCCCCGTCATCGCTTCGTATATCGGCACAACCGCCAGACACCGCAAACTTTTCATCGCCGATTCCTCCTGCGACAAGAATAGCAGAACATATGTTCGGTGTCAAGTTGGCTGAATTTAGCCGTTTGTATCTTTTTGTTCGGATAAGAATGTGAGTTCAGCGCAGGCGCCGCCCCGGTTTGCCAAGGTAAGACGGATCTGCTGTTTTTCCAGTTGAACCCGCGCAATGTACAATCCATAGCCTATATGATCGGTTTTTTGCTCTTCGCTATAGTATTTGTCCATGGCATGCTGCAAAGCTTCTTCCGAAAAACCGGGTCCGTCATCGCATACGCGCATGAACGGGGCCTCGTCCTGCAGCGTCAGCGTAATCTGCTTTTTCGCATAGCGATTGGCATTACCCAGCAGATTGTCGACCGCTTCTAAAAACAGAAGGGGGTCCAGTCGCATCGTTTTTTGCTTGTCTGCCGCATGGTTTTGTATATGAACCGGTACCGGATTGGCTGTCAGATGCTTTGCAAGCAGCCGTTCCAAATCTGCGAAAGTGCAGGGTTTCTGCTGTGCCTGCTGTTGTTCCGCCGCATCACCGATGGGAAGCGCACGCAAACCCTGTTCAATCCGCGTTTCACTGCGCTGCATTCTTTCCACAGCCGATATGAGTGCTGGATCTCCCCGGGTAGAAAGAAAAGCAATCTCCCCTTTTAAGGTCGTCAGCGGATTTTTGATTTCATGCAAAATACCGGCCATTCTCTGTTTTTGCCGTTCCAGCAGAATGGTCTGCCTTCTTTGTTCCACAACCATCTGTTTTCTTTGCATCAACACCTCAGACACGGCGTCTGCCAATTCATCTTCATTTCGGTTGGAATATAATGTATTATCTTGGGGTCCTTGACGGGATCGACAAACAGACCCTGCACGACCGGACGGACCGTTTACTGGATCTGACCAATCTGTTGCATGCAAAACGAAAGAAGGTGCGTGCTTTGTCCGGCGGTATGAAACGGCGGCTGGGGATCGCGCAGTGTCTGCTGAACGACCCGCCGATTCTTGTCGTGGACGAACCGACCGCCGGGCTGGATCCGGAAGAACGGATCCGGTTTCGGAACCTCTTGTCGGATCTGGCAGAAGATAAAACGGTATTATTGTCCACACATATTGCCAGCGATATAGAAAGCAGCAGCTCCCATATCGGCATTCTGGAAAACGGGGCGATTCTTTATCAGGGAGAGGTAAAAGACCTTTTGCATACGGCCAAAGAGGTAAGCTACGAAACCGATTTGCCCCGCCATGAGCTGGCCGCATTCAAAAAACGCTATCTCGTCTATGAGCAAAAAGACACTGCGCAAGGCCTCCGGCTGCGTTTCCTGTGCTACAGCCAACCGGAAAAAGACTTCCGTGCGGTCGCTCCGTCTTTGGAAGCTGCCTATCTCAATGTATTGCATTCCGATCAGAGAAAGCCATGAGACTCCTTCGGTTTGAAATGAAACGGGTTATTCGCTCCCTTCTGTATTGGCTTGTGTTTGCGATTTTTGTCATCAGCGTTCGACTGCAGATCGAAGAGGACCTTTCTTTGCAAAAGCCCCAACCCGGTCAAACGGATTACGGAACAAAAACCGTTGTCGAGCCGGCCGTTGTGTATCCACAGATAATGGAAGATTTGCTCCTGTCCGCATCCGATAATCATTTCACCGCGTATCCGTTCGGATTTTACCGTGCAAAAACGCTGGATGCGCAAAAACTACGGATTCTGGGCAATCTCATTTTGCGCAAACCGGTTTGGATCCCGATGCGCTGCTTCAGAAAAGCGATGCAGAGCGCAGGCAGGTTTGGGAGGATACCCGGCCGGATGAAGCACAATTGAATACGTTTTTGCAACAAATCAACAGCGTGATCGGCATGGGCTCGATTTACGAAAACAAAGAGCTGTTTGCGCAAGTCGGCCTCACCTATGAAGAAGCGAACACAGAATATGAACAAATCCGGCAAGACGGTTTTTCTCTTGCCCCGGCCCGGTATTTTTGCGATTACGCCGGGATTTTTCTCGCTCTTTTAGGATGGTTTGTCCCGCTGGGTGTGTGGTACCGCGACAAAAACCCCGCCATCCGTGATACGCTGCATGTGCGGCAGGTATCTACCGCCGCCTGTTTGTCACAAGATAGCTTTCTTCCGTACTGCCGCTTTTCCTGGGGGTTTGTCTTTTTTTTTCGTATTATCTGCTGCAACTCGTACGCCTGCACGGCATGGATCAAATTGCCTTTCTGACGCCCTTTGTATGGATTTTTTTGTGGCTGTTTCCGATCCTTCTCTTTACGAGTGCAACGAGCAGTCTGATTACCCTTGTGACCGATTCGCCCCTTGCGGCCCCGATTGGCGTATTGCTCTGGTATATGTGGACGCTGGGAGGCAGCATGCGTGTTGTCTCGGGTGACTATGGCTGGCATTTCATTCCGAGGCATAATTCCCCGGCAAATGAAGCCTACTTTGCCATGCACAAAAGCCAGCTATTGCTTAATCGTGGATTATGGCTCCTTCTCAGCCTGCTTGTCGCCGGTTTTGCCATCTATCTGCTGCACAGAAAGCGCAAGGGGTATTATGGCAAGAACCGCTAGCTTCCTTACGCGTATGGAAATAAAGTATCACAGCCGGTTCCCGGTAACAGGCGCGCTGGGTGTTGTGTTTCTCTGCCTGCTCCTGTTCGGTTTACAAATACAAGAAGAAAAAACCGTCTGGCTCGTCATCGAACGCTTTCTTCCGTTAGCCGGCTTGTTTTTGCTGCTGCCCCTCTTTTTGCCCGAGCAGATCCCTGCCACGATGGAAACCCTGCTAATCCGAAAAAAAGCCTATTGGATCGTGTACGGCCATCGGCTGCTGTTTCGGCTGATGCTGTTCGGCCTCATTACGGCTGTCTATGTATTCCTGCTTTCAGAAGAAAGGCTCCCCGCTCTCCTGCCTGTCTGTTTGCATACCTTCGGCATTGCTCTTTTTGTTTCCGGCCTGGGGCTATTCTTCGAGAGCCTGACCCGCAATCCGATCCTGAGCTATCTGCTGGCCAGCTGCTATTTGATTCTGCAGTGGTTTGTAACACCCGCTACCTTCGGATGGTTTTATCTGTACACCGGGCCAAACGGCATCGGCCAAAAAGACGTACTGCTGTCGATACTGGGCCTGTGTTTAGTCCTTTTATCGCTCCGGATCCGATACAGGAACCGACAATCCCCATCGTATTGACACAAAAAGGCCCTTGCATCGGGCAAGGGCCTAAAAAACATCTTCTTCATACACAACGATTTTGCAGGGCAAGACGAAAACCGCTCTTCATCCCTGGCACATCGCACACGATGGATACCATCGGTTTGATGACGTCTTTGCGCCTTCCTACCGAAAAATTCGGCACACATTCAATCCGGCGGGTCATGCCTGACCCTCCATTACTTTTCCACGGTATTTACGGCAAAAACGGAAACGTAGAGCTCTCCGTCCACCTGATAGTGGACTTCGATATACATCGATTCCGTGTGAAATTCCGTATTCTCATCCGCCGGGATCATCCCGGGGTTTAGATAGCGCTGGATTACATACCGGTAACTGCCTTCTTCCGTTTCCGTCAGAAAATCCCGGATGGCCAGCAATTCTGCCTCGCTATACAGCGTTTCCTGTACCGCGATTTTCAGTTCCGGCCGATTCTCCGAAACGAGCGGAACCGGTGTTTGATCGCCCGCCGGACGCTCCGTCCGGACAAAGGTAAATTCCATCAGACCGGTGCCGTTTTCCAAGTGTACCGCAGGCACATCGCCTTCGACATTTCCGTTTACGGTGTCTTTCAGCCGGGCTCTTTCCCTGTCATTCAGTGCGTCAAATTCTTCTTTTGTGTACGTTCTTATGATCGGCGTCCGGTTCGCGGGGTCGTCGATCCGCACCTGCATCGTGATGTCCGTGGTTGAGAGATTTCTCTGCTCATCCGGCAGCGGCCGGGTAGAGAGCTGCAGAAACACAAAAATCCCCGCGATCGCGATCAGCGGAATAAGAATGAATAACAAGCCTTTCTTTTTCACGGAACAGCTCCCTTTTGTTTCTTTCCCCGCCTTCGCAATGCGTCTGCGGGATTTCTATCTGGTTTCTTCTATGACGGTTTTCAGCGTTTTTTCCACTTCTTCCGCAATCCCGTGCAGTTCGGGATTGTCCAGCATTTTAATAATCACCGACGGATCCAGCATGCCGAGATAAACGGTATCGTCTTCTTCATACACAACCATTTTGCAGGGTAAAAAGAAACCCACTTCGCTTTCTTTGTGCAGGATCTCATGGGCTTTCTCCGGATTGCATACCTCCAGCACCCTGTAGTTTCTGTTAAAATCGAATCCCTTTTTTCCCAGGGTCTCCCGAAAATCCAGTTCCCAGAGCACCCCGAACGCATGCTCTCCCAAATTCGCCTTCAGATCCGCCAACGCATTGTCAAAACTTTTATCCGTTTTTACCTTGTATATAATGTCCATATCATACTCCTTTCCCATTGGATTTGTCCGTATACTATACCCATTTCCCCCTTTTTGCCATGCCTCTTTTGTCATCGCGTACACGACGGTGGTCCCGTTTGTTTCATCCGGATAGGTATGCACCTGTTTGCCGCCCCAGGCGACGGCTGTTTTACGGGAAGGGATATTGGTGTCTTTCATATAAGAGTACACGCGCAAAAAAGGCGTGTGGGTAAAAGTCCAGTCTCTGACCGCTCTGGCTGCTTCTTTTGCGTATCCGCATCTTTGCTTATCGCGTCGTATGTGATAGCCGATCTCCGGCAGGATCTTTTCCTGTATCCTCTGCATCGTCAATCCGCAGGCACCGATCAGTTCGCCGGTTTCTTTCAGGCAAACCGCCCACCCTCCAAAACCGAAGACGCGATACCGATCCCGGTTCTTTGCAATCCATGCCTGCACACCTGCCGCATCCAAAGGCGCGGGATAATACCGCATGGTGTCGGGATCGGCCCAGATTTCATACAATGCATCAAAATCCTGCTCCGTCATCTCCCGCAAAAAGAGCCGTTTTGTTTCTATTCGCATCCGTTTTCTCCTCTTGTCCGTGGTAGGCACGGTTCTCCGGTTCGTTCGGCAGCCTTTTCGCAAAGCAAATCAGCCGGTTCGCCTCGGCGAAACCGACCCCCAGATGAAACTGCAGGCTCTCTGTATTGTCCAGTTCGCAGTCACTGGCAAATTCGCGGCAGCCCTTTTGGACCGCCCATTGTTCGCAGGCCGAAACGAGTGTCCTGCCAATACCCCGGCGCTGTGCGGCCTCTTCCACGAAGATTCCTTCAAGATACCCTACCGGGCTACTTTCTGTGCCTTCCACATACTCCTGTCGCAGCTGACAATGCGCGAATCCGATGTCTTTGCCGTCTTCTTTTGCCAGAAAAACGGCGGACTCATCGCTTTTCAAAAACGCGGCAAATTCCCCGGTAAGTTCCTCTTTAGACAACTCCGGCCAGAGTTTTACAGAAAGCGCCGCAATGCGGGATTCGTCCCCCGCTTTCGCCTTGTATACCTCTGTCCGCTTCATCCGCCTTTTCTTCTTGTCCGTCATCACGGTTTTCTTTCGATCTCTACGTAATAGTGTTCCTCGGCCGGATCCGGTGTGACTGTATCGTCATTTTCCGTAAAGCCTATGTTCTGCCGTACAATGGCTATCGATTCCGCGTTGACCAGCCGGAGGGTCAATTCGGTAACCGGCAGAGAAACCCCGGCGGCAGGCAAAAGATCGTAGCCGTAGACCCCTTCGTTTTTGCTGCCGGAGCCGGCATAGTCTAAGCTTGCGTCTTTAAACTGCTCGATAACCACTTCCACGCTTTCGCCCGCCGGAATCTGCACTGTAAAATCCTGAAAGAACACCCGGTCAAAGCGGTCGTTTTGCGAAAAAACATCCTCCAGCATGGATGCCATGATATGCCTGTCTTCCTGCTTGTCTACTGCACCTATTTCCAGCAAAAATCCGCTCACCCATCCCAGATAATCCTCTTCCGAAAAGAAAGACAGCATCTTCTCCCCCTCCCGGGCGTCCCATCGCGCTACATGATCCTGCAGCAAACTGCGCAGCACTTCGTCCAGCTTTGTCTCGCGGCGGGTCAGCGCAGACTCGACGGGAATCTCTTTTTCCATCGCGCCTGTTTCATATCCCTTCCACACAGGCTCTGTAATATCTTCTCCCAGCACGATCAGATCATGACGCTGACTGTAAGCGGGTGTTCCTTCTTTGGGAACAAAAAAGCTGTAGGTCCTCGGGCCTTTCTCGTCCCATTGGAATCCGTCGAAACCGTAAGTGAGAACCTGTGTGTTTTCGTTCGTATGAAACGACACCGCCAGTGTGGCCGCCGGCCACTTTCCGGTATCCGCTGCCGTTTCCCGGAATTCATACACCATCGCATCCCGGTTCAGATCAGGGAATTTTTCTGTCGCCTTTTCCCGATACGACCCGTTTCTGAGCAGCGCGATATAATCTTCATAGCTCCGTTTCTCTTCGTATCCTGCCACCCCGATCTCATTGAGCCGATCACCGGCAAAACGCTGCGTCTGTACCGCATCGCCATCCACAAGAATCCGTGGCATCCTGTTTACGGTATCCAGCAATCGTCCGCAGGAAGGATAACTGAGTTGCAGGGTCTGTTCTTCTTCTGTCGGATTATGCAAAAGATAGCGATCCTCCACATTGGTTTCGGTTTCATTCCTGTTCTCTCTGTCGGCTTGCGCGGCATCATACTGCGAACAATCCAGCGTCACCGTGCGCTCCACCGTTACCGATGCATTGGGTTTTGTGATTTGCAGGGGTAAAACCGGCCCCTCATAGGACATAAAAGTGCTTGGTTCGTCCGTTTCTGTCACAGACGGCGTGCGCGTCCACCAAATAACGCCTGCCACGATCACAAGAAGGAGCACGCCCGCTGTCATCATTCTCTGTTTTGTCTTATTCATAGTTCAGCCCTTTTTCGCCTTTGCTTCGAACCGGCCCGCCAGGCAAATCCGTTCATCAGAATCGATGCAATAACGCACACCCATAGCGCCCCGGCCATCGTCGGCATGATATCCATCAGGCCGCCCCAGTCTTCGTTGACGACGCGACGTGCCGCGTCACTGTACAATGCGCAGACGGTCAATGCCGTGAAAGACAAGCTGGCAAACATCCAAACCTGACCCGCCTTCTGACGAAATACCGCAAACACATGAACGACCGCCGTAATAATCGCGCTCACACCAAATAAAAACCACCACATAGTATTCTCCATTTCCGTGTTTTTCCGTCTCTTCTGCTCCCACCCGGGTAAAACAGCCCCGTGCCGTTACCCTCTTCATTCGATAGGAGTATCTCAATGATAACGCTTTCTCCTGTCTTGCTGATAGACTCCGAATCGCATGTTCTTTTCAGTACAATAGTATCATATCTCCATTGCATCCGGCGTTCACGGCACAAAAAAAGGACCCTTTCGGATCCTTTTCTTCACTTTTTATAGAATACTGGAACCGCCGCAGCAGGCGATTTGCTGTCCTGTGATGAAGGATGCGTCATCGCTTGCGAGAAATACGGCCAGTTTGGCGATTTCTTCCGGCTTTCCGAGTCTTCGCATCGGGATCCCGTCAACGATCGCCTGGATATAGCCGTCGGGTGCATTGGCCAGAATGTCGGTGTCAATCACGCCGGGCGCAATCGCATTCACACGAATGCCCTTCGGCGCATAGCTGACGGCCAGCATGCGCATAAAGTGCGCGACCGCCGCTTTGGTGGAACCATAGGAAAACTGCTGATCAAAGGGTTTGATTGCAGCCATGGACGATGTAAAGAGGATGTTTCCGTGCGCAGACTCCACCAGATGCGGCAGCGCTGCCTTGGTCAGCACGAAATACGAACGGATATTGGTGTCGTAGGTGGCATCCCACAGCGCAAGATCCAGTTCTTCCATCGATGCCGCCTGGGCGATGCCCGCATTGTTTACGAGAATATCCAGACCTCCGTGTTTTTTTACCGTGTCCTCTATCAACGCCTTGCACTGTGCGGGATCGGTGACATCAATCTGATAAAACTCGGTTTGCAAGCCCTGTTTCTCCAGCTCTTTTACAATGGCATCGCCCTTTTCCTGTCGGCGGCCGGTAATGACCACTTTGGCGCCTTCCTGTGCAAAGGTCTCGGCAATGGCTTGTCCGATCCCGGATGTTGACCCGATAACGATCGCAACGCGATCCTGCAATTTCTTATTCATACGATTCTCCTTTTGTCGTTGTTCCTCATGCGAAAATACAATCATTTTCACGCATCAAACAGGAATTATTTGTTATAGAATTGTTATACCCGAATCAATGCATCCCTTAACAGTTTTCTTCGAACTGCTACCTGTTTCGAGAATCGTATTCTTTTGGTTCTTCACCTACTTGGCAACCAGAACCCGTCCCGGTCCTTTTTGTAGTTGATATTAAACGCAATCACCCGGTCGATCAGTGCCTCATCGACATTGTTGGTATGCGGGATTTGCACCAGCATTTTCGTCAGTTTGTATCCGCTCGCAAGGAAGTCGTCCCGAAACGCCTCCAGTGCGACGTATTCCGGAGCCAGGGCAATATGCTTTTTGGCGATCGAAAATCCGATGATAAACGTCCCGTGGTCGGTGAACATCGGCTGATTCCATTTGATCACAGGCTTCAGCTCCGGAAATGTGCGCTGGACATGCAAAAGCAGATTCCGCATTCTTTCCCGCGGTTTTTCATCGGCAATCCTCTGCAGATAGTCGTCAAATGTCATCCATTTTCTCCTTATTCCCGCTCTCTTTGCCTGCAGTAATCGACAATCGATTCATAGATACTCTTGGTTCGATCCCCCACAAAAGTCCCGAAAGAGCCGGTCCGCCCCGCGGCGAGTTCCGTCTGCGCGATCGCTTTCGCCCGGGCACAGTTTCCCAGTTGCACCAGCCGGAGCATTTCGACCAGCGCCGCATCATACACCGGTTGCGGATGTTCCTTTGTGTATTGGATCCATGCATCCACCGAGCTGAATCGGTCGACAAATGCTTCCGCGTGCTGTGTTTGTTCGATCAGCGCCCGCTTTGCCTCACGCTCCAGGGTCTCCGGATCCTCATAGCGGATTTCTGTCGTCTGCACCCGATACGGCCGGATTGTATAGGCACCCGTCGCGCGCAGGCTCATGGGTTCCTGCCGGTTTTCTTCCGTACCGAACACCGTCCAGAACACATCATCCACAAAATACGGTTTGCAGAAGGTCTTATACTCGGCTGTGTGCAAGCCATTGAGCCCGGGTTGAACAACGATGAAATACTCTTTGTACTTCTTGAAGTAATAACCCATCTTGGTTTGCAACCCCGCCTCTTTTCGGACACTTTTCAATGCGGTATTGAAAATCTTTTCGCGATCCTTCGTTTTCATCGGGCTCCCTTTCTCATCGAATCGGATTCCTGCGTGGTGTCCGTCTTCGTCGACACGCATGATCTCAGAATTCCCTTCTGTGTCTTATTATGGCTTTCTTCTGTTCAGCTGTCCCTGCGATATCCGGTCTTTGTACTCGCAGGATTCACCCTGCGGCCTGTACTCCTCTCGCAACAGGCCATACAGATACAGATCACAATAGATACCGTCATTGGTTCGGGCCTGCTTTCTTTGCACGCCTTCTTCGATCATGCCGAGTTTTTTCATCAATGCAACGGATTTTTTGGTATCGACCGTTTCTGCAAACACTTTATGCGCTTTTTCCTCCTCAAACAAATGGGCAAGCAGCGCGAACATTTACTTCATTGCCCATTTCATCGACATCAGCGACCCAAACATCTTCCAAAGTCAATTCAAGATCAGAGAAAAGATCACCCTCCTGCGCCGGCGGCGTATCGTGAAGTTCTCTTTCTCGTTCGACATACGCGCTCTCTCTTTGCTTATACAAAAGATTTATATCAAAATCCTCATCTTCTAAACGATCAAACCCTTCAACCAGCCCCGTGTTCTGAAGAACTTTTTTGTACTCTTTCGTAAAGTATTTCATTCGATCCCTTCGTTCTTTTATTCTTCGCGAGCCGGCGATGCTGCTTATCCGGTCCAACTTCGACTAAAGTATACACCCTAAGTTCCCTCTGTTATCATGGAAATCTGATGCCGGTACATGCGCGAGGTTTCTTTCTCCCCGTCGCCCCGCACCGGCCCGATATACTCCCAGCCGTAGCGTTCGTAGAAACCGGTGTGGTCGGTCAAAAGATACAGGGTATCGATCCCTTTTGCATGCATGTCTTCTGCGACAAAGTGCAGCAGTCTGCCCGCAATGCCCTGCCCGCGATACGCTCCTTCCACATAGACCGCGCACACATTGGGCGCCAGGTCTTTTCGTTCGTGAAAGTCGTTTTCTATGACACCGCAGGCCGCGATGATGGCGTCTTCGTCCAGGACGAGATACCACTGCGGCACGGCGGATGTGCTTTTCACACTTTCCTGCATGCTTTCCCGATACGCTTCTTCCGGCACGGAAAATTTACTGTGAAACCATGCCGCTGCAGGATGTATGAGAGCCGGCTGTTCTGTGATTCTTATGATTGGATGCATCGGATTTTTCATAGCGTGATCTCCGGATATTCTTCGTCGATCCACACGATGTCCTGGTCTGCTTGGTCACAGGCCTTTTTTATGGCAAGATTGTCATCCATCAGTTTTTCCATCGTCAGATCTTGCGGGAATTTGCGTTTTT
>JAAYQA010000053.1 GCA_012519495.1 Tissierellia bacterium | reverse complement strand
CCTTCCTCGTCCAGAATCTGTTTGGCACCGCGCAGATTCTCCGGTACCTCTACCTGGGGAATCACCGGTACGTCCAGATCGTGTTTTTTGTCGGAAGGTTCGTTTACGACTTTGTTCCCGATAAAACGCAGCAGCTTGAGTTCGGTGTCATCTTTGGGTTCGATATTGAACAGCTCGCTATGCATGGAAATAAAGCCGGTGTCCGTTTGGCCGGACTGGAAGGTGGGATGATTCAGCACATTGATCAAAAAGCCGATATTTGTTTTGACCCCTTCTATGCGGGTTTCGCGCAAAGAGCGCGTGGCTTTTCTGATCGCGTCTGCAAAACTGCGTGAAAACGACGTCACCTTCACCAGAAGGGAATCATAATACGGGCTGATGACCGCACCGGTAAAACCTGTGCCGCCGTCCAATCGCACCCCAAAACCGGAGCCCGTACGATACACTTCAATCTTACCTGTGTCCGGTGCAAAATGATTGTTGGGGTCTTCTGTGGTTACGCGGCATTGGATGGCACAGCCGTTTACGCGAATATCTTCCTGTTGGAGGTTTACTTCCGGCGCATCCAAAGAATAGCCCTGGGCCAGCCAGAGCTGGGTTTGCACAATGTCGATCCCGGTGACGATTTCTGTCACGGTGTGTTCCACCTGGATCCGCGGATTCATCTCGATGAAATAGTGCTGTCCGCTTGCATCCAGCAAAAATTCCACCGTGCCCGCACTGCGATAATTGACCGACTGGGCAATCCGCAATGCATCCGCGCAGATTTTCTCCCTTTGTTCTTCGGAAAGACAAATGGCCGGCGCGTATTCTATGACCTTTTGATAGCGCCTCTGGATCGAGCAGTCACGCTCGTACAAATGCACGATATCGCCGTAATTATCGCCCAGTATCTGCACTTCGATATGTTTCGGTTTTTCCAGGTATTTTTCAATAAAAATGCCGTCGTCGCCGAAGGCTTTGGCCGCTTCATTGCGCGCGCTGTGGAAATTCTCAAGCAGGGTTTCTTCCGACTCCACCAGGCGCATGCCGCGTCCGCCGCCGCCTGCTGCGGCTTTTATCATGACGGGATAGCCGGCTTCTTTGGCAAAGCGAAGCGCTTCTTCCTCATCGCGGATAATGGATTCGCCGCCGGGTATGGTCGGAACGCCCGCTTCTTTTGCCACCCATTTGGACTGCACTTTATCGCCCAGACGGTCGATCATCTGATGCGTCGGTCCGATAAAGGTAATGCCGGCCTCTTCGCATTGCCGCGAAAACTCGCTGTTTTCCGCCAGGAATCCGTAACCCGGGTGAATGGCGTCGACCCCTTTGGTTTTTGCCACATGAATAATTTCTTCAATATTCAAATAGGCCTCTACCGGCCCCTTGCCTTTTCCGATCTGATAGGCTTCGTCCGCCTTGGTCCGGAACAGAGAGGCCTTGTCTTCTTCCGTGTAGACGGCTACGGTTCGAATGCCCAATTCGTTGCAGGCGCGAAACACCCGAATGGCAATTTCGCCCCGATTGGCAACAAGCACTCTTTTGAATTTTTTCATAAAAATTCCTCTCTCTCTTGATCATTCCTTCTATTTTATCATGCTGCAGTATAACTTTCGACTCTTTAACGAGTGATTTTTCAAATGTTCCCTACCGAGTCATTCGCCGTCCCAATAAGCCCGCAGTAAAAACGAAAAAGCCGACGGGATCGCGTAGTTTCTTAGCTCATCTGCCACAATCCATACATTTTCTTCTTCTTTTCTTTCCACTTCCACTACATACGAAATCATATTCCAGGCGCGATGTGAAAAGATATGCGTATAGGAAGGCCCCTTTTCCATATGAACCGGCTGCATACCCTGATTTTTCAGCCAGAGACAGGCTTCCTCTTCTTTCAGATGGCCTTGTGTATGTAAGAATTCCCACATATTTTTTAAAAGCCCGGTCGCCTCTCGCTTGCGGATGGCCAGTGTGTTTTTTGCCGTCAGTAAAAACACCGTTCGTTTTTCTTCCTGCACCGGTTTCTTCCCGGTCTTTACGGGTAGTTCCCTTTGGGTGCCGTTTCGCCGGGCTTTGCAAAACTCGCGCACGGGACATTTGCCGCACAACGGATTTTGCGGAAGACAAATCATCGCACCCAGTTCCATCAGGCTCTGATTAAAATCACCCGGCCGGTCTTCCGGCATGCGCGCCTCCGCTTCTTCTTTTATTCTTCGTTTTGTCTGTGTTTTTTGGATATCTTCATACCATTCCAGCACGCGGGTAAACACGCGCAGCACATTGCCGTCCACCGCGGCCACTTTTTCTCCGAAAGCGATCGATGCCACGGCCCCCGCCGTATAGGGGCCGATACCCGGGAGTGTCAGCAGGGTTTCATAGTCGGAAGGGATCACCCCCCGATGTTCTTCTACGATAATGGCAGCCGCTTTTTGCAGATTGCTTGCGCGGGAATAATAACCCAAACCCTGCCACAATAATAAAAGGGTATCCTCTTTTGCCGCAGCCAGCGCATACACATCCGGAAGCTGTTCTATAAAGCGCATAAAATACGGAATCACAGCACTGACACGCGTTTGCTGCAACATAATTTCCGACACCCACACCCGATACGGGGAGGGCTCTTCGCGCCAGGGCATCTCTCTTCGATTGGCATCAAACCATTGTAAAAGGGCGTCAGAAAAAATCACAATACCGTTCTCGCAATCAGATACAATACCGCCAGATGCACGGGATAAAACGCATACATCAGCCACTTGTTCTGCCGGCCGCGCGTGCCGTCATACTGTCGGATGGGAATCAGTGCAAGCGGGGCGGTAAACTGATAGAGCAGGATCACGGCCGTAGGCACGGTGTAACCGTTCGGATTATGCCGCACGAGCGCCATCATGCCGATCACAATCACCCCGAAAAAGCCATAATCCACCTGTAAGAAATGCGCGACCGCACAAGCCAAAAGAAAATACAGCCCTTTCAGCCAGCGCGATTGTCCGTTATCCACCAGATACAGCATCAAAAGGCCGATAAGCAGAGTAAAAAAGATATTCTGATAGCCCCAATTCCAGCGTCCCAGCATGGCATAGTCAAACGGAAGTTCCGAAATGAGAGCAAACACGCCCAGCCTGAATGCATATTTTTTTATATTCTTTGTATGATAGAAACCCACGACCAGCAAATACGCAAAAATCGGAAAAGCCAGGCGTCCGATCAGGCGCATGGTAATATATACGATGGTCTGTGTATCAAAAACAGCCATATCCACAACATACGGATACAGCTGTTCAAGAAAAACCACCGCCATGTGATCGATCAGCATGGTCACCATGGCAATGGCTTTTAGTTGCGCCCCGTTCAGGGCATGTGGATTTGCAGTACGTAGCGTCATAATCTCTCCCTATAAAGGAGTGCGCCTGTTCCGGAAGTGCTTTTGGGCTGCGTTTGCTGTGTCAGTGGGGTGTTTGCCGTAGTAGTCGGCTCCGATCTCTTTGGCAAAGCGTTCATTCAGAACTGCACCTCCCACCACAACGCCCACATCCGGGATCTCCTGTTTCAAAAGGGCAATCGTCTTTTGCATCGACACCACAGTCGTCGTCATGAGTGCGCTTAAACCGACAAAATTTGCATCTTGTTCCCGGCAGGCCGCAAGCACCGTCTCCGGCGCGACATCCTTACCCAAATCATACACGTCATAGCCGTAGTTTTCCAGTACGATTTTTACAATATTCTTGCCGATATCATGCACATCATGCTGGACTGTTGCCAGAACGATTTTTCCCTTGCTGACGCCTGTGCCTTCTTGTTGCAGTTTTTCTTTTACCAGATCAAACGCACCCTTTACTGTTTCCGAGGCCCGGATCAGCTGCGGAAGATACAATTCCCCGGTTTCAAATTTCTTACCGATCTCGTTCAGTACGGGGATCAGATCTTCTTCTATAATAGCCAGCGGCTCTTTTTCTTCCAGTAGCGCGCGGGTCAACTGTTCGGTTTCTGTGCGTAATCCGCCGGCGATGGCGCTGTACAGAGTCGTTTCCTTTTGAGTTGCCGCAGGGGCTGCGTTTTTCATCTGTGCGTATTTTGCAATAAAGTCGGATGCTTCTTTGTCTTTTCCGTAAAGCACGCGATAGCTGGCGACCGTTTCCGTCATCTGCCGGTCTCCGGGGTTGATAATGGGCAAATGCAGGCCCGCTTCCAATGCCATTTGCAAAAAAGTCCGGTTGACCGCGGCCCGGTTCGGCAGGCCGAAGCTCACATTGCTGACGCCCAAAGCCGTTTTCAGACCGAGCTCCTGCTGTACGCGCCGCACGGCCTCTGCGGTAATCCGCGCATTGTCCTGCCCTGTGCTGACGGTCATGGTCAGACAGTCTACGATGATATTCTCTTTCGGGATGCCGAGCGCAAGGGCACGGGAGAGTATTTTTCCGGCAATCTCCACGCGTTTGTCGGCCGTGTCGGGAATTCCGTCATCGTCGAGCGTAAGAGCCAGAACACAGGCGCCGTACTTTTTTACGACCGGTAAAACTGCTGCCAGACTTTCTTCTTTTCCGTTTACGGAATTGATCAGCGGTTTTCCGTTATAGGCCCGCGCGGCTTTTTCGAGCGCTTCCGTATTGGATGAGTCCAGCATGAGCGGCGTATCCAGTATCGCCTGTATTTCTTTGATGGCCATGGGAAGCATGAGCGCTTCATCCACTCCGGCGGCCCCGGTATTTACATCCAGGATGCGGGCGCCTTCTTCGGTTTGCAATACGGCTTCTCTGAGTAGGGTGTCAACCCTGCCCTCCCGGAGTTCTGCCTGAAAGGCTTTTTTTCCTGTCGGATTGATCCGCTCGCCCACAATAACGGGGTCGTCTTCCACGATGACGGTTTTGGCAAAGGAGGCAATCCTCGTTTGCGGAGCAGGAACCGTCCTTTTTCTCCCGGTCGTATCCGCCACTTTCCGTAAAGCGCGGATCGTTGCCGGCCCGGTTCCGCAGCAGCCGCCGATCATCTGCACGCCTTTTTCTACAAATGCACGCAAGTCGGCCGCAAAGGCGGCGTCGGTTTGTGCGTGACCGGATGCATCGGGGAGTCCGGCATTGGGCTGTACCATAACGGGCAGGCGGGTTGCCTGCAGCAGCTCTTCTACCAAAGGAAGCATCTGCCGGGTTCCGAAAGAACAGTTGAACCCGATGGCGTCCGGTCCCATACCCTCCAATGTGACAGCCATTGACACAGGGTCTGTACCGGTAAAGGTACGGCCATTGTCTTCATAGCTCATGGTGACAAAAACGGGCAAATCGGCATTTTCCCGGCAGGCCAGAAGTGCACACTTTGCCTCCACCAGATCGGTCTGTGTTTCAACCAATAGCAGATCTACCCCCGCATCGACGCCTGTGAGCACCTGCTCTTTGTATAGATCGTAGGCGTCCTCCAGCGTGAGAGAACCCGAAGGTTCCAGCAAGGTGCCGATCGGGCCGAGGTCGAGCGCAATAAAAACCGGGCGGTCGTTTTCTTTTGCATAGGAGGCTTTTGCTTCTTTTGCACACACAACCGCTGCACGGATCAAAGCATCCGGCGCTATCTCTTTTGCTTTCAGGCGATTGGCGCCAAAGGTGTTGGTGATAATCACATCGGCTCCTGCGCGCAGATAATCCAGATGGATCGCTGTGATCATTTCCGGATGTGTGATCGACAAATGATCCGGCGGTGTGCCTTTCAGATCCATCCGCGCCTGTATCTGTGTGCCCATGGCGCCGTCGAACACAATGGTACGGTTTTTCATAAACTCTTGGAAATTCATTGGGCCTCCTTTCTGTAGGCACAGTCATTGGTGCAGTTTGCGCAAAGGCTGTGTGCCTCTTCGGTTTCACACACGCCATCGCCCGCCATAAAAACAACCGATTTTTCCGGGATCATTAAATCGCCCTTGCTTAAATAGATCCCGATCCGCTTTGTTATATCCAGATACGCAAACAAATCCCGCTGCAGATGCAAGGGGACATCGCCGTAACCGGGACTGAAGCGCATGGTTGTTTCCCCGGGGAGCTCGCTTTGCAAATACGCCGCATAAGCATCCGCCACAACTGATGCGCAGGCGTCGATAATCACGCCGTTGGCGGCATCGGTCAGGAGGGCTCTTTTTATACGGCGCATAATCTCCGGGCCGATTGTACAGGCAATAACGTATACGGTTCGGCTGTTTTGAAACAGTTTTTCCAAAGACGGATAGGGCAAAGGGATTTCTCCGTCCAGAGAAATCCCGCCGTTTTGCCGTATCAGCACAGCTTCTTTTTGCACAAAGCGAAACACCGCTGCTGCAAAGACTTCTTCCAGCCCTTGTTCCACGGCAAGCTGCAGGTCCTCGGGTGGTTCACCGTGCACGTGCAAAAAGCGGTAGATATCCGCCTTGTCGATCCACGGCGCCAGCGCTTTACGCAATTTTGGGGCGCTCCTTTAATTCTTTTACGATCGATGCAATATTCTCGGTCACCCGTCGGGCCACTTCCGGTTTGTTCATCACGTATAAATGAATGCCGTCTACCCCGGATGAAAGAAGATCGATGATCTGTTCCGATGCATAAGCAATACCGGCATCCTGCAGGGCTTCGGGATTAAACTCATAATTGTCGAGTATGCGTACAAACTTCGGCGGTAAGGAAGCGCCGCTCAAGGCCACCATCTTCTTGATCTGGCTTTTGTTCAACACCGGCATGATCCCTGCATAGATCGGCACGTCGATGTCGATACTGCGCGCCTGTTCCTTAAAA
Source organism: Tissierellia bacterium (assembly GCA_012519495.1). Classification (GTDB taxonomy): domain Bacteria; phylum Bacillota; class Clostridia; order Tissierellales; family Peptoniphilaceae; genus JAAYQA01. Next base: position 4,712 of record JAAYQA010000053.1, on the reverse strand, counting down.
TGATAGAACTTATCGTTGTCAAAAAAGAACTGGGTGATCAGGAAGTCCACGCCGCTTTTCACTTTGTCGCGCAAATGCATGAGATCCTGTGTCAGACTGCTTGATTCGATATGTCCTTCCGGATAACAGGCCGCTCCGATCGAAAAATCCCGGTTTTTAACCGCATAGTCGATCAGGTCTTTAGCATAGCGAAAGTCGGAGAACTGTTCCGCATCACTGGCGCCTTCTTTTTTGTCTCCGCGCATCAGTAAGGTGGAAGAGATCCCCTTTTCTTCCATGGCATCAAAAGTATGGCTTATGGATTGGGTATCCGCACCGACACAGGTCAGGTGCATGAGCGGACGGATGCCCAGATTGTCTTTGATATGGGTGCACATATCCAGCGTTTCTTTGCCGCAGTCCGAACCGGCCGCACCGAAGGTCACCGAAATAAAATCCGGATTATGTACGGCGATCGCTTCCAAGGTTTCATAAATCTGTTTTTTGTCGCCATCCCGTTTTGGAGGAAATACCTCAAACGAATAGGAAGGCAATGCACTCTGTTCGTGAACTTTCATACGACTCTCCTCTTTCCAATAAAAAAACTCCCGCCCCTGTATACCAGGGACGAGAGCTGTGCTTCGTGGTACCACCCTACTTCGTTTGCAGCAATGTGCGCAAACCTTCATTCGCATACGGGCCGTGCAGGCCGATAGGCTATTGCTGTGACGGGCAAACCCGGCGCGTTTGACCGCGCAGCTCCGAGGCCATCTTCCGCAAAGATCTTTCCTGCCCTTTCCCACCGGCCGGGCTCTCTGTGTGGTTTTTTCCCTGCGTACTCTTCTCTTCATAGCTTTTTATCATTTGTACGGTAACGTACTTACGAGACAGTGTATCAAAAGACAGAATTTGCGTCAAGCAATTTGCCCATAAAACGCCGGAAGAGAATTCTCCCGGCGTCAAAACATCCGATTACAAGGAGTGGATCGCCTCACCGTAGACACTGCCAGCGCCTTCCTTTAAGCCTTCACTTACGGTCGGATGCGGGTGAATCGTGTCGATCAGCTCTTTTGCGGTACATTCCAGTTCGAGGGCCAGCGCAATTTCCCCGATCATTTCGGTTGCATAGGGTCCGAAAATATGCGCTCCCAGCAGTTCGCCTGTATCTTTTGCGGCGATAATCTTTACAAAGGTATTGTCGGCCTGATCGGCAATCAGCGTGCGGGCATTGTTAAACAGCGGGAATATGCCGACCTCGATCGCCAGCCCTTTCTCCTGTGCCACAGGCTCGGTCATACCGCAGGAAGCCGCCTCTGGCTGTGTATACAGACACGAGGGGATTTTTCCGTATTCGATCGGACGGGTCTTTTTGCCCATGATCGCTTCCGCGCAGCGGATTCCCTGTTCCATGGCGGTATGTGCCAGCATGCTCTTGCCGGTTACATCGCCGATGGCATACAAGCCGTCGACATTGGTGCGCATCATTTGGTCGATACGGACAAAGCGCCGGTCCATAGCGACCTGAACTTTTGCCCCTTCCAATACATCGGTAACCGGGCGCCGGCCGGTGGCAACCAATACCTTTTGCGCAGACACCTCTTGTGTCTGGCCGTTTTTTTCAAAAACAACAGTCAAGCCGTCTTTTTCCACCACTTCTTTTACCGCAGCACCGGTGTGGACGCGAATACCCCGGGCTTGCAGCGTCATACCGAGCATTTCGGAAATGGCGGGATCCATCGGCGGTACGATACGGTCCATCATTTCAATAATGCTGACCTTTGTGCCAAGCGAGGTATACAGGGATGCAAATTCCGTCCCGATAACACCGCCGCCGATGATCGCCATCGTGTCAGGAATTTCTTCCATGGAGAGCGCATCGGTACTGTCGATCACTCCATCCAGATCCATACCCGGCAAAGGAAGAACCACCGGTTCCGATCCGGTTGCCAGTATGACGGCATCAAAGGTTTTTTCTTCTCCGTCTATCTGTACGGTTTTTCCGTCCACCAGCCGGACATCGGCCGTCAGATGGGCGATATTTCCTTTCTCCAATAGCAGACCGACGCCATGCACCAGCTGATCGACAATCTCCTGTTTGCGCGCCTGCATGCGGACCATATTTGCTTTACCGCCTGCGATGCCTTCGATCCCCAGGCTTTCCGCCTGCTTCAGATCATCCAGGATCTGTGCGGATTCCAAAAGGGCTTTTGTGGGAATACAACCTTCGTTTAAGCAGGTACCGCCCAGGTGTTTGCGTTCGGCCAGGGTGACATCGGCTCCCAGTTGTGCCGCGCGGATCGCGCAGACATACCCGCCGATCCCGCCCCCGATGATGAGTATCTTCATACCCGTCACCTATAAGAGCAGCAGCGCCGGCATTTCGATCCGCTGTTTCAGCGTGCGCAAAAATGCCGCGGCAACCGCACCGTCCACAATGCGGTGATCGACCGTCAGGCTCAGATTCATCATCGGTCGGATGACAATCTCGTCGTCTACCACGACCGGCTTTTTCTGTATGGCGTTAATCCCCAGTATGCCCATATTCGGCTGATTGATAATGGGAGTAAAGGCTTCCACTCCGTACATGCCTAAATTCGTAACCGAGAAGGTAGACCCTTCCAGATCGTCCGGATTGATCGACATATCGCGGCATCCTTCGGCCAGCCGGGCCGTTTCGTCGGAAATTTCCGCCAATGACAGGCTGTCTGCATGGCGGATTACAGGCACCATCAAGCCATTGTCCACCGCGACGGCCACGCCCATATGCACATGGGGATGATACAGGATTTCGTCTTCTTCCGTACTGGAATTCAGCAGCGGATAGTCTTTCAGCGTGCGCGCTGTCAGTAAAACGAGAATATCGTTGAAAGAAACTTTCTTCGTCGCTTTCAGATTCTCCCGCAAACGGGTGACTTCCGTCATATCGACACTGACGGTCAGATTGATGGAAGCGGAAGTGTCCTGGCTTTCTTTCATGCGAGTGGCAATGATGCGGCGCATGCGGGACATGGTCTCCCGTTCCGGGCGGGCTTCTTCGCCTGCTGCGGCAAAGCCGTGTACATCGGCGGCCCGGATCCGGCCGTCCGCCGGCACATCTTTTAGGTCAACACCCAGTTTTTGTGCCGCAATGGCTGCCATCGGGGTCGACTTGGGCGCTTTGGCCGCTTCTTCTATGTCTTCTGCCGAGATCGCGCCGCCGGGTCCGGTGCCTGTGAGGGTTTCGTAATCGACACCTAATTCCTTAGCCAGTTTTTTGGCTTTCGGACTGATTTTTACTTTGCCGCCGGGCTTTTTGGCTGCCGTTTGGGGAGCCCGCTCTTTCTCCGTCTTCTTTTCTTCTGCAGGTGCTTGCTGCGCCCCGCCCGCTTCTTGTTCCAAAGCGGAATAGTCTTCTCCGGCCGCCCCGATAATTGCCACGGGGTCCTGTACCTTTACTGTTCCTTCGGGCACTAAAATCTTCAGCAAAACGCCGTCTTGTGCCGATTCAAATTTCTTGGTTATCTTATCGGTTTCTATTTCAAAGATCAGGTCACCGCGGGCAATGCTGTCGCCCTCTTTTACCGACCAGTCCCGTATCATCCCTTCAGTCATTGTCAGGCCTAATTTGGGCATGACGATATAATCAGCCATTAGTTTCGCTTCCCTTCTGTTAGTTTGAATTTCCCTTCTTTCTGCGCCTGTTCGATCGTTTCACGCACATGTACTTTCAGGGGTCCTGCATCCGTTACAGTAAAATGCAGGATATCATGCGGTTTTACGTATATCTCCCTCTCGCCGTCCAAAGCAATCGTGCCGCGCTGGGTCGCTTCCCATCGGTAGGGCTGCCCCAGAGGCAATGTGGTCATGGGGCTTACCCCGATGGATTCGAGCGTACCGGGTGCGACCGGCGCCAGAACTTCATCATAGCCTTTTCCCAAAAACACCACGCCGCCGTATCGGTCCCGGTTTGTAATAATCTTTCGCACACCGGCGATGGCGGAAAACCCGATCGTAGCCGGATGGCAACGGGATACCACAACACCCAGTATGCTCTTCGTATTCCAGATGGCTTTGGAGCCGATCACCGGATCATTGGACAAAACCGCATCGATCAGAGCGATGTCTGTCGGTACGCCGTTCTTTGTGATTTCAATCCGTTTTTGCCGCACTATAAAATCCTTGCAGTCGCAGGCTTTGGTCGCCGTCAGACCGGCCGCAATACCTGCGGCCGTCCCTTCCACCCAGTCCGGATACACATTGTTGGTGCCCGTTGACAGGGAGATCATCGGCGTGTGTACGATTTCTTTTGCAATGGCGCGGTTTGTGCCGTCGCCTCCCAGCGAAACGATACAACCGATGCGTTCGTCTTCTTCCATCAGCCGCGCCGCTTTCATGGTGTCTTCCACGGTTCCGTAAATGTAGAAGTCCTGCACTTCCACTTCGCAATCAAGCTCGCCGTTTTGTATGAGCAAATTCACGGCGCGATACGCCATATTATGCGATTCGGGCATCAGAACAATGGTATCGACCCCCATTTTTTGTGCGCCGATCACGACCCGTTCGATAATATTGATCTTCTCGTTGTTGTCGATCACCGTGGCGTGCGAAACCAGACGGCGAATATCTTTTCCCGACATCGGGTTGGCGATGATACCGATTGCGCTCATACTTGTCTCCTTATGGGTTTACGAAATCTCTTTTACGGCATTTACAATATCTGTCGCATTGGGAAGCATCGTCTGCTCCAGATCCGG
>JAAYQA010000052.1 GCA_012519495.1 Tissierellia bacterium | reverse complement strand
AGGATCACCGCACCGTCGCGGGTATGTTCTGTCAACAGTCGCATGGCTTCTTCTTCGGGCAGCTGCTTGTCGGTTTCCCAGTCGCGGTAAGTCAGGTCCCAAAAAAGGGTGGTGTAGCCCATTTCCTGATATAAGGCAAGCGAGCGGATGCTCCAGGTGCCTTCGGGCGGTCGCAGAAGCCTGGCGGGTTTTTCCCCGATAACCTCTTCAAATGCCTGTTCCAGGGAGAGCACGTCTTCGTTTAAAGCCGCCGGGTTTTCGCTGTCCAATAAAAGCGGCGGATTCAAATGCATCATTGTATGATTCCCCACCTGATGCCCTTCGTCCAGCATCCGCCGTATTGTATCGGGTTCGGTTTCCAGAAAACTGCCTGTCACAAAAAAGGTGGCTTTTACCTGCTTTTCCTGCAATATGTCCAGGATGCGCGTTGTATAATCTTTGAAACTGTATCCGCAGTCAAAGGTGAGAACCAGCTGCTTTTGCGGTTCCGGTATGCGTGAATACGCGCCATACTGATTAATCAGCGACTCGACATCGTTACCGGCCGGATACGACCAGCCATAAGCGGTATTGTCGAGCGCATCGTTTGTTTTTTCTGCTTCTGTGATGGTTATATCGCCCATATCAGCAACGGTTTCCGGCTCCCGGATCAGTATCTTGGTGCCTACGGGCAGCACATCGGGATCGGCCAGGTTGTTCCATGCGAGCAAGTCAGAAACCCGCACCTTATAGCTGCGGGCAATGCTTGAGAGCGTATCGCCGGAACGCACCGTCCAGATGATCCCGCCGGTGCCGGGATCTACCCGGCCGTTTTGTGCTTCCGTTTCCGATTGCGCTTCTATGGTTACCTCGGTCAGGGCTTTTTGCGTGGTGGGGACTTCTTGTGTCGCAGATTCCGTGTCGGGCGCCTCTGCCAAGGACGCGAAATTATCTTCTATTTGTACCGCCCGGGGGTTTGATCCCTGTGTCATCGCCTGTTGTGCCGGAAGAGCGGCACAAGCCGGCAAGAGCACACTAAGAAGTACAAAAATACCAATAAAAAGCGGCCTTTGTCCGATTTCTTTTTCCGTATTTGTATTCATGATAACAATATACATCGAAGCGGGCTTTACGGTCAATTACAAAATAGTAACAATGCATGATAACGTTTTAGCATGTCTTAGGCAAGCTCACAAGGAGCGCCTTTTATCTGCAACCGGATTGCGGTTTATGGGACATACAGCTCTTTTCCGCCAATTCCCGGATCACACCGAACAGATCGATTGCAGCCTGTTCCGGACCTTTCTTTTCGAATCCGTCCACACCCAGCTGCGTTCGCAGTTCGCCTACAATGACGTTTTTCTCAAACAGGGCGTGAAAATAGTCTTCCAAAAGGACATCGGTCTCTTCCTGCTTCTGCGCGGGACCGAAAGGATTGGCAAAATAGGACGTGGTTTCCCCTACTTCCGTTGTTGTGCCTTTGGCCTGGCGGCGTCCGGCGCGAAACACGGCAATGGCCTCCTGTGCATCGGCAAAGCGTTTCACTGCATTTTCTCCGTCTTGCAAAACTTGATAATTATTCGCATACAGGCAGATATCCACCGGCAGTCCCTGCATAATTTCCCGATAGGTTGCCACCGGGTTGATCAGCCGGGCGTTGATCTTGTCGGGGTTCATAAAAATGGATCGGTCCAGTTCTTTGAACGCATAGCCGGTGTCTAAATCGTCCAGCCGGACAAAGGCACCGATCTCTGTTCCGGTACCGGTAATCCCGCGGTCGGTATCCAGCGTAAACGTACCCATATCGTCGAAAATAATCGTCATGTCGGCAATATGGTCCTCCGCCAGGGAACGGAACGCTTCGATACTTTCGCTCTTGCCGGCGCCGCTGTCTCCCACGATCACCACATTGGCCATGTGTCCGTCTTTCAGCACAATCTGCACCATGGCTCCGTGTATCGGGAGATGGCCGCGCTTGATCTGTACCAGATTGTGGAGTGTGAGCACCATCTTTTTCATATAGCCGAAATAGTCATGCGCCTCATGATGCGATACGACTCCCAGCATAATCTGATTCTCGATATCGTCAAAGAAGATCGTCTCGCGTTCTTCTTCGTGATTGTCTGCACCGAACAGCAAAATGAGATCGGGTTTTCTTCCGGCAATTTCCGCTTCCGTAGCCAGTTCAAACAGATTCGACAAAGAGACGCCATGCGTGAGAAAATCGCGATGGATATAAATAAATGCCAAAAGCCCGCCGACTTTGGCCGGATAGCAGAAGAAATGGTCTTCATTCATCCCCATGCGCGGCAGCGGATTGGTTTTTACTTCTTTGAACAGACCGTCCCGTTTATTGCGCTTGGGATAGGTGATAAAGGGCGTTTCAAGTACCGTGGTCTTGATAAACTCCACCCGCGAAAGCATCGCATAATCCGTAGGTACCGGCCACAGAATCTCTTTGAGTATCATAGCTACATTGGTACCGGCCGGCACCTGGCGGTACACGGTCGGTTTGAAGGTAGAGGTATTGTTGGAAATTTTCCGGTACAGATTCAGAATCAGCTCGTCAAACTGCGTTTTCGTATCAATGAATCCGCCGTTGACCAGCAGACCTTCGGTCCCTTTGTCCTCCAGAATAAAACCATATCGCTCCAAACCGCGCCAGTATTTGTAGATACCTTCAATCAGATGGCGCCATTCCGTTCGTTCTTCATACAGATTCCGGTACTGCGGAAACGCCGCGGCAATCCGGCGCGAGTCCATCACGGTTAAAAGCTTGAAGATCGTCGTCAGCTCTTCGATCTTCTCTGCGGTGTCCGCATCTTTGAATTCATCGGTCAGAAGCCGGTTGGTGCGGGAGTACTGGTCCTTGTTCTTTCGCAAAAAATGCGACAACACCGAGCGAAAGCCCTCGCTCTCCAGCACCTCATCGTCTGTGACACAATACTTGCGCGAAAAATTCAGCAAAGCCTTGTCGTTACTGAGCGCCCATTCTTTTTTCATCTATTTCAACACCTTCTGTCTATTATTTGTGAAATTTATTTTACGCTTTATTATAACACAAGAGCTTGCCTACCGTGGAATACCGGACAGGCATACGGAATTGCCCTTTACGAAAAAAAGAATGGACCCCCTGCCGGGCTATCCATCCTTCTTTTCTTGCGGCATCTGCGCCGCCCCGCGCTATCTTGCCGAATAGTTGGGGGCTTCTTTGGTTATGCTGATGTCGTGCGGATGATTTTCCACGAGCGACGCAGCCGTGATTTTCATATAGTGGGTTTCTGTTTGCAGGGCGTGAATGTCTTTGGCTCCGACATAGCCCATACCCGCGCGCAAGCCGCCGATCAGCTGATACACGATCTCACCCAGCGGCCCTTTGAACTCCACGCGGCCTTCGACGCCTTCCGGCACGTATTTCTTGGCACTTCCCTGGAAATAGCGGTCGGACGAGCCCTGGCGCATCGACGCGATCGAACCCATGCCCCGGTACACCTTAAAGCGGCGCCCTTCATACAGTTCTTCTTCGCCGGGGCTTTCTTCCGTACCGGCAAACAACGAACCGATCATGACCGTATCGGCACCGGCTGCGATCGCTTTGGTAATATCGCCTGAATACTTGATCCCGCCATCGGCAATAATCGGAATATCGTGTTTTTTTGCCACTTCGGCCGCGGCCATAATCGCACTGATCTGCGGAACACCGATCCCCGTGACTACGCGGGTTGTACAGATGGATCCCGGTCCGATACCGATCTTCACACAGTCGGCTCCGGCTTGTATGAGCGCTTCGGTACCTTCTGCCGTTGCAACATTGCCGGCAATCAGCTGCAGATCCGGGAAGCGGGCTTTGATCTTCCTTATGGTTTCCAAAACGCCGGCCGAATGGCCGTGTGCCGTGTCAATCACCACGACATCCACCTTGGCTTTAACCAGCGCTTCAATCCGTTCCATCACATCGGGGCTGACACCGACCGCCGCCCCGGCTAAAAGCCGTCCGACACTGTCTTTGGCCGAGTTCGGATGCTGAATCGTTTTTTCTATATCCTTGATGGTAATCAGGCCGGTCAGTTTGTAATCATCGTCGACCAGGGGGAGCTTTTCGATCTTGTACTGCTTTAAGAGTTCGAGCGCTTCATCCATCGTAATGCCCTGCTGCGCCGTTACGATGTTTTCCGATGTCATCACCTCATCCACCCGCTTGTCGGTTTCGGTTTCAAAGCGGATGTCGCGATTGGTGAGTATGCCTTTGAGCACATTATGCTCATCCACGATCGGCACACCGGATATGCGGTAATGCGCCATCAGGTCCATGGCTTCTTTGATGCTGTTATGCGGATGCAGAGAAAACGGATCGGTGATAACGCCGTGTTCCGAACGTTTGACCCGATCGACTTCCCGCGCCTGTTCTTCTATCGTATTGTTCTTATGAATGATGCCGATGCCGCCTTCGCGTGCCATGGCGATCGCCATGCGGGATTCGGTGACCGTATCCATCCCCGCGCTCATCAGCGGAATGTTGAGAAACACCGATCTTGTCAGCCGCGTGCGCACATCCGTTTCTTTCGGCAAAACGGTCGACTTCTGCGGCACCAGCAAGATATCGTCAAATGTGAGTCCTTCTCCGTAGTATTGCAAGCCCTTACCCTCCTATGATTTTGCATTAGTATACCACACCTGCATGAAATTCGGCATAAAAAAGACCGCCTCTTTCGAGACAGTCTTTTCTTGGATCAGCTTACATCATGCCGCCCATGCCACCCATGCCGCCCATTCCGGCGCCACCCATGCCGGCCATCGGGTCTTCTTCTTTAATATCCACAACGGCGGCTTCCGTGGTCAGAACCATGGATGCGATCGATACCGCGTTTTCCAATGCGGAGCGGGTTACTTTCGTCGGGTCAACAATACCGGATTTCAGCATGTCCACATATTGATTGTTCATGGCATCGTAGCCTTGGCCTTCTTCGGCTTCCTTGACTTTTTCTACAATGATGGATCCTTCCATCCCTGCGTTGATCGCGATTTGCTTCAACGGCTCTTCAAGGGATTTCAGAATGATCTGTACGCCGGTGCGCTCGTCGCCTTCAAACTGATCGACCAGTTTTTCCACAGCCGGAATCGTATTGATCAGAACCGTTCCGCCGCCGGGCACAATGCCTTCTTCCACCGCAGCGCGGGTCGCGGACAATGCGTCTTCGATACGGAGTTTTCGTTCTTTCAGTTCGACTTCCGTTGCAGCACCCACCTGGATCACCGCTACGCCGCCCGAGAGTTTTGCCAGGCGTTCCTGCAGTTTTTCGCGGTCAAAGTCGGAGTCGGATGCATCGATCTGATTGCGGATCTGCTGGACGCGTTCTTTGATCTTTTCTTCCGCGCCTTCGCCGCCGACGATGACGGTTTCTTCTTTGCCGACCTGTACGCGGCGTGCACGGCCGAGCATGTCAATGGTCGTGTCTTTTAATTCATAGCCCAATTCTTCCGTGATGACGGTTCCATTGGTCAAAATGGCAATGTCTTGCAGCATTTCTTTTCTGCGGTCGCCAAAGCCCGGGGCTTTTACGGCTACACAGTTGAAGGTGCCGCGCAATTTGTTTACAACCAGGGTTGCCAGTGCTTCGCCTTCAATATCTTCGGCAATGAGCAGCAGCGGTGCGCCCTGTTGTACGATCTGCTCGAGAATCGGCAGAATATCCTGAATATTGGTGATTTTCTTGTCGGTAATCAGAAGATACGGATCGTCCAGTTCGGCTTCCATTTTGTCGGTATCGGTTACCATATAGGGCGATACATAGCCTCTTTCAAACTGCATCCCTTCTACCACTTCCAGCGTGGTTCCCATGGAACGCGATTCTTCTACGGTGATAACACCGTCTTTACCGACTTTTTCCATCGCCTGCGAAATCAGTTCGCCGATTTCTGTATCCGCGGCGGAAATAGCCGCAACCTGGGCGATTTCTTCCGGTGTGTCTACATCCTTGGAGAAGCCCTGGATCGCATCCACAGCCGCTTTGCTTGCTTTGCGCAGGCCTTTTTGCAGAATCATCGGATTGGCTCCGGCCGCTACATTGCGTAAGCCTTCGCGGATAATCGCCTGGGCAAGCAGCGTTGCCGTTGTCGTACCGTCTCCGGCGATTTCGTTAGTTTTGATCGCCACTTCTTTTACGAGTTGGGCGCCGATGTTTTCAAATTTGTCTTCCAGTTCGATTTCGCGGGCAATGGTAACCCCGTCGTTCGTAATGGTCGGTGCACCGAAGCTCTTTTCCAATACGACATTGCGGCCTTTCGGTCCCAGTGTTACTTTTACGGTATCTGCCAGCTTATTGATGCCCGCTTCCATGCCTTTACGGGCATCGGCGGAAAACTGAATATCTTTAGCCATGTGTATCTCCTCCTCTTAGTTTAGTCTTCCAGTACAGCCAGTACATCGGTGAATTTTACGATGATGTACTCATTGCCGTCGATTTTAACTTCCGTTCCGGAATATTTTGCATAAATCACATTGTCGCCGACTTTAATGGCGTCTTTGGTTTTTTCGTCATTTTGCACTTCTTCTCCCACGGCCAGTACTTTGGCAAACTGGGGGGCTTCCTGTGCCGACGAGGGCAGGACAATCCCTGATGCGGTGGTTTCCTCCGCTTCTACTTTTTCAATAACAAGTCGTGTACCCAAAGGTTTTAATCTCATAATTCTGCCTCCTGCTTATCGTATTATTGTATTAGCACTCGATCGGATTGAGTGCTAATAACACCATCCTTATAATAACCGATCGGCGAAGCAATTGCAAGCCGGTATTATGACTTTTTTCCGGCACCTAATTTGTGATCCCTTGCATAGTAAAAAAGCATTTGCTGCAATAAGCCCGCATCCTCGCCGAATCGCTGTACCGCCGCCTCGGCAATCTGCTTCCGCCCGTCTTCTCCATTTGGATACAAGGCCCGCATCACGCGATGCATCCAGACATCTACCGGAAAAACATCGCCTTTGCCGTAGGCAAACAGCAAGATGCAGTCGGCCACTTTAGGTCCTACCCCGGGCAGTTGCAGAAGAACCTTTCTTGCTTCGTTGGCCGAAAGGGAAAAAGGAAGGGAAAGATCCCAGCTGCCCTCTGCAATGCGCGCAGCTGTCTGGGCAATATAACGGTCTCTGTAACCGGTTGTACACAAGGCGCGCAAACGGCTCGGGGGTACAGCGGCCAATTGTTCCGGCGCAGGAAAAGAAAACACGCCTTCTTCTATTTCTTCGCCCCAATGGGCCGCCATGCAATGTATGCCCGTATGAATCCGGGCAAAATGATTGTTGGCGGAAAGGATAAAACTGATTATGGTGACAAAAGGATCCTGCAGAAGAAGCCGCAGGCCCTTGGCATACAAAAGCGCATCGACTAAAGCCGGATCTTTTGCATAAGGGGACAGATCCCTCTCGGTATGCAGGCCAAGAAAGCGCAGCCATTTGTCCGGGTTTTGTATAGCTCCGGAAAACACTACTTCTTCCCCTGTAGTTTGTACATGCAGGACTTCTTTGTCCCGCACAAGAAAATATCCGTTTTCTTTCTGATACCAGTGGAATATCTGTCCGCACCGGATCGTTTTGTCGGGATGCCAATCGGCCAACGGAACGCGCAGCCATTCTTTCATCTGTTTCACTCCAATAAAAAAAGCGGAGCAGATTTTTCTGCTCCGCCTGCTGTGCTTCTTATACCCAGCCTCGCATTTTCATAACATCCGCAACTTTCTTTACGGAGATCATGTAGCTGGCTTTACGCATCGGCACATCGTATTCGTTTTTCAGCGCCCAGATGTCTTTGAAGGCGTTGACCATGGCTTCTTCTTCTTTTTCTTCAACTTCTTTTTCCGACCAGTAGTAACCGTACAGGTTTTGTACCCATTCGAAATAGGATACGGTTACGCCGCCGGCATTGGAGAGAATGTCGGGAGTTACGGTGATGCCGCGCTCATTGAGCACTGCGTCGCCGGCCGGTGTGATCGGGCCGTTGGCTGCTTCTACAACCAATTTGGCATTGATCGCTTTGGCTTGTTCTTCGTCGATCGCGTTTTCCAGTGCAGCCGGAACCATAATGTCGACATCGGTTGCCCAGAAGTCTTCCAGCGAACGGGTTTCTGCGCCCGGGAGGCCCAGCAGGTTTTTGTGTTCGCCCATGTATTCAAACATTTGGTCGAAATCCAGACCGTCTTCGTTGTAGATGGAATACGTGCCGCCTTTGGGTTCCCACTCACCGATGGCTACGACTTTTGCACCCAGTTTGATGAGGTTCTTTACGGTGTAACGGCCTACGTTACCGAAGCCCTGTACAGCTACGCGTGCGCCGTTTAAGTCCATGCCGAGTTCACGGGCCGCTTCTCTTGCGATAACGGCAACACCGAATCCGGTTGCTTCATTACGGCCTTCCGAACCGCCGAATCCAACGGGTTTTCCGGTGAATACGCCGATTTCCTGGCGTCCGGTCAGGTTTACATATTCGTCGACCATCCAGGACATGATTTTGCCGCTGGTGTTTACGTCCGGTGCCGGAATGTCAACTTTTTCGCCCAGGTAATGGTACATGCCTCGTACAAAACCACGTGCAATCTGCTCCAGCTCTCTGTCGGACATGCCGATGGGATCTACGCAAACGCCACCTTTAGCTCCGCCGTACGGAATCCCAACGATTCCGCATTTGAAGGTCATCCAAACCGAAAGCGCCTTAACTTCGTCCAGGTTTACGCCGGGATGAAAACGCACGCCGCCTTTACCCGGTCCAATCGCGTCGTTGTGAAGGGAACGATAGCCTTTAAACGTTTTCAGGGATCCGTCGTCCATGCGTACGGGAATCGTAATTTCGATAACCCGTTTCGGTTCTTTCAACATTTCGTATACGCTT
>JAAYQA010000051.1 GCA_012519495.1 Tissierellia bacterium | reverse complement strand
CGGTTACAACTCCTTTGTGGATTCTTGTCTTCAGTACATTTGTTGCGATTGTGCCGGTGAAACAGATGGCGGGTGGCATCGGGCGCAATCATGTCAATCCGGCGGTGTTTGCCCGCGTATTGTCAAAAATCCTCTTTACGCCCTGGATTACCGGCTGGGTTATGCCGGGACCGGATGCGGTATCCACGGCAACGCCCCTGGAATTTATCGGAAACGGACAAAAGACGGTTGCCGCCGGCGCACCGGATATCGAGGCTTTATTTTTTGGGCAGATTGGCGGGAATATGGGAGAAGTGGTAAAATGGGCGATCCTTCTCGGCATGCTGTATCTGGTGTTTCGCCGCGTGATCCGGATCGAAGTTCCGCTGGCGGCCATCACCGGTCTTTTTCTGATCAGCATGCTGTTTGGGGAATCGGATCCGTATTTTGCCCTGTATCATATTCTGTCCGGAACGGCGCTGTTTGCTTCGGTCTTTATGGTAACGGACTATTCCACATCGCCTTTGAACCGGGAAGCCAAAGTGTATTTTGCATTGGGTGTCGGGCTGTTGACGGGTATCATCCGCCACGGGTTTGCCCTGCCCGGGGGTATCGGCATTGCCATCCTTGCGATGAATCTGCTGACCCCGGCGCTGGAACAGTGGATCGTGCCGCGGGTGTTCGGACACAAGGATGAAACCGCCGTCACGGAAACCCGCTGATTTGTAGGGATTCGCAGTTTTGCATACAGGAGGCAGTATGAAATTCATCAGTTTATTTGAAGTGATCGGCCCGAATATGATCGGGCCGTCCAGCTCGCATACGGCAGGGGCCGTGGCGATCGGGAAAATGGCGCGCAGGCTTTTGCAAAAAGAGGCATGCCGGGTGCGCTTTGTCTTATACGGTTCCTTTGCGCGTACTTATCGGGGGCACGGGACCGACCGCGCACTGCTGGGCGGGGTAATGGGCTACGATATGGCCGACGAACGGATCCGCGATGCTTTTTTTGAAGCGGACAAAAAAGGACTTGCCTATACGTATGCGATCGATGAAGAAACGGCGGTTTCGCATCCGAACACGGCCGATGTCCACCTGGAAGCGGCGGACGGGACAAAGCTTTCGGTACGGGGCGAGTCGATCGGCGGCGGAAAAATCCGCATCACGCGGATCGACGGGGTCGAGCTGGACTTTACCGGCGAATACGCAACGCTGATTGTGGAGCATCTGGACAAGCCGGGGGTCATCGCCTATCTGACGGCGGCCTTTGCCATGAAGGGAATCAATATCGCCTTTATGCGGGTGTTTCGCAAGGAACAAAGAAAAACGGCCTATGCCATTATGGAAACCGATGAAATTATCCCGGAGGAAGTGGTGGCACATCTGAATCTTCATTCGGAGATCAGCAAAGTGATTCTGGTACAGGGATAAGGAGACAAAGATATGGATTTTAACAGCGGACAGGAATTGCTGGCGATCTGTACGGAAAAGGGGCTTCCGATCTCTGCCGTCATGAAAGAGCGGGAACTCGCAAATACGGGAATCGATCAGGAAACCCTGCAGGAGAGACTGCGTGAAATCGGGGCCATTTTCGTGCAATCGGCCACTGCACCTCTTACAGACCCGGGGAAGTCCATGGGCGGATTGATCGGAGGGGAAGCGCAGAAACTGCACGCATATTATGAACAAAACGCGCTGCCGGGCGGGGCATTGTTTACAAAAGCCATCACCTATTCCATGGCGGTACTGGAAACCAATGCTTCCATGGGACTGATTGTCGCAGCGCCGACGGCGGGATCGTCCGGTGTGTTGCCGGGGGTGTTGCTCGCTTTGAAAGAAACCAAAGCATTGTCGGAAGAGGCGCTCTTTTCCGGGATCCTGAATGCCGGGGCGATCGGGTATCTGGCGATGCGCAATGCATCGGTATCCGGCGCGGAAGCGGGATGCCAGGCGGAGGTGGGTGTCGCAAGTGCGATGGCCGCGTCCGCTGTCACAGAGATCGCAGGCGGAAATCCGCAGCAGTGTCTGACGGCCGCCAGCCTGAGTCTGTCCAATCTGCTGGGCATGGTATGCGATCCGATCGGCGGCTTTGTGGAATCGCCCTGCCAGAGCCGCAACGCATTGGGCGCGGTGAATGCAATTACGTGTGCACAGCTGGCGCTAAGCGGGGTTACGCATATCAATCCCTTTGACGAAATGCTGGATGTTATGTATGCGGTCGGCCGTTCGCTTTCGCCGGATCTGCGGGAAACCGCACGCGGAGGCAATGCCGTGGCACCCACCGCCTGCGCCGTCTGCAGCGGTCATTGCCGGTAATGAAAAAGCACCCGAGCATGCGGGTGCTTTTTTAGAACAGGTTTCGTAACGCGCCGGGGATCAGCCAGTGGAGCAAAAACAACAGCGTGGTAACCAGCGCGAGGAACTTGTGCGTTTGGAAAATTCCCTTCTTTTTCTTCTGCCAGAATCCGATGCCGGCAAGGGCGGTCAGCACGGCGGCTACGTATAAAACCGTACCGGTGTGCAGCATGATCCGGCCGACGGCCATATAGCCGTGCACAAAAGCCAGGACAGCAAGCAGGATTCCCCGCGGGCTTATGCACCTTGCGTAGGGCGCGCACGCCGTTTTGCAGGGTCTTGTTCTTGCCGGAAAAAGCGAGCTTGTTCAGCCTTGTGCCGAGATAGGGCAAAAGGACAAGTAGAAGAAGCGCCGCATTGATCCAGCCTAATGTGCGAAACATACGCTAATCCACCAGCGTACCAACGACCGGGAAGCCGTCCAGATTGGAATCGTCGTGCGGTGCATCGTTGGCCAGTGCATCGGTGAGATCTTTGCCGGCTTCAAAGCCGT
>JAAYQA010000050.1 GCA_012519495.1 Tissierellia bacterium | reverse complement strand
TACGGCGTCATAACGTTTTATTCGCAATTTACCCTGATTCCCCGTGGTGAAACCCAGGTGGCCGTTTGCATGGGTACCGCCTGTTATGTAAAAGGCGCCCAAGCTGCTTTGGATAAAGCCGAGGAAGTCTTGGGCATTAAGTCCGGCGAAACCACGCCCGACGGCAAGTATTCGGTGGAAGCCACCCGTTGCCTGGGGGCATGCGTGCTGGCACCGTTTATTACCATTAACGAAGAGCCCCATGGTCGCGTAACGCCCGCCGATGTGGAAGAACTGTTGCGAAAGGACAAATAAATGGACATAAAACGATTAAATGAAATTAAAGAGAATACGGCGAAAGCCATCCGGGTGCGGGAAGAGAAGAAAGCGCGAATTTCGTTAAAAGACCGGAAGGCATCCGACGAATATCATTTGCTGGTATGCGCCGGCGCGGGTTGCGACTCTTCCGGCGGGAAAGTATTACGGGAACAATTGGCGAAAGAAATTGCCGCGCGGGAGCTGGACGATAAAGTCAAACTGGTAAAAACCGGTTGTCTGGGTCTGTGTCAAGCCGGTCCCATCGTTTTGGTTTATCCCGAAGGTGTATTCTACGCCTTGGTACAGAAAGAAGATATAACCGAATTGTTCGACACCCACATTCGGGACGGAAACATTGTCAAACGACTGGTATACGAAGGGGCGGTTAAGGAAGACGATTTCGTTGAATCCGTAGACGAAGTGGACTTTTTCAAAAAGCAGGTAAAGATTGCGTTGCGCAACTGCGGACGCATCGATCCCGAAGAGATAGATGAATACATAGCGTATGACGGCTATCAGGCTTTGTATCAGTGCCTGAACAGTAGCCGGGAAGAAGTCATTCAAACCATGAAAGATTCCCTCCTGCGGGGCCGGGGCGGCGCGGGCTTTCCCACTGGGCGCAAATGGGAAAGCGCCTTTGTGGTAAACGACTATCCGAAATATGTCATTTGTAACGGCGACGAGGGAGACCCGGGCGCCTTTATGGACCGTTCGATCTTAGAGGGAGACCCCCACAGCGTATTGGAAGCCATGGCCATTTGCGGTTACGCCATCGGCAGCAATAAAGGCTATATCTATGTGCGGGCGGAATATCCCATGGCCATCGAGCGTTTGAATCATGCCGTGAAACAAGCGAAAGAATACAATGTATTGGGCGACAATATTTTCGGTACGGATTTCAGCTTTGATCTGGAAGTACGACTGGGCGCCGGCGCCTTCGTCTGCGGAGAAGGTACGGCTTTGATGGAATCCATCGAAGGCAAGCGGGGTATGCCCCGCACGAAGATTCACCGGACCGCCGTGCACGGTCTGTGGCAAAAGCCCACGATCATTAATAATGTGGAGACCTTTGCCAACGTCCCCTATATTTTCCAAAAGGGCGCCGAACATTTCCGCAGCATCGGCACGGAAAAATCCCCCGGCACGAAAGTTTTTGCCCTGGGTGGAAAAATCAACAATAACGGATTGATTGAAGTACCCATGGGAACTACCCTGCGGGAGATCGTGTACGACATCTGCGGCGGGATTCCCGGCGGTAAAGAATTTAAAGCGGTGCAAACGGGCGGACCCTCCGGCGGTTGTATCCCGGCGGAGCATCTGGACACCCCGGTGGACTTTGAGTCCCTTGGAAAACTGGGCTCCATTATGGGGTCGGGCGGTATGGTCATACTGGACGAAGACAATTGCATGGTCGATGTGGCCCGTTTCTTCCTGGACTTCACGGTCGACGAGTCGTGCGGAAAGTGCACGCCCTGCCGCGAAGGAACCCAACGCATGCTGGAAAAACTGGATAGCATAACCGAAGGAAAAGGCACCCCCGAAACCATTACCGAACTCGAAGAGATGTCGCAGATGATTATCGACAGCTCGCTGTGCGGTTTGGGGCAGTCGGCGCCCAATCCGGTTTTGTCGACCATCCGCTTTTTCCGTCATGAATACGAAGCCCATGTCAATGATCAGCAGTGTCCGGCCGGCGCTTGCAAAGCGCTCGCCAAGATCGTGATTACCGACAAATGCATCGGCTGCACCAAATGTGCCCGCGTTTGCCCGGTCTCGTGTATTGACGGCAAACCGAAAGAGCAGCATGTTATCAATCAGGATGACTGCATAAAATGTGAAACCTGTATCGCTGCATGTCCGGTGCAGGCGATCGTGAAACAATAGGGGGAACTATGGATATTACTCTGACCATCGACGGCAAACAGGTCACCGTGCCCAAAGGGACGATGGTGATCGAGGCGGCGAAGAAAGTCGGTATCAATATTCCCGCGCTTTGCTATGACAAAGAATTGCAGATTGTGGCGGCCTGCCGCATGTGTGTTGTGGAGATCGAAGGCTCGCGCAAGCTGGTTACCTCGTGCTCGCAGATTGTGTGGGAAGGGATGGAAGTACACACGATGAGCGAACGCGTGGTGCAGGCAAGAAAGGGGATCCTGCGTCTTTTGCTGGACAATCACCCCAATGACTGCCTGACCTGCCAGAAGGCAGGGGACTGTCTGCTGCAGCAATATGCCTACGATTACGATGTGGCGTTTCGCACACACGACGGTGCGCGCCGGGGCGAGGAAGAAGCCAGGTTCACCGATACATCCTCGCCGTATATTCTGCGCGACGAAAGCAAATGCATCCTGTGCGGCAAATGCGTGCGCACCTGCGCACAAGTGCTGGACCGGCAGGTGCTCAGCTTTGCCGGCCGCGGCTTTAACACGCATATTTCCGCCGATGCCGACAATACCCTGGAAGAATCCACCTGCGTTTCGTGCAATCGCTGCGTGAGCGTATGCCCGGTGGGCGCATTGATAGACCGCAGGGCCTACGAGAAAAAGATCCGCAACTGGGCCGGCACGAAAAAAGGCGTGAAATGCCGCGCCTGCGACTACGGCTGCAATATGGAAGTGCACGAAGACCATGGCGAGGTAACGGTAAAAGCGAGACAACCCGCCGGCGGACGCCCGCTGTGTCTGCGCGGCCGCCTGTTTACCGAAGCCGAGCACAGTAAGAATCTGCCGAAACATGTCTATAAAAAAGTGGAGACCAAAGAAGGCCGCCGCTTTGTGAAAACTTCGTGGCAGGATGCCTTGTCGCTGGAAAAAGTACTGGCCAATCTGCCCGATCCGGAAGATGAGTGAGCATGAAAATTACGATTAACGGCATAGAGCGGGAAGTGGATCCATCCCGCTCTTTGCTGCATATATGTGAAGAGGCGGGGATCCGTGTCCCGACGCTTTGTTATGACGAGCGTATGAAACCCGAAGGTGCCTGCCGGCTTTGCGTCATGGAAGACAAAAAAAGAGACGAGCTGGTTGTTTCGTGTGCCACCTTCCCGAAAGAGGGCATGGTGATTGAAACGGATTCCGAACGAGTGCACAAGTCCCGGAAAGGCACGCTCGATCTTTTGTTTTCGAATCACCCGAATGACTGTCTGACCTGCGGCGCATCCGGTGCGTGCAAACTGCAGGACTACTGCTATGAGTACGGCGTTTTGGACGGCAGCTACCGCAGCGGCGCACAGAGAAAGGCGCCGGTGGATACATCCAACAAGTTTTATGATTTTGACCCGTACAAGTGCATTCTTTGCGGCAAGTGCTACCGCATGTGCCAGGAAGTACAGTGTACCGATGCGATCGGTTTGTCCAATCGCGGCTTTACAACCAAAATAGCCACCCCGATGGAAGAGGGACTGGCCAATTCGCGCTGTGTTTCCTGCGGAAACTGCGTGGCGGTCTGTCCGACGGGGGCGCTTTTGCCGAAGAACCAGAACTTCCGCTATTTTGACGTGAAAAAAACGCGCACGACCTGTTCGTTCTGCGGTGTCGGGTGTCAGATCGATATCCTTACCAAAAACGAAAAAATCGTCGGCGTGGAACCCCATTTGGGCACCAAGGCCAACGACGGGCTCTTGTGTGTAAAGGGGCGTTTTTCCTGGCATTTCGTGCAGCATCCCGATCGTTTGAAAGAGCCTTTGATCAAAGAAAACGGCCGGTTCCGGGAAGCCTCCTGGGAAGAAGCACTGGATCTGGTAGCCTCCAGGATGAAGCAGATAAAACAAGACCACGGACCGGACGCCATCGCAGGCTTTTCATCGGCCCGCTGTACAAACGAAGATAATTATCTCTTCCAGAAACTGCTGCGCGCCGGCGTCGGCACCAATAATGTCGACCACTGCGCCCGTCTCTGACACGCTTCCACCGTCGCAGGTCTTGCGACTACATTGGGAAGCGGCGCCATGACCAACACCAACGCGGAAATCATCGATTCCGATTGTCTATTTGTCATCGGCTCCAATACAACCGAGAACCACCCGGTATTAGGGACCCGCATGATGCGTGCGCACAGAAAAGGCGCCAAACTGATTGTGGCAGATCCCCGCCGGATTCCTTTGGCGGATGAAGCCGATCTTTATCTGCCGGTGCGACCGGGCACAAATATCGCGCTGATTCACGCGATGTGCCATGTGATTCTGGAAGAAGGGCTGGAAGACCGCGCTTATATTGAAGAGCGCACCGAAGGCTTTGAATTCCTGGAAGACACCCTGAAAAAATACACGCCGGAATATGTGGAACCCATTTGCGGTGTACCGGCCGACGATATTAGAAAAGCCGCCCGCATGTTTGCCGAAGCCGATGCGGCGGGGATTTACTACGCGATGGGAATCACCCAGCATTCCCGCGGTACACACGGCGTCATGGCGTTGTCGAATCTGTCGTTACTGACAGGCAATATCGGAAAATACGGCGCGGGGATCAATCCGCTGCGCGGCCAGAACAATGTGCAGGGCGCCTGTGACATGGGTTGCTTGCCTTCCGACTTGCCCGGTTACCAAAAGGTGATCAAGTCGGCAGTGATCGAAAAATTTGAAAAAGCCTGGGGCAGGAAACTGTCCGATAAAGTCGGGCGTACGCTGCCCGAGGTGATCGACGGACTGACCGATCAGTCCATTCGCATGCTGTATGTGTTCGGCGAGAATCCGGTCGTATCGGATCCGGATACAAAACACGTGATGCACGCATTGGAAGAGGCCGAGTTTGTGGTGGTACAGGATATTTTCATGACCGAAACCGCACAGTTTGCCGATGTGATCCTGCCGGCGTCGTCGTTTGCGGAAAAAGACGGAACCTTTACCAATACCGAACGCCGCGTGCAACGCGTCCGCAAGGCGATCCGTCCCATCGGAAACACCAAGCCTGACTGGCAGATTTTTGCCGCGCTTTTGAACCGGCTGGGTGTGCCGGCCGAATACAAAAACCCGTCGCAGATTTTTGACGAATTGGCTTCTGTAACCCCCAGTTACGCCGGTATTTCTTATCCGCGGATCGAAGAAGAGGGCATACAGTGGCCCTGCCCCGACAAGGACCATCCCGGCACGCCGATTCTGCATACCAAAGCGATCTCGCGCGGGCGCGGACTCTTTGCCGATATGGAATACGAAGATCCGTTTGAACTGACCAACCACGAATACCCCTATGTGCTGACGACCGGCCGCATACTCTATCATTATCATACGATGACTATGACCGGGAAAACCCAGGCGATCAATGAGATTGCAGGGCCCGCCTATGTGGAAATGCATCCGGAAGAAGCCAGCCGCTACGGAATCAAAGACGGCGATCCGGTGCAGATCTGTTCGCGCCGCGGTTGTATTGAAGTCCAGGCGCGTGTAACCGACCGGATTGAACCTGAAGTGCTGTTTATTCCGTTCCACTATGCGCAAGGGGCCAATGTGCTGACACATAATGCATTAGACCCCATCGCCAAAATACCCGAACTGAAAGTCGCTGCGGTCAGCATACACCCTGTGGCGGAAAACGCCCCCGAACCGGAAAGGAAAATCAGTTGAATCCCGAATATGCCAATATTTTAAAATACGCCATGCAAATGGAAAAAGACGGCGCCCAGTTTTTCCGCGACTCCGCCGCCCGTTTCCAGGACGGCACTACGGCCGGTTTGTTTGAAAACCTCGCCAAAGTGGAAGAAGCCCATTACGAATATCTGGAAGACAAACTGGCTGCGTATACCGGCGGCACACTGGACGGAAACGCCGAGGATGTCATGATGAATCAGGGAGAACAGGATATTTTTTCTTCCCGCGCCGACAGTGAACATTTGGACACCACCCTGGTGGAATCCGACACGCCGGATATTACAATACTGCGGATGGCCTATCTGATTGAAAAAGATTTTGCCGAATTCTACGAAGAGATGCAGGACTATGTGGAAGATGAAAATCTGAAAGGCCTGTTTGCCCAGTTGTCCGAATGGGAAAGAGGACACGAAAGCCTCTTTAAGAGCGAATACAAGCGCCTGATGAAAGAGTATATGTCCCTGCCCTGGGGCGGATAAAGTGTTCGGCTCGGCCATCGTGCTGGCGGGGGGAAAATCCCGCCGTATGGGCTTTGACAAACAGGGCATAGTATACGACGACAAGCTCCTGGTGCGGGAAACCATCCGTCGCCTGGCGGAGGATTTTTCCGATATCGTTGTAGTGACGCACAATAGTGACTACTATCTGGGCGCCGATGTGCGGATCACAAAAGATATACTGCCGTCTACCGGCCCTTTGGCCGGGATCCATGCAGGGCTCACCCTGACAAAAAGCGAATACGCCTTTGTGATCGCTTGCGATATGCCGTACTACAACCCGGTGTATGCCGGTTTGATGCAAGAAAAAATCCGGCCGGGCGACAACGGGATCCTCACCTCTTTGCATGACGGCTGGATCGAACCGTTCCACGCCTACTACGGAAAAAAACTGATCGCACCGATCGAAGCCTATCTGGCCCAAGGCAAACGAAACATCCGGGACCTTGCCTATCACAACGGCGTCCGCTTTTTAGACGAAGACCATGTCCTGCAAATTGACCCGCAAAAGCGTTTATTCGCCAATCTGAACACAAGAGAAGAACTCGACGCCTTTTTAGCGCGAAACGAACCGCAATAACCGGCTTCGGCCGGTTTTTTTGCGCACCGACAAGAACGGGGTCAGGCTTAACTAAATTAAATTTTCCATAAAATGCTTAACAAAGATATTGCGCAATATACAGTACGCGCGATTTTTGCGAAGCGATACAGTTGAAGCGATCCGCACGGATGGCTTTTTCATCTCTCGCGGAAGATTTTTTATTTCATAGAGTTTTCATGACCGTGAAACTCCTTCACGCATAGAACGGCTTTTTTCAGATGTTTACAATCCGCCTTTGCAGCACAAAGTGAAAAGGACGAATGCCTGTGCTACGATAAAAAGGTAAATGAAAGGATACAAACCGAAAGGAGAACGATATGGTAAAAGTACTCACGAGTCCTTCGCGCTATGTGCAGGGGAAAAATGTGTTGGCAGAAATCGGCAAGTATGTAAAACCATTGGGTGATAAAGCACTGGTTGTGATCAGTAAAGGCGGCTATAGCCGAAACGGCCAGATGGTGGAAAAGAGTTTTCAGGAAGCAGGCATTGAAGCGGTGTTTGAATTCTTTGCCGGAGAATCCAGTCGGGACGAAGTGGAAAGACTGCAAAAGATCGTACAGGAGAAAGGGCTGAATGTATCCGTAGGAATCGGCGGCGGGAAGGCTCTGGATACGGCGAAAACGGTGGCACATTTTGAAAGTCTGCCGGTAGCGGTATGCCCGACATCGGCGGCAACGGATGCGCCGTGTACGTCTTTTTCTGTTATGTACACAGAAGACGGCGAATTTGATGAATATGTGTTCTTTGATCGCACTTCGGACCTGATTCTGATGGATACGCAGGTGGTGGCCAACGCGCCCAAGCGCCTGTTTGTGGCCGGCATGGGCGATGCACTGGCCACGATGTTTGAAGCAAGGGCGTCTGTTGCATCGGGCGCAAAGAATCTCGTAGGCGGATTGTCGACCCGCGCTGCGTTGGGACTGACCGAGCTTTGCTACGAGATCCTGATGGAGGAAGGGCGCAAAGCATTGCAGGCAGTTGAAGCCGGCGTGCTTACCGAAGCCGTTGATCAGGTGATAGAAGCCAGCACGTATCTGTCGGGAGTCGGGGCGGAGTCGTCCGGACTGGCCGCGGCGCACGCCGTGCATAACGGGATGACCGCTTTGGAAGAGACACACGACTATCTGCACGGCGAAAAGGTCGCCTTCGGTGTGATAACCCAATTGGTTCTGGAGAATGCGCCGCAGGAAGAGCTGGATGAAGTGCTCGATTTTTGTATGGATATTGGCCTGCCGGTTACCTTGGCCGAATTAGGTGTAAAAGAGCCGGACGAAGCCGGTTTGCGCAATGTGGCAGAGCTTGCCGTTGCAGAAGGGGACACCGGTCATAATGAACCGTTTGCGGTGGATGCGGATATGTATTACGCAGCGATTGTTGCCGCCGACAAGATCGGCACGGATGCAAGAGCCAAACGCAACGCATAATAAGCATGTAGGCGGAAGGGAGATCTTCCGCCTTTCCTTTTCTTTCCTATAGTCAAATGACCGCACATAAACAGTTGTAAAATATTTTTTCTCTGCCTATCGTATTCCCGCCGAATAACATTGAAATTCACGTGTTTTCGTTGTTATCTACCGCTGTGATGTGGTACAATATATCATCATTACAGACAGGAGGAATGGACATGACAGCAAAGAATGAATTTCGTCCGCTGGCAGAACAGGATAAGGCGGAAGCACTTCAGATTTTCCGGGATGGCTTTGCCGATCTGCAGGCGCGCAACGACAAGGTGAATGAATCGGTCCAAAACCGGGAAGCAGAAAATATGAAGGCGCTGCTGGATGACCATTCGGCGTCATTTTGGGGATGCTATGAAGACGATACATTCATCGGATTTGCCGCACTGACCCGACCGAATGCCATCATTCAGCATTACTTATCCACATCCGAAGTGAATACGCCCGCAGATATCCGGGAGGTTCGCCTCATCTATGTGAAAAAAGAATGGCAGGGGCAGGGTTACGGACGCGCTTTAGTCAACACGCTTTTGAACGAACTGGAAAAAGAAGGTGCCAGCTATTTTTGCACCGACGCCGGCTACAAAACCAGCCAGGCCTATTGGACCGAACTGATCGGGACGCCCACCAAAGGGATCAAAGACTATTGGGGCAAAAACGAACCGCATATGATCTGGATCGCCCGGACCGAACGCGTGCTCGACCATCTGCACGACCCCTACCGCGCAACCGAAAACACACGTTACTAAAACCAAGCCGGAGTTCGCTCCGGCTTTTGCGTGCAGAGAAGGGGGTCAGGCTTAACTAAATTAAATAAAACTGAAATCACGTAACAAGCAATCCTTCTTCGATAAAGTAAAACTGGGTTTTCAACCAATCGGTCCACTCGCCTTCTGCAAATTCCCGCTGAATTTGCGAAATGCGCGCCGGTTGCACATCCAAACGCGCAGCGATCTCTTTGCCCAAGGCCGCCGTGTGGCGCGCGCATAAAACCGCAAAGAGCCTGCGGTATTGGACGATATTGAATGTATGCGATGACAGCTTCTCGTAGCGCCGGATCGCTGCATCTATATCCTGCATACTGTGTTTTTTCCAGCGAAACGGGCCGTTCAAAGGAGCAGAATCCTGATCGGCCTGTTCCAACGCCTCATCGCTTTCACGCATATATGTATGGGTAATGTCTTTTTTTTCAACCTCGTTTAACATCTTGTGATACTCTGCCATAAACTGCGCCCGGCCGATACCAAGCAAGCGCAGCAGATCCTCAACTCGAACGAGATTCTTCTTGCTCGGTCGGACGATCTCATGATGGCTGGACCAGCGGTAGTCATCAGCCGACTGTACGACGCCGGAGGCTTTCGGATTCTTGTGTATGTAGGCGATCAGGGACACGAGATACGCATCTTCCATACAAGGGTAGGAAGCAAATCGTTGCTGAAACACATGTCCCGATGTCGCATACTTTCGATTGTAAAACTGCGTATAGCTCTGCTGCAGTCCCTGCATAATGGTAGATAGCGGCGTGTTCTCCTGCTGCAACAGCAGGTGCACGTGATTATCCAGCAGGCAATAGGAAAGCAAAGTGAACCGATAGCGATCCATGTATCGCTCCACAAGCTGCAGATAACGGATTCTGTCGCCATCAGATAGAAAAATGACTTGCTTTTGATTGCCTCGGACGACGACATGATGAATCATGCCATCACCTTGTACTCGGGGTTTTCGGGGCAAGGGGTTCTCCTCCTGTTGGATTGATACGGTAGATATACCCGCTTGTGGCAGTAAATAATTGAAAATTACAAAAAGAATTTAATTAAGTTAAGCCTGACCCCGTTCTTTGGGGAGGTGGAGGGTGAAGGCGGTGCCTTGGGGGTGGTGGTCTGTGAGGGTGATGTGGCCGCCGAGGCGTTGGGCGATGCGGGCGACGAGGGAGAGGCCGATGCCGGAGCCTTCTGTGGGAGGGGTGCCGGTGGATTGGCAGCGATAGAAGAGGTCAAAGACGCGGGTTTTGTCTTCGTCCGATATGCCGGGCCCGGTGTCGGATACGGTGATGCGGTGCTCTTTTTCGGACTGCCGGCAGGTTACGGCGATGGCGCTGTCGGGGGTGGTATAGAGGACGGCATTTTCCAGCAGATTGTGAAGCAGACGCTGCAGGAGGGTTTCGTCGGTCCATAGGATTTGTTCTCCGTTTTCTATCGTCAATAGGAGTTTTTTTGCACCGGCTTTGGTTTCCAGATCCAGCCAGATTTCTTCGACAAGATCCATCACCCGCACAGGCGCAGTATGGGGCTTGGTATCCACTGACAGATACAGAATGCTCTCTACCATATCGGCCAGACGCCGTACACTTTTTTCCATATTTTGTACAAAGCGGCGGGATTCGTTGTCGTTGGTAGGGCGGATCCCGTATACCTGGATCTCCGACAGGAGGATGGCAAGGGGTGTGCGCAGCTCGTGCGCGATATTGCCGGAGAAGGCTTTTTGCCGTTCGTAGCTGTCATACAAGCGCGCCAGCAGCTGATTGTATACGCCCACCAATTGGGTGAGTTCGGCATTGCCGCGGGGCAGTTCGGGCAGCTGCAGATAATTCGTGTCCTGTATATCCCATGCGCTGATCCGTGCGGTAAACTGCTTGAGCGGGTGCAGCAAACGCCGGATCACAAAGTAAAACAGCAGGCCGCCCAGCGCCAGGCTCAGACCGGTCGAAAACAGCACAAACACCTGATACGACAGCGTGTACTTCAGCTGCTCTTCATTGATCACAACATAGGTTTCGCCGTAGGATCCTTCCAGTAAGTCGATCAGAAATTCATCCATTTCGCCCATTAGATACCGCATATAGGCGGTTTGCAGCAGACCGGACAGCAAGGTCATAACGACAAAAATGAGGATGACGCTAAGAACCAAAACGCCGGTGAATGTTTGCGGTTTTCTGAAAAGAGGTCTGTACTTATTCATCGATCCGATATCCTTCCCCGATGCAATTGGTGATGCGGTTTTTCCCGGTCGCTGCGCGGATCTTTTTTCGCAGCGCCGACATATGCACGCGCACGGTGTTGGTAAAGGCGTTTACGGTATCGTCCCACGCGTGCGCCAGTATTTCTTCCTGACTGACCGGTCGCCCTTTGTGCAGCAGGAGATATTCCAATATCTGTCCTTCTTTTTTTGTCAGGGGAAGCGGCTTTCCGTTGGCGGTCACAAGGCGGGTGCGCGTATCCATTTGCAGTCCCGCCGCGGACAGGATGACATCTTCCTGTATGGTGCGCCGGCGCAATAGCGAGCGGATCCGCGCTTGTAGCTCGGGAAAGTCAAAGGGCTTGCGCAGATAATCGTTGGCCCCGGTATCCAGGCCGCGTATCCGATCCCCCAAGGCATCGCGCGCGGTCAGCATGATGATGCTCACCGTCTGATCCTGCGAGCGGATCTTCTCTAAAAGGGTAGAGCCGTCCATTCCCGGCAAATTGATATCCAGTACAATAAGATCGTAGGTTTCTGTCAGCAGCATAGCATCGGCCTCGTCGCCTGTGCCGCAGGCATCGATTAAATAGCCTGCCTGTGTGAGTCCTTTTGTGAGATTCTCACGCAGATTCGGTTCGTCTTCTACTATAAGCAGTCGCATGGTGTCTCCTTTCGGCTGTTTTTTTCAGTATAGACAGCAATTGTGTCTGAAACATCAATTTGCCCCGGGTACCTACGGATGAAAGAATTTCGCAATACTTTTTGCTTTTTTTGCCCGTTTCTTAACCGGAACTTTATAGGCCGGCTGGTATTCTGTAGGTGGATAGCAGAGATGCCATCCCAACATAGAAAGAGAGGGACAAAACATGAAACGGACACGAAAAGCGCTATTGATAGGAACGCTGTCGCTGGTACTGGCGGCAGGTATGATCGGATGCCAGAAAGCGGAACCGCCCAAAACAGAAAAAACCAAAACAAGCCAGACGGAGACAAATAAAACCGCAAAGAAAGAAAAGAAAGCGGCCGTAAAAAAAGAAAGCAAGAATACCGCAAAGAACACACCGGCCAAAAAGCCGGCCACGGGAAAAACCACACCGGCCCAAAAAACTCCTGCGAAAAAAACCCCGGCCGGAGAACAGAAAAAGACCGATGCCAATACGCTGCGTTTTCCCGCTTTTACCGGAAAAGGCCTGAACGGAAAAGATATTTCGGACAAGAGCTTTAAAGAGGCAGATCTGACCGTGCTCACGCTGTGGGACAGCCAATGCAAAGACTGTGCAAAAAACCTGCGCAGCCTGAACGAAAAATCCGGCGAATGGAACAAAAAGAAAGTGCAGCTGATCGGTCTGCATGTGGATGCAGGCGAAAACAAAGACAAAGAAGAAACGGCAAAAAAACTCCTGCAAGACGGCAAAATCGAATTTCCCAATATAGCGGTTGCAAAAAATCAGCCGCTCGGGGATCTGCTGAAAAACATCAAGACGTATCCCACCATTCTGTTGGTGAATGCCAAAGGCGAAGTCATAGGGGAATCCTTCAGCGGGGAAGTTGCCAAAGATATGAAGACCTTTGAAGCCCGTATCGACAAAGCCCTGCAGACGCGAACCAATTAAAATCACCATGCATGATTCGCATGCCTCCCCTTTATGAGGTGTAAACCTCCTCTCGCAACCCGCGCATGATTGTGCGGGTTGTTTGCTGTGTAAAACGCTGCAAGGGCAAACCGAGACGCAAGTGTGCTACAATATTAGAGTAGCAAGTGTGCTACAATATTAGAGTAGATTGTTTATTGTATGGAATATTGTTGTGAGATACAAAAGAAACAGAAGGAGGAAGAATGGAGCTAAAAAAACGAATCTGGATCGTAGGAAGATCGGGCCGACTCGGTGCTGCATTGGAGAATCTGCTGGTGCACAATCGGGATCGTTTTGAAGTTCTTTCCACCGATGTAGATGATCTGAACATTTTGGATGCACAGGCTGTGGAACGCTATGCGGAACGAAACCGCCCGGATATTATTGTAAACTGCGCCGCATACAGCAATCGGGGCTGGTGCGAAGAACATGTGGAAGAAACCTACGCACTGCATGCCATCGGGGCCAGAAATCTGGCGATCATTGCCAATCAGATCGGGGCGCGGATTTTTTATCTGTCTTCGGACTTTGTGTACGACGGAACCAAAACAACCCCGTACACGGAATTTGACACCCCGAATCCCCAGACGGTGTACGGTACGTCCAAGCGCGCCGGAGAAATGTTCGTGCGGACCCACTGCAAAGAGCATACGATTCTGCGTACCTCGTGGTTGTATGGCAAAAAGATGCTCAACGAATTTATCGACAGCGCCCGAAAAGACGGCAAAGTGATCACCGGACAGCCGATTATCGGTACGCCGACCAGCTCGCTGACACTGGCGGAAACCATACTGCGGTTTTTTGATCTGTCCGAATACGGGACCTTTCACATTTCCTGTGAAGGCGAGTGTTCGCTGGAAGAATTCATACGGGAAGTGCTGCGTTTGGCGGGCAGCGATGCACCGGTCGAAACCGGCGGCACGCCGACCAATTTTGAACGGCTGCGACCGCGCTATTCGGTATTGGATAATTTCATGCTGCGTATCACCGGCAATCAGCCGGTACCGCATTGGAAAGAAGCGCTCGCACGTTTCATGAAAGAGCGTAAAGTGGGTGGCGTCCGATGACCGAACAAAAACGCGAAAAACGGACGATCTCTCTGACGCAACGAATCTTTATCGGTTTGATACTCGGTGCTGTAACCGGCGTCCTTTTGCATTATCTGGTACCGGCCGGTGCAATCCGGGATGATTTTTTGATTGACGGCGTGTTTCAGTTTGTCGGCTCGGGCTTTATGCGGCTGCTGCAAATGCTGGTGGTGCCTTTGGTCTTTTTCTCTTTGGCTACCGGCGCGCTATCCATGGGAGACACGGCCAGCCTCGGAAAAATCGGAGTCAAGACGCTGTTGTTCTACTTGTTTACAACGGCAGCGGCCATTGCTCTGGCACTTTTACTCTCCAATTTTATCAAGCCCGGAGAAAATATGGACCTGCAAACAGTGGAAACTGTCGCCGTGGAAATTGCCGAAGCACCCAATCTCACCGATACACTTCTGAACATCATTCCCACCAATCCCGTGGCCGCCATGGCAAACGGCGAGATGCTGCAGATCATTCTCTTTGCGTTGCTGGTCGGAATTATCTGTGCGATGATGCCGGAGAAACTCTCGCTCATTGCGCGGGGGCTGAACGAAGGAAACGACCTCATGATGCGCATGACCGGGATGGTTATGCTGGTGGCGCCGTTTGGGGTTTTCGCCCTGATTGCCCGCACGTTCTCGCAATTGGGTTTTGAAACCTTCCTGCCGATGCTTGCCTATATGGGTTCGGTTTCCGGGGCACTCGTACTGCAGGTACTGCTTGTATACATGCCGTTACTCATCCTTTTGGCGCGTGTGAATCCGCTGACCTTCTTCAAGAAGTTTGCCGGTCCGATGACCTTTGCCTTCTCTTCGGCCAGCTCCGGGGCGACCATTCCCCTGACGCTGAACGCGATGGACAATATGGGTGTTCCGCGGCGCGTATCCGCCTTTACCATCCCGCTCGGGGCGACCGTCAATATGGACGGGACGGCCATCATGCAAGGCTGTGCCGTCGTGTTCATCTCCCTGGCATACGGCATACCCTTGGGCTTCGGTGACTTTATGACCGTGATTCTGACCGCGACTCTGGCTTCTGTGGGCACGGCCGCCGTCCCCGGTGTGGGTCTGATTACCCTTGCGATGGTTTTGCGATCGGTCAACTTACCGGTAGAGGGCATTGCCATGATACTCGGGATCGACCGGATACTGGATATGGCACGCACGGCTATCAATATTACCGGTGATGCGACCGTGACGATGATCATGGCGCGCCAGGACGGCTCTTTGGATCTGGATCAGTTTAATTCCACGATACCGGAAACCGAAAGCGACGAATTTTAATCCCTGTGCAAGCAGGTTTTCTCCGGAGGAATGTTTATGCGAAAACAATGGCTGCCTATACTGCCTTTTATCGCCGTACTGGCCGCGGGCTATTATCTTGCCCTGCTTCTGATCCAGGATACCGGAACCGGCATGTTTATCCTTTTGTCGGTGCTGCCGATCTATACCTTTGTGATCGCGCTTCTGTTTGGTATGCGGCACGGGTTTCACCTGCTGTTTCCCATCCTAAGTGCGCTGGCATTTCTGACGGCGGTTCCCGTCTTTTTGAATAACAGTGCGCTTGTGTATGTACCTGCCTACGGGCTTGTAGCATTGGTTGCCAATATCGCCGGCGCTGCGATCACCCGTTCCGGCCGGGTTAAATAAAGGCAGGCAGATAATACGGGAAAGAAAAATCCCCGCTGTGTACACAGCGGGGATTTTGTACGCTTATTTCTTCTTGTTGTAGGGTGTGTTTACCAGCGGGAGGTCGGTGCGGAATTCGCCGTCGAACTTGTAGTAGGCGTTTTGGAGCGCGGGGGCGCCCATCGTGCAGACAATCTCGCCGATACCTTTTGCGCCGAAGGCGATGTTTTCATCCGGCACATGATGCACCAGGCGGACATCGACCGGGGGCATATCCGGGGCGCGGAAGATACCCAAGGTGCCTAATTTCTGCTGCGGCACGCCGTCCACAAGGTCGAAGCGTTCGGTGAGCGCATAGCCCAGACCCATGGCTACGCCGCCTTCCACCTGGCCTTCGGTGCTCTTTTGGTTAATGATTTTACCGGCATCCGAGGAGGCAATGACTTGTTCAACGCGGCCTTCCTTGTTCAGGATAAACAGCTGGGTGGCAAAGCCGTAGCTGACGTGGCTGACCGGATGCGGTTTATCCGATGTGATGGGATCGGTTTTAAAGTCGTATTCGCCGCAGAAGCGAACGCCTGTGAGTTCTTCTTTCGTTTTGCCGCTATCCAGCGCTTCTTTCAGCTGCAGGGCGGCTTCTCTGGCTGCCTGGCCCGTAAACACCGTCTGGCGGGACGCCGTTGTCGTACCGGCATTGGGGGAGGTGGCGGTATCCGGCTCGTGTACGATGATCTGATCGTACGGGTAACCGGTCACCTCTCCCACCATTTGCAGAATGATGGTAGCCACACCCTGGCCGATGGCAGCCGCGGACGAATAGCAGTGGATCTTGCCGTCTTCGCCGAGTTCGATATCGCAGCGGCCCGGGTCGACCAGACCGACGCCGACGCCGGCGTTTTTCAAAGCCGAGGCAATTCCGACGGAATAATCCGGGTCGTTTTCATATTTGTAGAAGTCGTCTTTTACGGCTTCCAGCGTTTCCACATAGCCGACATTGGGGTCGCACAGCTGCCCGTTGGGAAGATAGTCCCCGGGGCGCACGGCGTTTCGATAGCGCATTTCCCACCCGTCGAGGCCGCATTTTTCCGCCAGTTCATTGACGAGCGTTTCGATCGCAAACAGGGACTGGGTTACGCCGAAGCCGCGGAAGGCACCGGCCGGCGGATTGTTGGTATAGTAGGCATCGCCGCGGATTTCAACGTTTTCATAGGCATAGGGTCCGCCCGCGTGGGTGCAGGCTCTTTGCAGAACCGGGCCGCCCAGGGAACCGTAGGCACCGGTGTCGGACTCCAAATGCGCCTGCAGGGCTTTGATCTTTCCGTTTTCGTCACAACCCAGCTTCATCCAGATCTTCATCGCATGGCGTTTGGGATGGTAGTTGATGGATTCCTGCCGGGTAAAGCCGACCTTGACCGGGCGCTTTGTCAGATACGCGCAAAGCGCGGCCTGATGCTGTACGCTCATATCTTCTTTGCCGCCGAAGCCGCCGCCGACAAAGGCGGAGGTAATGCGGACTTTTTCCAAGGGCAGGCCCGGGTATTCGGACAGCTCGTTCTTTTCGTCATAGATTCCCTGCGAGCCGGTTATTACATGGACACCGTCTCCATCGGGACGACCGACGGCGGTTTCGGTTTCCATAAAGGCGTGTTCGGTAGCGGGCATGGTGAAGGTGCGCTCGGCTACATGTGCGCATTTTTCCATTTCCCCTGCGGCATCGCCCCGGATCACTTCCTGATGATCGTACAGATTGTTTTCCGGTGTGCGGAAGTTGCCGAAATGCCAGAATCCTTCGCCGTGTACCTGGCCGGCGTCGGCCTTTTTGGCTTCTTCCAGCGTTTCCGCCACTACCATGGCCAGCGTGTCGCCGATGCATTTGGTTTCTTCGCCCACGGCAATCATGCCGGGCCAGTCTTTGGCCAGATGGCCGATATAGCGCTTGCCGGGAATGTCTTCTGCGGTGTATATCGCAACCACACCGGGCATTTCTTTGGCTTTGTCGGTGTTGATGGAGAGGACTTTGGCGCGTGCGTGCTGGGAGAATACATTGCGTCCGTAGCACATGCCATCAAATACATAGTCGTCGGCGTATTTGGCCGTACCCAGGGTTTTCGGCAGTGCATCGACGCGGAACACTTCCTGTCCGATGCCGCTCAGCATTTCATAGGCGGGGACTTCTGCGTCTTCGCGGATGATCTTTGCCGCCAGCAAAATGGCGTCTTCAATCTTCTGATACCCTGTGCAGCGGCAGATATTGAAGCGAATGGCCGCCTTGACTTCTTCCCGTGTGGGATTGTTGTTGGTGTCGATCAGGCCCTTGGCGGACATGACCATGCCCGGGATGCAAAAGCCGCATTGCACGGAACCGCATTTGGCAAACGCATAGCCGTATACATTTTTGTCGCGGTCGGACAGGCCTTCTACCGTAACGACGGTTTTTCCTTCGACCCGGGACAGTTTCTGGGTGCAGGCGCGCGTGGCTTTTCCGTCGATTAAGACGGTACAGGTACCGCAGACGCCTTCGCCGCATCCGTTTTTGACAGACATCAGATGCAGATCATCGCGCAGCACATCGATCAGTTTGCGATCGTTCTCTGTTTGAAAGTCCTTTCCGTTGATATTTACGGTGAACATAAGTACTCCTCCTTATTTTTGCTCTGCGGGAGCGGGTTTGGGTTCCGCCGGCAGAACGAGGTTCAAAATGATGGACACGAGTGCGGCGATAAGCACAGGGCTTGTGCCAAACACGGACTGGAACCAGGCAGGAAAACCTGCAAAGGGTTCGGGAAAATAACTCAGACCGATTGCCATCGCGATGGCTAAACCGGCAATCGTGAGATTGCGGCGGCTCAATCCTGCCGCATTGGATAAAATGGTGATTCCCGTCATGGCAATGGAACCGAACACGGTGACCGTGGCTCCGCCAAGCACCGCCGAGGGGATCGTTAAAAAGACCGCCGCGGCTTTGGGAACAAGAGAGGTGATCAAAACGAGCACGCCGGCCAGGATAAAGACCGGTTTTGCCGTGACACCCGAGCTGACGACAATGCCGACGTTCTGGCCTGCGGTTGCCGCCGGTGCACCGCCGGTAAAAGCGCCCACCAGGCTCGACAGCGAATTGCCGATGATGCCGCCGGTGATCTCTTTGTCGGTGGCACGACGGTTGAACGCACCGCCGGAGGTCGCTTCAAACTGACCGATGTCCTGCACCGCACTGATCACAAACACCAAAGCGAGAGAGACAATGGCTGCTGCGTCAAAGTCCAAACCGAAGTGCAACGGTTGCGGCGCCTGAAACCAGCCGGCCGAGGTAACACTGTCAAAAGAAATCATACCCATAAAGAAGGCCAGTATATACCCGGCAACGAGCCCGAACAGCGTCGATGCGGTTTTGACCACGCCTTTTCCGAAATTGCCCAGTACCAAAGTTACAATGAGCGTAAACATCGCCACGCCCCAGTTCAGCGGCGAGCCGAAGTCGGCACTTCCGGTACCGCCGGCCATATAGCCCAATGCGGTCCGGTACAGGGAGATACCGATCGTGATCACAACCGATGAGGTAACTACGGGCGCAAACAGGAAACGGATATGTTTAAATACGAGTCCGACGCCGATGGCAACACTCGCACCGACGAGTTGTGCACCGAGCATATAGGATATCCCCAAAGAGGGATTGGCCGCAATGGATACCATTGTGGCGATAAATGCGAAGCCCGAGCCCACAATAACCGGTAAACCGGAACCGACCAGACCCCCGAGATTATACAGCTGCAAAAAAATGGCGATGGCAGCCACAAAAAGGGATGCCTGCATCATAATGACCGCATCGGGTCCGGTGATGCCGGCCGCCTGGCTGACAATCGTGGGAACGGTGACACAGCTGCACTCAAGTGCACCACGTGGATGGGATAGTCACAGAGCCTTCCGATCGTTGCAAAGCGGTGAATCGCCTCCGCTTCCACGGCGGCCGGCCGGGTGCTCGGATGGTCGGCGGGGGTGAGGGTTTTTCTTTGGTCGAGCTCGTCGGTTAGAGCCTGGATCAGATCGCCGTTTTCACAGT
Organism: Tissierellia bacterium; assembly: GCA_012519495.1. Classification (GTDB taxonomy): domain Bacteria; phylum Bacillota; class Clostridia; order Tissierellales; family Peptoniphilaceae; genus JAAYQA01. The sequence goes on along the minus strand of JAAYQA010000050.1, from coordinate 7,509 downwards.
GGGCGGACAAAACGCCGCCGGCCTGTTTGACAGCCTTCATCACCCGGTAGATCTGGTCATCCGACAGACGAAACGCATAGGCGAGATACGCCTTGTAGGAGCAGACCCCGAGCTCGGTCATCGCTTGGATTTCTTTCAGGATGGCGTCTGTATCGTCGAGGATTTCCATATGAAAGGCATAGTCGCAACAGGCGTTTTGTGCTTTTTCCGTTTCACGCTCAAAAGCCCGATGCAGCGCATCAGGCTCGCCGGCAACCGGTGTTACAAAATTGATGATCGTGGTGGTACCGCCGGCAAGTGCCGCTTTGGTTCCACTCTCGTAGTCATCGGCCGTAGTGGTTAGTGCATTGGTCATGGCAAAGTGCGTGTGCGGATCGATCCCGCCGGGAAACACATAACAACCGGTGCAGTCCACAATTTCATCATGCGGCTTGGCGGGTATCGTATCGGCAATAAGGGCGATTTTCTCGCCCTCAATGCCAAGATCGCCTGTAAAGGCGCGGTCGGTCACCAGCGTGCCGCCCCGTAGTATGATCATGCGTCGTTTCGCGGATGCGCTTGTTCAAAGGCATCCAGTGCCAATTTATAGAGTTCGGGCAATGCGTTGCGATCGGCCACTTCTTTTACCGTATCGCCTTCGCGGAACAGATAGCCGTTTGCGGTTTGCATCAGGCCCTGATTGTCCGAACCGCGGAGTTCTTCTTCCGTGCTGAAGAAGTTCAGGCGGTCTTCGTAGGGATGGCAGGGTTCCGGGCAGACAAACTGGCAGCATCCGCAGTAATTGCAGAGGGTGTCATAGTGTACCAGGAGTTTGGATCCATCGGCGAGTTGCAGCACTTCGTTGGCGCGGTTCGGGCAGACTTTTTCGCACATGCCGCAAACCACACGGCAGCGCAGGCTGTCGGGCTGACGCACGGCGTGGTAGTCGGTGCGGTTTTCCCATTGCTTTTTCTTCGCGTCGGATTTTTTGAAGTTCTTGTCTTCTTTGACTCCGTCGGCCAGAGCAGCAATTTTTTCCGGATTGGGTCCTGTGAGCCCTTCGTCTTTAACGGCATGCAGCAAGGCGCCCAGTCGGTTCAGACCGGCTACACCCGGTGCCTGCAAGAGCACGCTGCACACGGTGATGGGGAAGAGACCCGCACGGTACAGGCTTTGGATATTGTTGCGATCGGCGCCGCCGCAGTAGGAGATGTGTACTTCGTCGCCCAGGGCTTCCGTGAGGCGTTTGGCCGCCGTAATGGTGAGAGGATACAGGCTTTTACCGCTCATGTACATGGTGTCGCCCGGCAGTTCTTTTTCTTTAATGCTGACAGGCAGCGTGTTGGAGAGCTTGACGGCAAACTGGACGCCCGCTTTCTTGGCGGCTTCGGCCAGCTCTTTAATCAACGGAACGGCCTGTTCAAATTTCAGGTCAAAGGCAAACTGATCCGGATCCAGCACCATATAGCCGTAGCCGGCGTTGTCCAACAGTGCACGGGCGGTTTCTTCGCCCACGAGGGTCGGATTGCATTTGAGCAGGGTATGGTATTTTTTCTCTTCAATCAGATACAGAAGGATTTCCGAGATCTGCTCGGGCGGGCAGCCGTGCATGGTCGATACGGCCACCGACTGGCAGATTTTCGACGGAATGGAATCCAGGAACGCTTCGTCGATGTTTTCGAAACGATCCAGATTGGCGCGCAAATAGCTTTGGCATTCGTTCCAGCAGGCAGAGTTTTTGGCTTCGTTTAAGGTATCCAAAAAGTCGGTCACCGAAGGCGACTGGATGCCTTTTAGGTCGTAGCCGACGCTCATATTGAAATGCACGCCTTCCATGGTGCCCAGGCCGAATTCTTTGGCGGCGACCTGCACGGCAAACCAGGCTTTTATGTACTCATCCCGGGCGTCGGCGACGGTCAGTTCGGTGGACCATTCCACATTGTATACTTCGTCTTCGCCACGGATGCAGGGTTTGTCGATCGGCAGATCTTCGCCGGCGAGTTCCTGCACGGTTTTCAGTTCAAATACGCGGGCACCGGCCAGATAGCAGGCCAGTACATTGGACGCCAGCTGTGTTTGGGGACCGGCGGCCACGCCCAGGGGATTGTCCAGTTTCTGTCCGAAGAACTCCGCCGGGCAGGCGATGTCTTCCGCTTTGGCGACGGGAATATCACCAAAGGCTTTGCCGGTGTTTTTTACATCCACCAGCAGGGTGTCCATCAGTTTCTCAAATGAAATCGGGGTCATGCGATCGCTCATGTGTCTTCCTCCTATAAGGGTTTGTTATGCGTTGACGCGCCGGGCAAAGTCTTTCGCCTGTGCGCGAATTCCGGCTACTTCTTTTTCTACATCCAGTCCGAGGATCTCCCGGTCTTTCATGCGGACCACACCGTCGGATACGGTCGTTACCACGTTCAGGCCGTTCATTCCGAACAGCAGATGGCCGTTGATATTGTCGCCGTTTAGCGGGGTGATTTCGTCGTAGTCCAAGACGATCACGTCGGCTGCGGCTCCTTCTTTCAGGATGCCCAGCGGCTGCGGGAAGATGCGGGCGGCCAGTGCGGGGTTTCCTTTGTACAACAGATCCGAAATATTGCCGCCGACCGTGGCGTCCTGTTCTCTGTGTTTAATGAGGAGATTGGCAAACTTCAGGCTCTCCAGCATATCGGAGGTAAAGCCGTCGGTGCCTAAGCCGACCGTAATGCCGCGATTCATAAAGCCCAAAATGTCCGGTGCGCCAACCGCGTTGCCCATATTGCTTTGGGGATTGTGCACCACGCCGACGCCGGTTTCTGCCAGCAGGTCTTTTTCTTTTTCATCCACATGGATACAGTGGCCGGCAACAGAGCGTTCGTTCAAGATATCGTACTGCATCAGGCAGGGCACCACGCGCATGCCGTGTTCTGCGAGGCTGCGTTCCTGGTCCAGCGTGCCTTCGGCCACGTGGGCATGGTAACCGAAACCTTCGGTGTTTTCCTGCGCAATTTTTTCCAGCGTCCTGTCGCTGAGGGTGAAAGAAGCGTGCAGTCCGATGAGTCCGGCCAGATGTTCGGGATCTTTTTTGGCAAAGCGGGCAAAACGGAAGTTTTCGTCGATCGCCCGTTGGGCTTCTTCTTCGCCGTTTCGGTCGGAGATTTCGTAGCACAGGCAGGAACGGATCCCGTAGCGCAACGATTCTTCGGCGATTGCTTCCAGGCTGCCGGTGGTTTCCTTGTAGCTGGCGTGATGGTCAATAACCGTGGTTACGCCGTTACGCAAGCAGGACAGATACACGGCTCTGGCGCTCGCGCGGCTGTCGTCCAGATTCAGCGCGTTGTCAATCCGCCACCACATGCCTTCCAGAATTTCTAAAAAGCCGCTCGGATTGTAATTGCTCAGGCTGAGTCCGCGGGAGAATGCGGAGTAGATGTGATGATGCGCGTTGATAAAGCCCGGCATGATCAGTCGGCCCTGCGAGGATACCCGCTGTGCATCGGGGTACTTTTTGGCCAGTTCTTCATAATCGCCAACGGCTTCGATCTTGGTGTCTTTGGTGAGGACAGCGCCGTTTTCGATAAAGGGATGGGCGGGGTCGCGCGTGATGACGGTTCCGGGTCCAATCAGTAGCATAGATAGCTCCTTTTCTGTTTTCGTACTTTCATTTTGCAATGTGCCAACACTGTTTCGAATCGCTTTCCTGCCAAGTAAGAGAAAAACGGCAGGCTTGCAGAGCGTGTATAAAACAGTTAATATTATATGTAATATATTACATATCCCATCGCGGTCTGTCAAGTAAAACAAACAGGCAGCGGACATTTTTTCTGGTATGATCAAGAGGAAACAAACGATATGTATTAAGGGGGGGTCGCAGGTTGAACGAAATAAACGTTTATTTTCGCCTGATTATTATGGCGGCGGGTTATAGCCGGCGCTTTGCCGGACAAAACAAACTGCTGGCAGACTTTCGGGGCGAACCCCTTTGCCTGCCGGTCATACGGGCGGTAGCAGCGGTCACAGAGATTTTGGGCGCGCATGCCGCAGGGCTTTTGGTCAGCGGCCATAAAGAGGTACGGCGTTTGGGCGAAGAAGCAGGGCTGATCTCTTTGGATAATCCGAACGCAATCGTCGGGCAAAGCGCATCGGTCAGAATCGGATTGCTGCATCCCGTTGGATGGGAAGCAAAAGAAGAATACGCGATTTTTTTGCCGGCGGATCAACCGTTATTAAACAAAACGGATTTGCTGTATTTTGCAGAGAGGATAAAAACGGGACGGGTAGGCCTTTGGCGATCGGAAGCACACGGACGCTTCGGCAGTCCCACCGCTTTTCACAAGCGCTATTATCCCGAGCTTTTGGCCTTGTCAGGCGATGCCGGCGGAAAAGGCATTTTTCAAAACCATAAAGAACAGGTAAAAACGGTATCTCTGCCGCTTGCAGCCTTACAGGATGTAGACACGCCGGCGGATTTAGAGAAACTGCAGACAGAGATAGAAGAGAAAGGATAGAGTCGATGGTATACAAAAAAATGGCCGATGCACTTGCACAATTCGTGCCGGTTGTATTGGTGAGCGTTGTAAAGGCAAAAGGATCTGTGCCGCGCGGTGCAGGCGCGCAGATGGCGGTGTTTCCCGGCGAAAAGACGGCGGGTACGGTAGGCGGCGGCCTGATTGAGCACAAAGCCACACAAACAGCGACCGATTTGCTTTTGGATTGGGAGAAAACGGGCAAAAAACCTGTCACCAAAACGCAGGACTTTAATATGGACAATCAGGAAGCGGCCCGGGCCGGTATGGTTTGCGGCGGACAGGCTACGCTTTTTTATCAGTTTTTTGCAGGAAAAGAAGAGGCGGCGTTTTTTTACGCGCTGGATAAAGCAAAAAAAGAGCAAAAAGAGGGTTTGTTTGCCTATGTCGCTGAAGAGAATACCGAACCGGCACTTCTGCTTTATAAAGAAGAAGAGATTATTTTGCGGGGCGATTTCCCCCAAGCCGCTGCGTTTGTGGCGGCATATAAAGAGGCTGCAGGGAGAGTCGAAACAGAAGAAGGCACGTTTTTTACCGAACCGCTGACAGACGGCAGTAAAGTGCTCCTGTTTGGGGGCGGCCATGTCGCGCAGGCTCTGGCGCCTGTCTTACTGTCGGTCGGCTTTACGGTGCAGGTGTACGAAGACAGAGAAGAGTATCTGACCGATGCCTGCTTTCCCGCGAGCGTCGGGCGTGTGCACGGCGACTTTACCCGCATTGATGAAAACATACGGATTTGCCCGTCGGATTATGTCATTATCATGACGCGCGGGCATCTGGATGATCTGGATGTGTTGCGCCAGGTATTGTGTCATCCGACCCGCTATACCGGCATGATCGGCAGCAAAAGAAAAGTAAAAACACTGTTTGATACCCTGCGCGAAGAAGGCGTGGAAGAGGACGTATTGCAACAGGTGTATTCGCCGATCGGACTGGCCATTGCGGCGGAAACACCGGAAGAGATTGCCGTAAGTATCACGGCGGAGATGATACGCGTGCGGGCTACGGGCGCCTAAAACCGTAGCGGTACGCAGGCAAAAGATATTGCGCCACCACGGAGTATTCCGGCAAAAGGAGAGCAATCTCTTTTGCCAGGGCAAGCGCCCGGGGCGTATCCGCCTGATTCAGCACGATCCCGCCGGGATAACAAGAGAGCCATGGCTTGCCGTAGCCTTCACGCAAAAGGGTGGCCAGGTCCTGTACACCGAGCGTGTCTTCGGGCGATTTGTTAAGGATTTCCGTCACCTGCCGGATACGAAAACAAACCTCCTGCAAGGGCTTTTCCAAAGCGGAAAGCCCTGCTACCACAACGAGGGCGTCGGTCCAGGGAGGGACAATCGGCTCGTTTTCTGCGGGTACTTTTACGGGCATGCGCTTAGCGCCGTCTGTTTCCAGCAAAACCCGGTCAAAAAGCTGCGGCAGCGCATCCAAAAAATCCGGTGGTCCGATTTTCACCGGATGCACATCGGCTCCTGCTACATATACTTTTCCCGGCACCGGATCCTGCGGGAGATCGCGCCGGGCAGACAGCCAGTTTCCGTCCGGTTTTTCCATTCTCGTTGTAGTGGAAACACAAACGCGCTCGCCCTTTGCGGCATACTCTGCCGCCAGTCGATACAGGCTGGATGTTTTTCCGCCGCCGCCTGCAAAGGCAATCCCCTTTGCGGCAGAAGGTAGCAAGCCGGCTGCTTCGTAGCTTGCCAGCAGATCGCCCCTACAAATGTGCATGGGGTGATTCGTTACAGCGCGCAAGCAAAATGAGAACGGCTTCCAAAACCGCGCCGCCTAAATTGCGCGACTTGTCGGAAATGGTAAAGCAGTTTTGCTGTTCTTCCCGGCGCGGGTCAATATCGGCCATCTTGAGTCCTTCGGGGACTTCCATTCCGTCTTTCAGCATGCCGCGTACAATGCCATCCATTGTGGCAAGAACCGGCGTATCTCCAATCAGGGCGATCGGATCGCCTTTTTTTGTTTCCGCACCGATCGGTGTCAAAACATGCAAGACACCGGATGCAGGCGCATGGATCACCCGTTCTTCGGCATAGCCTTTGATATCGCCGGGGATCCCTGTATCGGGCGCTGCGGCACCGGTAAAAAGCAGACGGCCCAGATTGTGGCCCCGGTTTGTTTCAATCACAATATCGGCGTCTTCTCCGGCGGTAAAGCCCGGTCCCATGGCGACCACGCCGCAGCGCGCCATGTCGCGTACAGTGCCAAGATTCTTTTTGGCGATGATCGCATCCACAACCACCGCAGGGCGGACGGCCTTAAGCAGGTCTGCCTTAGGATCGGCGAGCACGGGCACCGCACCTTCGGCCCAAATGGCAGGAAAATCGGCCGGGCTACCGGCTTTCCTGGCGGTGATATCCTCCACGGTCCAGGTATCTTCATACAGGGCTTCACTGAGCGCCACATGCCGGCGTATAGCCAGGGGCCGGTCCGTTTCCAGAATGACGACAAAAAAGCCGGCTCGCTGCAGTTTTTACGCGGCACCTGTGGCCAAGTCGCCGCCGCCCCGGAATACAATCCAGTCGGTATCTGTTCGTTTGTTCAATCGAGCACCTCGTTTCTTTTGTCTATTGTATCAAATTCGTACAGAAGAAAGAGCTGCAGATTCTTATTGCATCACAAATTCTTCCCCGCGCGTTTCCAGGACTTCCATTTCTGTCACATTCAAATACAGATCACTCCAGTATTCTCTCTCCACAAGTTCCGGCGTGCCCGTGACGCGGATCCAGGCGTTGTCTTCCGGGTATTCGCCGTCGTAGTGCAGGAGAAACCCGCCCCAGCCGTCGTTGCCGCAGCAACCCGGTCCTCTGCGGTACACAACCGGTGTATCGGCAACGCCTTCCTGATTCATAAAGAGCGTGTACATTCCTTCCACAACGATGGTCAAATCCTTATATTCATCAAAATTCAGATAGATATCGGTAATCTGCGTAAGAAACATCTTTTCGCTGATCTCCAGCACACCGGAATCCGCCTGCACAACGGGACGCACGGCTTCGGTAACGGCAGGGGCTTCGGT
>JAAYQA010000049.1 GCA_012519495.1 Tissierellia bacterium | reverse complement strand
CGTTTGGCAAAGTCGACAGCGATACGCAGTTCTTTTTGCGGAAGCAGACCGCCTTGCGGAACCGTATCGTACGCAGGGTTTGCGATTTCTACAAAGCGGGCGGCTTTTCTGATCGCTTCGTCAGCTTCTTCGCCCTGTACGGCCAATTGCTGGGCTATGGCTTCTTTCAGCTCTTTTTGGTACGTTGCATCCACGCCGGGCGCCATGGCATAGTCAAAGTCGGGTATGGCCTGCCCGCCGTGCATTTCGTTCTGATTCGCCTGAATCGCAATACAGGCAAGGGCCGCATAGCTGAGAATACTTTTCGGTTTTTTCAAATAGCCGTGCCCGGTGGAAAATCCGTTTTCAAACAGTTTGGTCAGATTGATCTGACAGCAGGTTTCTGTCAGCATGTAAAAGTCTTTGTCGTGAATATGAATATCGCCGTCGGCGTGTGCCTGTGCCATGTCTTCGGGCAGAATATAGCGGTCTACAAAATGCTTGGAACCTTCGGATCCGTATTTGAGCATGGTACCCATGGCGGTGTTTGCGTCGATATTTGCGTTTTCGCGTTTCAGATCCGCCTCTTTGACTTCCGTAAATGTAATTTCCTTGTACAGCTGCATAAGCTCGTCCTTCTGCTGCCGGATGCGGGCCCGTTCGGCACGATACAGAATATACGCTTTGGCGGTTGCGGCATAACCCTGGGCAATCAGCGTTTGTTCTACTATGTCCTGCACCTGTTCCACACTCGGAAAAGAATCCGCCGGCAAGGCGCGCAGCACGGCTTCTGTGGCCAAATCGGTTGCCGCGGTCGACATTTCGTTGCCGGTGGCAGCCGCCGCTTTGGCAATGGCGTTTCGGATTTTGTACGCGTCAAACGGCATGAGCGATCCGTCTCGTTTTAACACGGTTTTTGGCAATTGCATGGTTGCAAACATAAAAAAACTCCTCTCTGAGGAGCGTGGGCGGACAAAATGCATCCGTTACTCGCTCCGTTTGTAATCATCCGTTACACGGGCGTCTGCGGGGCAAGTCTTCCGGCTCGGAGCGTGGGTCGCAGCGCCTTCCCGGGTTTTCCCGGTGGCTGTTTGCTGCGCGCGTAATCCTTACGGCGGCGGGACCGCACAGGTTTTGCACCTGTTTCCTTTTTCCCTGCAGCTACTATATATAGTGTTTTCTCACGGGTTGTGACATACATATTGTACCACTCACCGATCACACAAACAAGACCTCGCCCATAAAAAAACCGACCCGAGGGCCGGTTTTTTGCTATTGGCCTTGTATCTCCCGTGCAGGCAGTTCTTCCAGATAGTCCGGTTGAATCGCCGGGACGACGAAAGTGGTAAATACTTTTACCTCTTCCTGATACACTTCTTCATCTGTGGTATTGTTTTTCATATCGAGCAATCGCTCATCCGGCAGCTCTACATAGAATTCATAATACGGCATCGCGATATCTGTCCGATTAGTCTTGTACACCAGTCCGGTTTGTGCGATATATTCTTCGCCCGGGAAATCCCATTCCGGTCCTGAAAGATGTTCCCCTGCGATCAATCTTTGTTTGGCTTCTTCTTCTTTAAGAACCGGATACTCTCCCACCAGTTCATACCCTTCCCAGGTATCTATCCGGAGTAATTCGAGCGTTCCATCCGGGCTGAAACTTCCGCTTGCAGTCATTCGCTGCGACTGCAGGAAGTCTTTTACCGGATCCGGATCCTGCTCATACACAAACATTTCATAGAAGGTCTCTCCGTTGTAATTCACAGCGGATTCGGTCACGATGACTTTCGGCTGTTTCCATCCGAACCGGTCCGTGAGAAGTGCCGCCAATTGTCGGCCCTGCTCCTCCTGACCTTCTTTGGAGAAGTCTTCGTTCATTGCCTGATTCTCCGGATTAAACACGTAGAAATTCAGCTCTTTATCCACTGTAATGTGGATTTCCTCGTTACTTAGATCATAATTGAAAAATGAATTTTCTTCTGCCGAATCCGTAACGGGCAAATCCTCCGGTTCGCTTTGCATTTCATCCGGATCAAAGCCGAATATGCGGGCAATCTCTTCAGCCTTTTGTTGCATTGCGGGCAAATCGGGATGCAGATGATAAGCATCGGCACTACTCCAACGATAGCGGTATACGGGCAGCGTATCCGTTGCGGCCAACGCAGGACGAAAGTCATACACAGAAATATCTTCTGCGCTTCGATATCCCATGGTAAAGGTTCCTGCTCCTTCACCCAGCATGGGTGCGACCGGAAGCTTGTCCAAGAAAGCACCGTCCATTTCAATCTCTTCGCCAGCCTCTACCTTGTCTTCTTCGATGCGCACTTCTCTTTGTTCGGCGGCTTCTGTCCGTGCTGCGGCTTCGGTACCGGCCTGGTCTGCGGTTGCCTGTGGTGCCTGTGCACTATCCGCAACCGTGTCGGATCCCATGCCGAACGGAAGGCCCGTACGCCATAGCGCAATCACAAGAATCAGTCCGGCTGCCAGCGGAATCAAAGTCTTCCAGGGTGTTTTTTCAGTTTTCGTCTCCCTGCCGGGGTCTGCTTCCAGAACTATATCGTCATCTATATGATGCAGGATTTCGTAAAGTCGTTCGCCGTTCATACCCGGATCCCCTCCGTTTCTAAGTATTGTTTCAAGCGGTTTCTTGTGCGAAACAGCTTTTGTTTCACATTGGTCTCGGTTAATCCGAAATCTTCTGCCAAGTCACGGATACTCTCGGTATACCAGTATCGACGCACAAACAATTGCCTTGCATCTTCTTTTTCCCGGCGGAGAAAGGTGGAAATGGCCTGGGCAATTTCTTTATCTTCCAGGATTTCTTCGGTGCCCAAACGGGTAGAGATGAGACCTTCCAATTCCTCGAATACGAGTTCCAATTCTCCCCCTCCTCTTTTTTCTGCATGGGTTTTTCGGTACAGACTCAACGCGATATTTCGGGTAATTCTACCAATATAGGCTTTAAAGATGCGCGGCCGGTCGGTCGGAATCGAATTCCAAACGCGCAGATACGTGTCGTTTACGCATTCTTCGGTGTCCTCGCTGTTCTTTACAATATTGCGCGCAATCGTACTGCAATAGCGTCCGTACATCGCTGCTGTCTCATGAATGGCCTGTTCATTGCGTGCCCAGTAGAGTTCTATAATCCCGTGGTCGTCCATCTGTATCCCTTCCTCCAATCCTAATGACGCACCGCTTTTGTTTTTGTTACGCTTTTGCTTTATAGTAGCATGAATTGCGCTATAGAAGGACAGATAGGCAGCCTTTTTCATCTGATTTCTTTATCACATAATAAATTATTTGAATGGTTTAACCGCACAATGTTTAACAAGCAGTGATATACTAGTATCGATTACCAAGTAAAAAGGGGGAAACCAACACATGAACAAAAAAGTTCTTTCCCTGCTCCTCGTGCTGACACTGTTGTTTGTCGCATGCGGACAGGACACACCGGCCACCGAAGCTGCAACCGAAGCCGGCACAGAAGCCACCGTCACGGAAGCGGCGGATACCGAAGCAACCGAAACACAAACCGACGACACGGAAGAAGCAGCCGACGACGGCGTAGCCAAAGACTTTACCGGCCGTACGATGAATGTCGTTGCCACATCAGAGTCGTATGTACCGCTGTTTGATAAGTTTACCGAAGAGACCGGCGCCAAAGTGGAATTTATCTCCATGTCATCGGGTGAGGTTATTTCCCGCGTAAAAGCCGAAGGCGGCACACCCATGGCGGACCTGTGGTTTGGCGGCGGGCTGGATGCCTTTATGCAGGCCAAAGAAGACGGCTTGCTGGAACAGACCGACGTACCGGAAGCGGCCGATGTACCGGCGGAATTTAAAGACGAAGAAGGCTACTGGTATTCCAAAGGACTCACCATTGTGGGGCTGTTGGTCAATCTGGATGTATTGGAAGATCTCGGGCTCGACGAGCCGGTTAACTGGAAAGACCTGACCGACCCGCAATACAAAAACGAAATCATTATGTCCAACCCGGCGATCTCCGGCACCAACTACGCTTTTGTCAAAGGCATGCTGGAACTGTTCGGCGAAGAAGAAGGCTGGGCTTTCTTTGAAGCGCTGAACGAAAACATTCCGTATTATTCCAAGCGTGGCGGCGACCCCAAAGAGCTGACGAATCAGGGAGAATTCGCCATCGGGATTATTCCGGCGGACAAATCGGCCCATGATCTGACCGAAGAAAGCAATGTGAAAGTGCTCTTCGGCGAAGAAGGCATTCCGTGGGTACCGGAAGGCGTGGCCGTATTCAAAGGCGGCGAAGGCGCCGATATTGCACAGGAGTTCATCAACTTTATGCTGCGAACAGACAATCAGGAAATGATCGCCGAGATCGACGGCAAAGACGGCTCCCAAATGGTAAAACCCGGTGTCGACGGTTTTGCCCTGAACGTGCCGGCCGAAAAGTTTGTCGAACAGGATCTGTCGACCTTCGGTACGCAACGCGAAGCCATCCTGGAACGCTTTACTTCCATGATGGGCGACAAGGCACAGGAGTAGTATGCGAATCGGAAGAGGGAACTCAGGGAGTTCCCTCTTTCTCTCCGTACTGGACAAAGCCCTTTTGTTTTTTGTGGTCGGCCTGATCCTTTTATTTATTCTTTATCCGATTGTGGCCGTCATGCTGCAAAGTGTACAGATTGACGGAGAGTGGGATTTTTCGTATTACCGGACGCTCTTTACCGACAACGCAGGCCTTTTGCTCAACAGCCTGAAAGTATCGGTCAGCGTCACATTTTTATCTGCGCTCTTTTCTGTGATGGTCGCCATAACCGGTGCGTTTGCCTCGCGGAAAGTCGGGCGCTTTTTGCAATTGGTCCTCTTGTTTACCATGATCTCCCCGCCCTTTGTCACATCTATCGCCTATATCAGCCTTTTCGGCAAGCGCGGCTGGCTCACCTACGGACTGCTGGGCATCAGCTGGAACCCGTATGGGTTCACCGGCATCGTCGCCATGCAGACGCTCGGCTTCATTTCACTGAACGCACTGATGCTGATGGGCGTTATCCGGGGAATGGACCGCACCGTGCTTCTGTCCGCCCAGGATGTGGGCGCAACAACCAATCGGATTATCAAAGATATGATTCTCCCTTTGATTATGCCGGGCATTGCCGTTGTTTTGATGCTGACATTTGTACGGAGCCTGGCGGATTTTTCCACACCGGCGATTATCGGCGGCGCCTATAATGTGCTGGCAACAGAAGCCTATCTGAACGTGGTCGCTTACGGAAACATCACGCGGGCCGCCGCCATGAATGTGCTTTTGTTCCTGCCGTCCCTGGTGGCGTTTGTCTTTTACCGGCGCTATTTCCGGCAGGCGGATATCACCGGAACCCGCGCCCTGGCAGAAGGCGAACTGCAACTCGAACGAAAGGGCGTTTTGTACCGTCTGTGCGGGGCCGTTACGGCGTTTTTTGTACTCGCCCTGATTTTACAGTACGGATCCATCCTTGTGACCGCATTTACGAAAATGCGTTTTGGTACCATGTACTGGACACTGGACAATCTGCACGATACCATGCCCTATATCTCCGGTACCTTTGTGCGCTCCATCGTATACAGCCTGATCTGCGGCATATTCGGCAGTTTGCTGGGCTTTTTGCTGTCGTATTATCTCGTCATCCGCAAGCGCAACTGGCTGAGCGCGGTCGACTTTATCGGCACCCTGCCCTATATTATTCCCGGCACCTTTTTCGGTCTGGGCTATATCTTTGCCTTTCGTTCCCCGCCGCTGCAGCTTGTCGGCACAGCCGCCATCGTTATACTGAACGTGGTGTTCCGGCAGCTGCCGTTCTCCACCAAAGTCGCACAGTCGTCGATGGTGGCCATCGGGTCGGACATTGTGCAATCCGGCAGCGATGTCGGCGCCCATCCGCTCCAGGTGCTGAAAGACATTATCCTGCCCATGAGCCGTTCCGGTTTTCTGGTCAGCTTCTTTAACAACTTTTCGCAGACTATGACCACCGTCGGATCCATTATCTTTTTGGTGTATCCGAGCCAGAAGCTGGCGACCCTTGTCATGTTTGATGTATTGCGATCCGGAAAAAACCGGGTCGGCGCCATGATCGCCGTCCTGCTCATGCTGATTGTCGTCGGCGTGAATCTTTTGTTTATGTTGGTAACACGGGAGAAAAAACATGTTTCTGAAAATTGAAAATCTGCATAAAAAATACGGCGATAAATACGCCGTCAAAGACTTTAGTGTCCATGTGAAAGAAAAAGAATTCATCTGTCTGCTGGGCCCTTCCGGTTGCGGCAAAACCACCGTACTGCGGGCCATCGGCGGTTTTCTGACCGACCTGAGCGGACGGATTGAACTGGACGGGCAGGATATTACCGCACTGCCTGCCCATTTGCGCCCGGTGTCGACCGTGTTTCAGTCCTACGGCTTGTTTCCGCATATGACAGTCCTGGAAAATGTAAAATACGGGCTTCGCTTTCACGGCCTGAAAGACAAAGAAGCCCGCATAAAAAGCCGGGAGTATCTGGAGCTTGTACGACTGGAAGAACACGCCAACAAGCGGATCAGCGCACTCTCCGGCGGGCAGCAGCAGCGTGTGGCACTGGCAAGAAGCCTCGTCCTTGGTCCGAAAGTCCTGTTGCTCGACGAGCCGCTGTCCAATCTGGATGCGCTCTTGCGCGTGCAGATGCGCGACGAGATCAGCCGCCTGCAAAAGCTCCTGGGCATAACAACGATCTTTGTCACTCACGACCAGGAAGAAGCTTTTGCCCTGGCCGATCGGATCCTTTTGATGAACAACGGCGAACTGGTTCAGGAAGGGCGGCCCGAAGAACTCTATGAGAACCCCAACTCCGCCTTCTCCCTGGGCTTTATCGGCGAAAGCAGCCTATTGTCACAAAACCCCGTTACCTTCATCCGCCCGCAACGCGTAGAAATCGGAACATCCGGCCAAGCCGCCACCATCCTCCAGCGCTTTTTCCGCGGCGACCGCATCCTCTATGTAGCCGAAGCCGACGGACAAAAAATCCTGGTAGAAAAACTAAACCGCCCCGATATCCGCCAGCACGAAGAAGGAGAAAACGTCTTTTTGCAATTCGAAGCGGAAGCGTTAAAAGGCAATTAGGGAATCCCTAATTGCCTTTTGTATACTGATCGATGATTTCCAGCATGACATCGTCTACGCTGCTGAAGCCCTGATGGGAGAGGCGGCCGATGTTTTGGATGGTTTCTTCGATGGTGTTGCCGACGACGCCGACATTGGGACTTACGAACATGTCTTCGAGTGCCAGATGTGCGGAGAGGACGGCTTCGCCTGCAGAGGTGGAGAGTTTCAGGGAGCAGGTGTCTTTCGCGCCGTCGCACAGCATACCGGAGATATTGGCAAACATATTGTTGCAGGCACCGGCGATCTGTTTGTCGTTGCCGCCAAGCATCCAGGTGATGGCCGCGGCGGCTCCGATCCCTGCGCCGATGGCACAACCGCACATGCCGGAGAGTTTACCGGAATAGCTTTTTACATATTCGTTGATCGCGTGGGCAAAAAAGACGGCGCGCCGGGTTTTGTCTGTGGAAATGCCGCGTTCCTGTGCGACGATATGCACGGGCAAAATCACACCCAGGCCCTGATTGCCGCTGCCGCCGCTTGTCATGATGGGGCATTGTCCTCCACCCATACGCATATCGGCCGCGGCGGCGGTCAGTATGCGCGAACGCGTTGCCGCATCGGTGCTCAAAACGCCTGCATCCTGCATGTGCTGAAGCTTTTGGCCCAGGGACAGGCCGATGCCGCCGTCCAAACCTTGTTCGGCTGCGTACATGTTCATATCGATCCCGTCCTGCACAAAGGAAATGTCTTCGGCGGGGACTTCTTCGGCCATCCGGCGGATCTCGGAAAAGCTGAGATCGCGCACAAAGTCACGGTTCATTTTGGTATCCAGGCCGGCTTCCGCTTCATATACCAGCGCATCGTCGACCATGACCCGCATGAGATTGGTGTGTCCGTCTTCGACAAGCACTTTCACCATTCGCTCCCCGTCGGCTTCAATCAACACATAGACATCGGGCGTATCCGATACAAAATGCAATTGGATTTTTCCTTCTGCAAGCAGGGTTTCCGCTTCCTGGAGGCTTTTTGGGGTGACGGTTTCCAATACCAAAAAGCCGCGCTTGGCATCGCCGCCGGTGTAACCCACGGCGGCCGCCAGATCCAGACCGAATTTGCCGGTATTGGGTATGAGGACGGATTTTCCGTTTTTGTAAATGTTCTTGCTGACAGCCACGCGCATGGCCGTTAGCGCGCCTTGGGAATAGTCTTTGGCCACCGCCGCGGCATAAGCGACCGCAACCGGTTCGGTACAGCCCAAGGCGGGATTGGTGTCTTCTTTTATTACTTTGATCAGTTCTTGCGTTTTATCTTTCATGTTTTTCTCCGCTTTCCGTTTACATGGGTCCATCATTCAAACTTAGTATACTATTTGTAAGACTTATAAAGCAACATTGTAAACGATTGCGCAGAGTGAAGAT
>JAAYQA010000048.1 GCA_012519495.1 Tissierellia bacterium | reverse complement strand
TAAACGGAACAGAATAGCGAGGTGGGTGAAAATGTCTCCCAGAGTCAATGCGCAGTATAGAAAAAAGAAACAAGATGCCATTCTTCAATCCGCAAAGAAAGTCTTCACAGACAAAGGATATCATCGGGCGACGATGCAGGACATCCTTTTGGAAGCGGGTATTTCGCGAGGTGCTTTATACTCGTATTTTAATAATATTGAACATGTGTTTGAAGCATTGCTTAAACAAGAGGATGAAGAGGATTTGGCTTATTTCAGTAGAAGCGCCTTGTCTTCTTCCAAAGAGCAAATAAACGACTGGGTTCGAAGGAAAGAGAAAAGCATCGCATCAGCGGACAACGCATTTCTCCTCAGCAAAACCGAGTTTTTTATTCATCAGTCCCGTGCAACGGGAAAAGAAAGAAATCCCTATATTACAGACAGATATGAAAAGCTGGTAAACGCAATCAAGGACTGTATCGATAAAGGGATCGAACAGAAGGAATTTTGTCCGGTGTGGCCATCGAAAGCCATTGCTTTATATTTGGTATCATTTTTGGATGGATTGATGCTGGACACATTTAACTACGGGCCGGATATAACGAAAGTGAATGAACAAATGACTGTTTTTCTTGATTCGCTTGCAAAAATACTGTGCCCGTGTAAAAGCTAAGGAGTAAAGCATGTTATTTGAATCCCCCCGCATCGTTTTGCGAAAAATGACGGAACATGACATAGAGATATACCATACATGGAGAAATGATACGGAAGTCATGCAGTCTACGTCTCTTCTGCTGGATGTATACGATATAGAAGAAACACAGGAATTTGTAAGACAGATTATCCTCGCATCGCAATCCGCAAAAAGTTATCTCATTATCGAAAAAGAAAGCGAAAAGCCGATCGGGATTACTTCACTGATTCATATCGATTATAAAAACCGGAACGCCGAATGCATCATTGATATCGGCGATAAAGCATCGTGGGGTAAAGGCTATGGTACCGAAGCGATGAAGCTGCTTCTTGCTTACGGTTTTCTTGAAATGAATTTGCACCGAATCTATCTGAGAGTATTTTCGTTTAACAACAGGGCCATTCAGCTGTATAAAAAGCTGGGATTCCAACAAGAAGGAATCTCCAGAGAGAGCCTCTTTCGCCATGGACACTGGCACGATATCATCCACATGGGGTTGCTGCAGGAGGAATACGGCGTATGATTGTTTATAAAACATTAGAAAACACAGGAATCGAAACGATTCATACCGCATTTGCAGAGGCATTTTCCGATTACCCTATCAATCGTTTTTGGCTAAAACGGGTTTTACGGTTTTTGCAACACAGGATGAAATGCCTATCGTAGAATGGGTCTTGGAAAAGCCGCGGTTTTGGAGGGACTAAGGCGGGTTAAAGATCTTGGCGCAACAAAAGCGCTTGTAGGGTTCCAGCAACCATTCTACTTCCGCATCGGTTTCAGGCCGTTTTCCACGTTTACGGTCTGGCGGGAGGCGGAACAGAAGCCCCTTTCTTAAGCACCGATGATTTTAATCAGGACTCGCTTGTTTCGTTTTCCGTCAAATTCATAATAGAAAATCTGCTCCCAGGGGCCAAAGTCCAGCTCCCCTTCCGTGACGGCACAGACGACTTCACGACCCATCACACTTCGTTTCAAGTGACCGTCGGCATTGTCTTCGTACGTGTTGTGGGCGTATTGGCTGTAGGGCTTTTCAGGCGCCAGGCCTTCCAACCAGCGTTCAAAATCCTGGTGTAAACCGGACTCGTCGTCGTTGATAAAGACGCTGGCGGTAATATGCATGGCGTTTACCAGCACGAGGCCTTCCTGTATGCCGCTTTCTGTGATCGCATTTTGTACATCCCGGGTAATGTTTCGCAGTCCCCGCCGGGTAGGGAGTTGAAAGAACAGTTCTTTACGGTAAGTTTTCATCATCGCTCTCCTTTTTGTCATTATAGCATGATACGGACAGGCGTATCTCTGCGAGCACGCACAGGGCTTTTCTATTAGCGTATTGCTTGATTTACCTATATTCGTTAAAACACCGACAATATGTTTTCTAAAATGGAGTTATCGGTTAGAATAGAAGTAACGATTTCACAAAGCATGTAATAACGAAAGGGTAGGGATTATTTTGGACAGATTGTACGGTGTCAATCGGGATAAATTGCATGAGAATCTCAGCGTGTCGGAGCTGATCAATGAAGCGGTTCGGCGCGGGGACGGGATGCTTGCGGCAAATGGCGCGCTGTTGATGGATTCGGGGCGCTATACGGGACGTTCGCCGAAGGATCGCTTTATCGTATGCGATGAAATAACGAAGGATACGGTAAGCTGGGGCGACAATGCCAAGCCGCTGGAGCCGTCGGTGTATGCGGCGCTGAAGGAAAAAGTGCTGGACCATATTGCCGACCGCGAGATGTACTGGGTGAAAGCGCGGGTCGGGGCTGATGCAAACCATGGGCTTCGTATCAATGTGCTGGCAGAAAATGCCGGGCAGGCGCTGTTCGCGAGCCAGATTTTCATAAAAGACAGAGAACGCGACGAAGAGGCGGACTTTACCGTGATCGCCGTCCCGTCGTTTAAGGCGGAAGGCGAAGAGGACGGCGTCCGTTCGGAAGCGTTTATTGTAATCAATATGAAAGAGAAGCTTATTTTGATTGCCGGATCGTACTATTCCGGTGAGATTAAGAAGTCGGTGTTTACGGTGATGAACTATCTGCTTCCGGAGAAGGGGATCCTTCCCATGCATTGTTCCGCCAATATGGACAATGCCGGCCATACGGCGCTCTTTTTCGGCTTGTCGGGAACGGGTAAAACGACGCTTTCAGCAGATGCTTCCCGCAAGCTCATCGGCGACGACGAACACGGCTGGTCGAATGACGGCGTGTTCAACTTTGAAGGCGGATGCTATGCAAAAACCATCAATCTGCATCCGGAGAAGGAAAAAGAGATCTTTGAAGCATTGCGTTTCGGTTCGCTCCTGGAGAATGTAATGGTCGATGACGACGGCGTACCGGACTATTATGACGGCAGCCGCACGGAAAACACCCGCGGCACCTATCCGATCGAGTACATCCCCAATCATGAACCCACCGGTAAAGGCGGGCAGCCGCAAACCGTCATTTTCCTTACGGCGGACGCCTTTGGTGCTTTGCCGCCGATTTCCCGCCTGAGCAAAGAAGCCGCCATGTATCATTTTATGAGCGGCTATACCTCCAAACTCGCAGGGACGGAACGCGGCATTACCGATCCCGAAACGACGTTTTCGGCTTTGTTCGGGGAGCCTTTCATGATCCGGCCGATTGAAGAATACGCGCAGCTTTTGGGCAGGAAGATGGAAGAAAACGAAACGGAAGTGTATTTGGTCAATACGGGATGGATCGGGGGACGATACGGGGTCGGGGACCGCATTCCACTGGTTCTGACACGCAGAATGGTAACAGCAGCGCTGCGTGGCGAACTGAAAGAAGCGGAATATCGGCATGATCCGATCTTCAATCTGGAGGTTCCCGTGAGTATCGACGGGGTACCCGATGCGCTTTTGCATCCGAAAATTCAGTGGGAAGATGCAAAGGAATACGAAAAGACGGCAAAGGAACTGGCTGCCGAGTTTCGCGAGAATTTCAAGCGGTTTGAAAATGTGGATCCGGCCATTGTGAAAGCCGGTCCTCCTGCATAAAGGTTGGAACGCACCTGCTTAGCCGGGTGCGTTTTGTTATGCAAAACGCATCTTGTTGTCATTGTCAACTGTGGGGGCAAAATGGGCATATATAAGAGAGAGGAAGAAAGGGGTCTTTCAATGAAACTATCGATATTGGATTTATGCAATATATTGCCCGATGAAATGCCGGCGGATACAATCACACGCACGGCAGAGGCGGCGGTGCATTTTGAGGATGCGGGCTACACGCGCATCTGGTATGCGGAGCATCACAATACCGACAGTCTTTTGAGCACCACACCTGCGATTATGATTACACTCGTGTCGCATCATGTGAAGAACCTGCGCCTGGGTTCGGGCGGGGTGATGCTGCCGAATCACTCGCCTTTGAAAGTGGCGGAAGACTTTGCGCTCCTGGAGGCGATTGCACCGGGACGGATTGATTTGGGTCTGGGGCGAGCACCGGGTACCGACCCGATGACGGCCTTTGCGCTCAGACGATCGGCGGAAGCGCTCAATAAGGACGATTTCCCGCAACAAATGGAGGAACTTTTGCATTATTTTGACCGGGATTTCCCGGCGGAACACCCGTTTCGGAGAATTACGGCCACGGCCGACCGGCATTTGCTGCCGGAAGTCTTCGTATTGGGATCCAGTACCGGCGGGGTGCAGGTTGCAATCGACCGGGGTCTGGGTTTTGCTTTTGCGGCGCATATCAATCCGGATATGGCGGAACCAATCCTGAATGTATACAAAGACAATTTTGTGCCTTCTCCCCGTTATGAAGCGCCGTATTCCATCCTTGCGCTGACGGCGATCACAGCGGAAACGGAAGAAGAAGCCCGCTATCTGGCTGCACCGGCAGAATTGCAGTTTGCGCAGATGGCATCGGGTCGTATTACCGCGCGCGTTTCTGCAGAAGATGCGGCGCGGCACAGCTGGACGCCCGCCGAACAGGCTGCCCGCAGAGAAGGCGCTTCCAAATTCTACATCGGTACGCCGGAGGATCTGCGGGATCGGATTATGGACAAAGCGGAAAAATGCCGTGCGGATGAAGTCATGATAATGGATATGTATCCCGATCAGGCCTCCCGCCTGAAAGGGGCGTCGCTAATGGCAAAGGCCTTTTCTCTGGAGGAAAGAATACATGCATGATCTTCTTTTTGTATCGGGTTCTTTGCAGGGCATGCGAACGAAAAGCAGCGTACTCCTGCTAAAAGAGCAGGTGGAAAAGCAGGCACCCCCATTCCAAACGGCATTTCTTGATCTGGCAGAAGTGCGCCCGGAATTCTACGACGGGCGACCGTTTGAAGAATACCAAAAACATACCCAGGATGCGATCGATCAGATCATGGCAGCGTCTGTGCTTGTTTTTGCATCGCCGGTCTATCAGGGATCCATCCCCGGCAGCCTGAAGAATCTGTTTGATCTTTTGCCGCGCCATGCCCTAACGGGAAAGGGCGCTGTTATGCTGAGCATCATCGGCTCAAACCGGTATTATCTCAGTCCGGGTTATCATTTGCGTCCGGTATTGGAAGAACTGCAAGCGACGGTACTGCATCCGTGGCTGGCGGTGGAGGAAAAGCTCCTGGATGTAATGGGCCATACGCGAGACGCGGATTTGCTGGTCCGCATGCAGCAGTATGCGACGCGGATCATTGCTTTTTCTGCGCCTTTTCTTCCCGAAAAACCGTAGAATATAATGTAAAAGTGGGTATGAATGACAAACATAGAGGAGGAAGAGAACATGTTGAAAGCTTTGATCGCCATTTTTGTGATTTTGGCCATTTTGTCCATTGTACTGGATCTGATCTTTGCGCTTTTGCCGATTGTGATTGTAGGTGCGATTATCATTTATTTGTATAATCGATTTGCCGGCGGCGGAACCGCCTAAAAGGACAAAAAACCCGCTGTACCGATTGGATGGTACAGCGGGTTTTTTTATGCGAGTACATCTTTTAGTGCAGCGAGCATTTTGTCGTATTCTTCCGGATCGGCGATATTGTTGCCCATATGGCCGATACGAAACGCCTTACCTGCAAGCTCCGCCATGGCGCCGGAGAGCATATAGCCCTTTTCCTGCATGGCGGAAAGAATGCCGTCGGTGGTTTGTCCCTCTTTCAGCAAAACGGTCGTAACCGTATTGGAACGATGGTCTTTTGCGTAGATCTCGTAGCCCAGTTCTTCCACAAACGCGCGGGTTTTTTCCGCAAAGGCTTTGTGCCGGGCAACAAAATCATGCGAAAGCGTCCGGTTCAAAGCCGTATCCAATGCGTTTACGAGCGTATCACTTTGTGTATAGGGAAAGTCGAAACCGTCGGACTCGTGCAGATAGTTCTGAAAATTGCCATACCAGGCGCTGACTTTCGTTTTACGGTTTGCCAGGGCGTGGAGCGCTTTGTCGGAAAGGGTGATCGTTGTAAGCCCCGTGAGTGCCGACAGGCATTTTTGCGTGCCGCCGATCACCACATCCACTTTCGATTCGTCGAAGCGGAACGGTTCGCCGCCAAGACCGGATACGGCATCGCAGATGCTCAGGATATGGTGCTTGTTGAGCACCTGTCCGATCGCGTGCACATCGTTTGTGACACCGGTGGGCGTTTCGCAATGTATGAAAGTAGCCAGTTTAAAATCGGCATTTTTTTGCAAAAAGGCATCCAGTTCCTGTGTGTCAATCCCGTGGCGCGGGTCCTGTTTGAAGGCGACGGTTTCTGCGCCGTAGGCTTGTGCCATGCTGTGAAAACCGCCACCGAAAACGCCGTTTTCAATGACGAGCACGCGGTCGCCGGGTTCGACAAAGGAAGCCAGGGCGCCATCCAGTCCCAGCATGGCTTCACCCAGCATGATAAACGAGCGGCTATCGGTTTGGAGCAAGCGGGAAATTTTTTTCTCGGTTTCTCTTTGAAAAGCAACATAGTCCGGATCCAGATCCGTATTTTTGAGCGGGCGCCGGGCGGCTTCCAATACCTCCCGGTGCACGGAAGTCGGGCCGGCGCTCATAATAATCAGCTCTTTCATTTGTTTCCTCTTATAAAAGTATTTGTAGATCTCTCTTACCAAACACTATCGCATATTGCCGGAAGAACGTTAAATGCACAGAGGACACAAGTTTCCATCCTTTATACTATAATTAAGAATAGCTACACTTCATGTAAACGGAAACCTGCTTAATTTAAACAAGCAAGCCTTATCGGTGCGGATTCCTTTTCGGGACACAGAAATTTGACAGCCGATAAGGGTACTTATATATTTAGAAGTGTTTACAGAAACCGCATGATTTTACGAAAAATGTCGCAAGTTACGGAGGGTACGCAAAGTGGCGATCAATGTATACCGGATGGATTTGTCAAATCATAGGGAACGGGAAGAGGCAATCTCCTTTTTACAGGCGAATCATCTGCAACCGGAGCCGCTGGATACGGCCTTTGCTTTGCGCGATACGAATCAGAGGCTGATCGGCTTTGGCGGCCGGGCGAAAGATGTATTGAAGTGCTTTGCCTTTGATCCGGTCTATCGGGGGCAGGCCCTGCTGGATCCTTTGATCAGCGAACTGATCACAGACGCCTTTACAAACGGGATAGAAGATCTTTTGATCTACACGCGAATCGAATACCGGGATTTGTTTTCCCATTTTCGTTTTACGGAAGTCGCCCATACCGATACCGTCGTCCTGCTGCACCGGGGCACGCATACACCGCAGGCGGCGATGGATGCCCTGCTTTTAGCGATACAGCCGGAAGAAACGGTCGGTGCGATCGTGATGAACGCCAATCCCTTTACTTTAGGGCATCGGGCGCTGGTTGACACGGCCGCCAAGCAGGTGGAAAGGCTTCTTGTGTTTGTCGTGGAGCGCGACGCATCGCAGCTTCCCTTTGCAGACCGGATCCGACTGGTACAAGAAGGCGTGGCCGATCTGCCCCATGTGTCGGTGGTCCCTTCTACCCGCTATATTATTTCCGCAGCCACGTTTCCGTCTTACTTTTTGAAAGAAAAAGAAAGGGGAAACGCCGAGCATGCCAAACTGGACGCGGCCATTTTTGCTCGCTACTTTGTTCCCCGCTATCATATAGGCAAACGTTTTGTAGGGGAAGAACCGGCAGACCCCACAACCGCCCTGTACAATGCGGCGCTTGCAAACATTCTGCCGCCTGCCTGCGAGGTGATCGTCGTGCCGAGAAAAAAGAGCGGCCACGCCCCGATCAGTGCATCGACCGTACGGGCTTTGGTAAAAGCGCGGGACTGGAAAGCGGTACGGGAACTGGTGCCGGATACAAGCTATCGCTATTTGCGTGACAGATATGACTGATCTGCTGATATTGCGTGAACGGCGGTTTCTGCGGGAGCAAAAGCTGGCTCAGGAAGGCACGGTTGTTACAATCAAACCCAATGTGCCGGGTGCGGACAAACGATTTGTTTACAGCGATTACGCATCGTATGTGTTGTTTGGCGAATTGACAGCGCATTTTGCGCCCGTACAAACCATTGCCGAGCACGATTGGGAGGGGCTCGTTTTCACCCTGCTGCTGCAAGAAGCGCCCGAGACGGTAAAACAAGCCTGCATGCAATGGGAAGAAGCCCATCCGCTGGGTCGTCTGACGGATCTGGACGTGTCCGGCAAAGGGCGTGTTTACTCCCGGCAAGATGCGGGCTATCCGCCGAGACGCTGCTATATATGCCAAAAACCGGCCGTGGTTTGCAGTCGCAGTGAAGCGCATTCGGCCGCTGCGCTCCGCGCCCATATCAAACAAACGGTCCTGGCATATCTGAATAAAAGAGATGAAACGGGTCGCTTATTGCCCGGTCGCTGTGCGGAAATGGCGTTGCTTTCAGAACTGTGCAGGGAATACGGCTTCGGTTGTGTTACGGTACATGACAGCGGATCGCATACGGATATGGATTTTTTTACCTTTTTGCGTCATCTGCCGGTGATGGGGCAGCATCTGGATGAGATGGTTCATGCGGATATTTCCGACTTTTCGTCTCTTCGCGCTTATGGCCGCAGAATGGAACAGGCTATGCTGCAGGCAACCGGCGGCATCAACACGCATAAAGGGGCGATATTTTTGTATCTGCTGCTGGCGAAAGCCTTTGGCGACTGCCGAAGCCTGCCTTTACTGCCTGCAAGAATCAGGCAAATCGCAGCGCCTGTACAGGCTGATTTTTCCGGATCGAAAGACACCGCAGGGCTTTTGCTATATGAAAAATACGGAATTACCGGCATACGGGGCCAGGCGCTGCGGGGCTTTCCCGCCTTGTTCATCGCCCGTGCCCTGCCCGAAACACCGGATGCGTTTTTGCGCCTGACGCTGCAGCTGTTGCAGGAGATGGAAGACACCAATGCCATCCATCGCGGCGGTATGACCGGCTGGCAAACGCTGCAAAGAAAAGCCAAAAAAGCAGAAGGAAACGAAGACAGGATCAGAGAATTAGACGATTGGTGCAAAAAGCAGGGGATTTCTACCGGCGGCACGGCCGATTTAGTCGGCGGCACGGTATTCATCCATGCATTAGACGCCTGTGAAAGGATGTGGAATAAATAATATGAGTATTGCAAAGCCCGCCATATGCGGATCCCTTCAGTCCAATGACTGTTTTGTACGGATTTATCCGGCAGAAACCGGCATCGAACTGGAGCTGAGCAGCCCGGTATACAAGCAGTTTGGAAAACACATGGAAAACGTGGTGCGCGACACGCTAAAGCAAATGCAGGTGGCCAACTGCCGCATTGTGATTGAAGATAAAGGCGCCCTGGATTATACGATCCGGTCGCGGGTGGAAACGGTGGTGAAACGCGCCCATGAGTAGACGTACCGCACTTTTTATTCCCGGGAACAATCCCGGGATGCTGACAACGGGCGATGTGCTGGGTGCCGATGTGCTGATTTTGGATTTGGAAGACGCCGTCGCGCTGAGCGAAAAAGATGCCGCGCGCATTTTGGTGCGCGAAGCTCTGCACAGCGTGCCCTTTACGCATGTAGAAACCGCAGTGCGTATCAATCCTCTGGACTCGCCATACTGGCAGGAAGATCTGGCAGAGATCGTGCCCGCACAACCGGATGCACTGGTCATCCCCAAGGCGAGTGTGGAGGCGGTGCAGCAAATGGAAAAAGTGATCGAACAAATCGAAAAAGAAAAGGGTGCGGAGAAAAAAGTCCGATTTTTGCTTCTGATTGAATCGGCGCGCAGTTTATTGGATCTGCCCCGCATTGCCGCATCATCGGAGCGCAATGCCGCTCTTTTACTGGGCGCGGAAGATTATTCCGCCGATATGGGGATCGAACGAACGCCTTTCGGCAAAGAGATCGAATACGCCCGTTTTACCCTGGCGACCACGGCCAGAGCATACGGGCTGGATGCAATCGATACGCCGTATACCGACATGGAAGACCGCGCCGGATTGGAAAAGGACACCCGTTTTGCGAAGTCGATCGGCTTTACGGGGCGTTTGTGTATTCATCCTGCCCATATTGACCCGGTAACCAAAGTATTCAATCCCACAAAAGAAGCCATTGAAGAAGCCATCGCCCTTTTGGAGGCGGCGGAAAAAGCCCGGCAGGAGGGGATCGGCGTGTTCAGTTATAAGGGCAAAATGGTCGATCTTCCGGTTATCCATCGGGCGAAAAGCGTATTGGATACAGCAAAAAGCGGAGGTTTGCTATGATAAACCGACTGGGAAGAGAAGGATTGCACAAACCCTATGGTCTGCCTGCGGCGGATTCGGAAAAACCGAACAAGAATAACAAAGAAGTCTTGGCAGAACAAACGCATTGGGGTTTGTCTTTGGAAGAAGTGCTGGATGCGCTGCCGCTGACAGACGGGATGACGCTGAGCTTTCATCATCATCTGCGAAACGGGGACTATGTGCTGCAAACGGTAATGGAAGCGGTACACAAGCAGGGTGTAAAAGACCTGACCATCGCCGCCAGCTCAATTTTTCCTGCACATGAATGCCTCGTTCCGATGCTGGAAGACGGAACGGTTACAAAAATTCATACGGCTTATATGTCCGGACCCGTGGCGGATGCCGTCAGCAAAGGAAAATGCCGGGAGATCTGCGAGATTACCACACACGGCGGCCGTCCGCGTGCGATCCTGGCCGGCGAGCTGGCTATTGATGTTTCGTTTATCGCCTCTCCGGCGGTAGACAAGCAGGGCAATATTACCGGTTCGGACGGACCGGGCGCCTGCGGGGTTTTGGGTTATGCGGTAGCCGATGCAAAAATGGCAAAGAGAGTCGTCGCCGTTACGGATACGGTATTGGACCGGATCACAAAGCCCGAGATCGACCATAAGTATGTGGACTATATTGTTGCGATCGACTCCATCGGGGATCCGCAGGGCATCGTCAGCGGCACGACACAAGTGACCAAAGACCCCGTTGGATTGAAAATTGCCAAAGACTGTGCAACCCTGATGCTGCATTCGGGGTTGTTAAAAAACGGCTTCAGTTTTCAGACCGGTGCCGGCGGCATTTCTTTGGCAGTGGCGGATTTTGTAAAAGAAGAAATGAAAGAACAGGGAATCACCGCGCGCTTTGCCAGTGGCGGGATTACCGATTATCTGGTCGATATGCTGGAGGACGGGGCCATAGAAACCCTGTATGATGTGCAGTGCTTTAATCTGAAGGCGGTGGAATCCGTCCGCCAGGCCGACAATCATGTCAAGATCGACGCCGACCGCTATGCGAATCCGGACAATCCGGACAATATCGTCGACCGGCTTGACTTTGTGATACTCGGTGCCACAGAGATCGACACCGATTTTCATGTGAATGTGACAACCGGAACGGACGGAAAGATTCTGGGCGGATCCGGCGGCCATGCAGATACCGCTGCCGGGGCCAAACTGTCGATCATCGTTTCCAAATTAGTGAATGCGCGTGTCTCCTGTCTTGTAGATGCGGTGACAACCATCACAACGCCGGGCGAAACCGTCGACATCCTGGTTACGGATCGGGGGATTGCCATCCACCCGAAGCATACGGAACTGATCGAAAAACTGCAGAAAGAAACCCATTTGGAAATCCTGCCGATCAAAGACCTGCTGCAGCTGGCCAAGTCTTTTACCGGTGAACCGGAGCCTGTCAAACGAGGCGAGCGGATGGTCGCCGCCAGCGTTTACCGCGACGGCACGGTCTTAGATGTCTTGTATCAAATTGAAGAATAACCCCCTGTAAAGGGGGTC
>JAAYQA010000047.1 GCA_012519495.1 Tissierellia bacterium | reverse complement strand
GTCGTTTGGGTACCGGAACTTTGCGAACTTTCGGCGCCGGATTTTGTACTGCTGCTCATAAATATAGAAAAATAAAAGTGGGATAGGAAACAGATATGCTTCCTACCCCAACATTTGACAAAGAGCCTTTTTTTGTGCACCGGGCGGGCGCGGGAAGGGCCATGAAATCCAGCACGCAAACGAACCTGTTACTGTCAATCAAAGGAGAAACCTCTTGAAACGTTTGCGTGCTGGATGAAATAACATCGCGTGTCGCTCCCGCTCACGCTCGTTATGAAATACACAGCCTTCGCCGCGTGTTAAGAGCTAGATTATTGATATTGTAGCGGCGATCGTAGTGGCCGCATTCCATATCGGCCACGGGCCAAACGTTCGCCAATCATCGCTAGTTACCCTGCATTGCTGCACGTACATCTTCCGTTCCTGCCGGCAGTCAACATAATAAAAAATTATTCTTTATCAAAAATACGAAATGGCTATAATCAACCATTTCGTGTTTTTTTGTAACGGCATTTGTCACCCATAGGGTGACATACAAAACGGTAATAAGCCTATATACTTAAAGAGAGATAACTATATAGCATAGGATTGTTGCAAACAAAATGGAAGAAACCGAAAGGAGGCGCAATGATAAAAACGCATACCGGACAGGAACAACCATCATATAATTAAAAAAGGAGGACAAAAATGAACATGCGAAGTAAAAACCGATCCGTATATGGGCTTTGGATCCTGCTTCTCGTTATGCTGATTGCATTTGCACCGGCTCATGTGCATGCACAAGCAGGAAAGTACGATATTTGGGTTGGCGGAATTCAAGTAACCGATGAAAACGCACACGACGTCCTGGGGGATGGAAGCGTTAGCTATGATCCGGAGAATAAGATACTGCGTCTGGAAGATGCAAACATTGTTAACAATAAGAAAATAACGCCGGATGGCATGTACACAGGTGTATACGCAGCAGTTAACGGCTTGCACATCGAAGTCTATGGAAGAAACAAAATATCTGTAATGGCTTCAAATGACGATGATTTTCATAAAATAGCAGGTATACATCTGAAGAGTGAATACGCCATAATCAACGGAATGGGCGATGGAAGTTTAGACGTGCATCCCCACAGCCATCGGGTGACATTTGGGATTTTCGTTGAAGGGAATGCTGAAGGGAATCTAATCATTGAGAACATTCAATTGCAAGTTGATCTGAAGACAAAGGATTCTGCTTTTGACAGACAGACAAGCAATAAGGCGGGGATCAGTGCAAAAAATGTGAAAATGTATGATTCCGATATCAGGATTGAGACCGGAAATATCGAACGAACAGCAGAAAAAGGGGATCAATCGAATATCGGCATTGTAGGAAGGGCAGAAATACACAGCGGCCGTTTGAAGATTAACGTGGGAGAATGTTGGAAACCTACTTATGATAAAATGTATTCTTATTCCCAGTATTTTTCTGCACTCTTAAAGATTCACCCGGGAGCTGAATTCTTATGGGAAACCGGAGAAGATCTAAAACCGGCTTGGGATTACATGAATCATGAATTCAGTTACACGGAGGATGCAATCGTTGAGGTCTCTGAATCCTATTTAGGGGATGAATGGGAAGAATTCGAAGGAACGGCAGAGGATTTAGGAAATGAAATGAGAGATTTTCAGCGGGGGAAAATCTACTATAACTCTTCGGATGTTCCGGGATACCCTTTATCCATTGCGGGAATGCGGGTAACGGATAGCAATAAAGACGATATCCTGGGCAATGGAACCGTCGTTTACAATCCTGCAACCAATACCCTGACACTGGACAATGCGGATATCCGTCGCACATTGCCGGATTGGGAAGATACTTCTGTTTTGTATACGGCCATGCAATATTGGGGAGACGAGGATCTCAATGTTGTTTTGCGTGGAGAAAACTCCATTGAAGCGAAGAATGATCACAAAAGCAGCTACGCAATCGTATCGTTCAAAGGAATAAAGCTGCGTGGTGAAGACGGTGCAACCCTGCAAATCAATGCACCCGGAGGGTCATCGTTTGGCGGCTATGGCATAGAGGCACGCGGTATATTACAGGTTAACGATCTGGATTTGCATATAAACGCCAAAACCACAGGAATATTGGCATATGGTGACATCGTGCTGGACGGAGGAGAGCATACGATATCCGCGACAGACGGGATCGGTTTGAAAACGCTCGCGAATCTTCAGATGAAAAATAATCCCAAAGTGGATATACGCGGAAAAACCCGTGCAGCCGAGTCGTCAAACAACGAAACGTTCACATATACAGATGCATCCAAAGCGGAAGTTCTGACAGCCACCGATTATGACGGCGAACTGCAGGAATATACCGGCGCGCTACATGCATTGATCGCAAAAGATAATTCGTATAATCGGATTGTTATCCAAGAGAGAAACGAGCATACCGTCACCTTTGATACAAAGGGCGGAACGCCCGTGCCTCCGCAAACCGTAAAGCACGGCCAGAAAGCGTCCATCCCAACCAATCCCAAACATGAACACTTCGCCGATTTCTTAGGCTGGTATACAGACGAAGCGGGCGAAGACTGGTTCAATTTCGATACACCCATCACCAAAGACTTTACCCTGTATGCCAAGTGGGGCTCAGGCTATTACCTGCTGTCCTTTTGATGCAAACGGCGGCACGGGCACCATGGAACCGGTCATGGCGTTTGACGAGGGCGACAATGGGGAGTTTACCGCCTTGCTGCTGAATGAATTTCTTCCCCCGGAAGGAAAAGATTTCAGCCACTGGCTCATCGACGGAACAAGGTATGAAAATGGGGACGACGCCGTTCTCACAAAAAACACCACGGCAATCGCCCAGTGGAAAGACCACGTACCGGGAACCGAACTGCGCTTAAGTGACTGGACCATCCGAACAGGGGCCCATGACAATCCGGTTGCCGTCGCGCTTACGCCGGACTTCGAGAAGGATACGACCAACTATATCGGCGTGATTCCGGCAGATACAACGAAGATCTTCGGATTCGAATTAATTATAGAGCCCCAGGATGTAGACAAAACCGAACGCACGCTGAACGGAGACCCTGAGGGGATTTATCTTTATGAGGATGCTCCGCAGCATTGGCGCTATCCGGCACTGGATCTGGGCACGAACGAATTCGTACTGACCTTGAAAAATACATCAGGCGAAAACAGCATCACCTATACCAGCAAACTCTACCGCGAAGGACACCAGCCCAACCCGACATACAGCGTAAGCTTCCACACCGACGGGGGCAGCCCGGTACCTGCGCAAACCGTAGAACACGGAGCCACAGCGGATAAACCGGCAGATCCCGAAAAAGAAGGCTACACCTTCCGAAACTGGTACACCGATGCCGCAGGGTCCAAGGTATTCGACTTCTCCACCCCCATTACCCAAGACACCAAACTCTTTGCCAAATGGGATAAAGACGCACCGCCTGTACCGGAGACGTATCCCATCAGTATCTCCGGCGGTGAAGCACAAATCGACGGGATTACGGTGAAAGAAGCGGCAGCCGGCGAAACCATCGACCTGAAAGTCCTTCCGCCGGAAGGAAAAGTATTTATCGAATGGCAAGACAATATCAGCGGATCCAAGCTGGTACTGGATAAAACCAAACCCGAGACAAGTTTTGTCATGCCGAAACAGGCGGTTTCACTGACGGGTCGGTTTGAAGACAAAACCGAACCGCCCGTACCCGTGATCCACACCGTTAGCTTCCACACCGGCGGCGGGAGTGCCGTCGCGGCAAAACAGGTAAAACATGGGGACCCGGTTGAAAAGCCTGCCGATCCGACGAAAGCGAATTACCGTTTTGCGGGCTGGCACAGCGATGCGGCGTTCACGACACGGTACGACTTTGCAACGCCCGTCACAGAGAGTCTCACACTGTATGCGAAGTGGACAAAGAAAACCGATCCCACCCCGCCCACCCCGCCCACACCACCCACACCGCCCACAGGCATCACCACCGAGCGCATCTACGGAGACAACCGCATAGACACCGCCATCGCCTTGTCCAAAGCAAACTTCACAAAGGCCGACACCGTCGTCATTGCCCGGGCAGACGACTACCCCGATGCCC
>JAAYQA010000046.1 GCA_012519495.1 Tissierellia bacterium | reverse complement strand
TCACGCAATGGGAAGCCATGAAGCGCTACGCAAACCGCAAGGGCGTCTATCTCATGGGGGATCTGCCGATCTATGTGTCCGAAGACAGCGCCGAAGTCTGGGCCAATCCGCATTTGTTCCACATGGATAAAAACAGGATACCCACCATGGTCGGTGGCGTACCACCGGACGATTTCTCCGACGACGGACAATTGTGGGGCAACCCCCTGTATGATTGGGACGTACACAAAAAAGAGCAGTACGCCTGGTGGATCGACCGGCTGAAAAACGTCTATCGTTTTACGGATATGCTCCGGATTGACCATTTCCGCGGCTTTGCCGACTACTGGGGCGTGCCGTACGGGGCAAAAACCGCCGCGTCCGGTCAATGGTACAAAGGCCCCGGCGCCGACTTTTTCCGCGCGGTAAACGAGCAGATGCCCGGGGCGCAGATTATCGCGGAAGACCTGGGGTATATGACACCAGAAGTGGTAAAAATCCGAAAAGATGCCGGCTACCCCGGCATGCAGATCCTGGAGTTTGCCTTTGACCCGTCCATGAACGCCGAGCATTTGCCCCACAAACACGAAAGGGACAATGTCGTTTATATCGGCACCCATGACAATCAGACGCTGAAAGACTGGATGCAAACACAGGAACAGGCCGTGACCGACTACGCCACCCGCTATTTTCATCTCGACAAAAAAGAAGGCATCCAGTGGGGCTTTATCCGCGGGGCGATGAGTTCCGTGGCCAATTTAGCCATCTTCCAGGTACAGGATTTATTATATTTAGGCAAAGAAGCGCGCATGAATCAGCCCAATACCGTAAGCGGAAACTGGACCTGGCGCATGCATAAAGAGGCTTTAACCGATACACTGGCAAAGAAACTGAAAGAACGAACCCAATGGTTCGGGAGGGATACAAGATGACCATCGATACACTACGCTCTACCTTTGAAATCATGCTGCAGCTGCGTTTCGCCAAAACCATCGAAACATCCAGCGTCAATGAAAAATACTATGCGCTCGCAGACACCATCATGAGCCTTTTGGCCAATGACTGGGCCAAAAGCGACGAAGCCTATGCGCAAGGGAAACAGGCCTACTATTTCTCTTTGGAATTTCTGATCGGCCGTTCTCTGGGAAACAATATGCTGAACCTGGAAATGTATGATGAGATTCGCGGTTTTGTCGAGAGTCTCGGGATCAACTTCAACGAACTGGAAGAAGTGGAATACGACGCAGCGCTCGGCAACGGGGGCCTGGGTCGTTTGGCCGCCTGCTTTATGGAATCGGCCGCCAGCATGAACCTGCCCGTAATGGGCTACGGCGTGCGCTATTCCCAGGGGATATTCCGCCAGCATTTTCTGAACGGTTTCCAAAAAGAAGAAGGAGACGACTGGCTGAGAAACGGCGACCCCTGGAGCCTCAGAAAAGAATCCGAACAGGTGCTGGTGCGCTTTGGCCGCTCCACCGTGCGGGCCATCCCGTATGATGTTCCGATTCTCGGCTACGATACAAAAAACGTGAACACCCTGCGCCTGTGGCAGGCCGAACCCATGGAGCCGTTCGACTTCACCAAATACAACAATTTTGAATACGATGCCTCCCTGGCTGAAAAAAACCGGGCCGAAGACATCACCCGCGTGCTGTATCCCAATGACGGCCAGCGCTCCGGCAAGGTGCTCCGCTTCAAGCAGCAGTACTTTTTCGTATCGGCTTCCATACAGGACATGGTGCGCCGCTACCGGGAAAAAGAAGGCGACTTCACCAAATTTGCCGAATACCACGCCGTGCAGTTAAACGACACCCACCCGGTGATTGCGCTGCCCGAGCTGATGCGTATCCTGATGGATGAAGAGCATATGGACTGGAACGACGCATGGAGCATCGTAAACGACACCTTCTCCTTTACCAATCACACCATCCTGCAGGAAGCCATGGAACAGTGGCCGGTCGACATCGTAGAAGAAGTCTGCCCGCGTTGCTACAATATCATCACCCAGATTGACAAGCGCTTTGTCGACGAACTGACAGATATTTCCTACCATAGCGACCATATTGAACGCATGCGGATCGTCAAAGACGGACACGTACGCATGGCATTTCTCGCCCTGCATGGCTGCCACCGGGTGAACGGCGTTGCCGCCATCCATACAGAAATCCTGAAACACGAAGTGCTCAGCGAATGGTACAAGCTGTATCCGCACAAATTCGTCAACAAAACCAACGGGATCACCCCGCGCCGCTGGCTCAAATTTGCCAATCGGGAACTCTCCGCGCTGATCGACGAAAAATTGGGCACCGACACCTGGGCAACCGATCTGGATCAGCTGAAAGCATTGGAACAATATGCCGATGACACCGAATTTTTGCAACGGCTAAACGAGATCAAGCGCGAGAAGAAAGTGCAGCTTGCCCGGTATATTCTGGAAGAAGAAGGAATCGAGATCGACCCCGACAGCATTTTCGATATCCAGATCAAGCGCATGCACGAATACAAACGGCAGCTCCTGAACGCGTTTCATATCTGGGATCTGTATCTGCGGCTGAAAGAAAACCCCGATATGGATATGGTGCCGCGTACCTTTATCTTCGGCGGAAAAGCCGCACCGGGCTATTTCCGGGCCAAAGGCGTGATCAAATACATCAACGAGATCGCCAAAGTCATCAATAACGACGAAAGCATCAAAGGGAAAATCAAAGTCGTGTTTGTAACCAATTACCGCGTATCCTACGGCGAAAAACTCTTCCCCGCGGCCGATATATCCGAACAGATCTCCACGGCCGGAAAAGAAGCCTCCGGTACCGGCAATATGAAATTCATGCTGAACGCAACACCCACCATCGGCACCATGGACGGCGCCAATGTGGAAATCGTAGAAGAAGCCGGCGCCGAAAACAACTTTATCTTTGGCGCCACCGTAGAAGAAATACGGGAAAAACGCGGTTCGTACGACCCCGTCAGCATCTACAACAATCAGCCGGATGTAAAATGCGTGGTCGATTCGCTGGTAGGCGACGAACTAAACGACGCCGGAAGCTATATGTTCTTAGATATTTACAATAGCCTCGTCAAACCCAACAATGGCGAATCCCCGGACCAGTACTTTGTCCTGCATGACTTTGCCTCTTACAAAGAAGCACAAAAAGAAGTAGACAAAGCCTACAGAGACCGACAGGCCTGGGCAAAAAAATGCCTGATCAATATGGCCAATGCCGGAAAATTCTCCTCCGACCGCACGATCAAAGAATACGCCGAAGAAATCTGGGGCATAGAACCGGCAGAGATCGAAGTAAACCAATAGATACAATACAAAGAAAAATCCCGCTGCAAGCTTTGCAGCGGGATTTTTTAGTGTTCAGATGAGTTCTACCTGTACGCTTTGCAGCATGCGCAGGGCGGCTGCGTGGTCGTCGGGGTCGGCACAGGCGGTGCAGGCGGTGTCGACCTGTACGGGCAGTTCGGGGCAGGCGGTTTTTACGAGGATGGCGTTGGATAAGACACAGATATTACTGACCAGACCAACCAATTCTACCGAGGTGTATTGGTCGCAGGATGTTCGCATATGATCAAAGAGTTCGGCGGAACCGAAGGCCGGTTTTTCGATGACGAGATCGTCTTTTTCTGCAAGTTCTTTCACTTTGCCGTAGAGCTCCCAGCCGGGCGTGCCTTTCACGCAGTGTATCACCGGCAGATGCTTTCCTTCCTGGGTGTCCGGATAGTTTTCTTCGTGGGTGTCTTTTGTGAAGAGGACGGCATCGCCGCGTTTGCGGTAGGCGGTGATTTTTTCTGCGATCCGGTCGTCCAGTAGCCGGGCTTTTTCAAAACCCAATGCGCCGTCTACGAAGTCCTGCTGAAAGTCGACAACAATCAGAAGCTTCATGCTAAACCTCCGTCAGCCGGATCCACTCGTCGATCTCTTCTTCCACCTGTTTGAGGGATGCGCGGAAAAAGTCGGGCTTGGTCAGATCGATTCCCATGGATTGTGCCACATCGGCTACATTGGCTTTCCCGGTCAATGCGAGCATGGCATCGTATTTTTCGGGGAAGCCAGCCGGGTCTTCCCGGTACAGCCGGCCCAGGCCAATGGCAAACAGATTTCCGAACGCATACGGGAAGTTGTAGTAGTCCAGCCCCGGCATGAAATAATGCGGCTTGTTGATCCACATATACGGATGCAGGACTTCGGGATCGAGTCCTTCGCCGTAGGCTTCTTTTTGTGCGTCCTGCATGCATTCTTTCAGTTCGTCAACCGAGAGCGATCCTTCCTTTCGTTTGGCAAACACGGCGTCTTCAAACAAAAAGCGCGAGCGGATGTCGATACAGGTTTGTGTGACACCGGCGATACTGTTTTCCAGGATGGCGGCGCGGGTGTCTGTATCGGCTTCTTTCATGGCCGCGGAATTGACGAGCAGTTCGCAGAAGGTGGATGCGGTTTCAGCCAGCGGCATGGGATAGGTGCTGTTGAGAAACGGCTCGTTGGAGAGCACATGGCCGTGCCAGCCGTGTCCCAGTTCGTGGGCA
Source organism: Tissierellia bacterium (assembly GCA_012519495.1). GTDB lineage: Bacteria > Bacillota > Clostridia > Tissierellales > Peptoniphilaceae > JAAYQA01. The sequence goes on along the minus strand of JAAYQA010000046.1, from coordinate 2,204 downwards.
AGGGTTGTGAGATTGCTGTAGGAGCCGGTAAAGTTCAGCATAAAGCGGCTTTGCTTGATCGGGTGCAGATTGCTGCAAAACGCCCCGCCGCGTTTTCCTTTTTTCGGATACACATCGATCCAGTGTGCATCGACGGCTTTTTGTGCGTAATCCCCTAAGGCGGTAGAATAGGCGTGGAAGTTTCTTACGACAAAATCGGCGGCTTCCGAAAAGGTATAGGCCAGATCGACCTCACCAACCGGTGCCAGCAGATCGTAAAACGGAAGACCCCCCTCGTGTCCGAGCAATTTCGCTTTATGGCGCAGATACTTTTGGAAAACGGGCTTCGCTTCGTCGATCGCGGTCCAAAGGGCTTGCAGGATGGCTCCGTCCATTCGGCTGGTGTGCAGGGTTTTTGCCAGCGGGCTTGTGAATCCGCGTTTTTCCGCCATGGTGATGGATTCACCCTTGATCGCGTTTAAAGCGGCTGCGACCGAATCCTCAATCCGGGGATAGCTGTCCAGTTCGGCTTGAAAAGCCGCTTTGCGGACAGCCGCATCTTTGTGGTATGCGAGGTTTCGGATCGCCGGAAGCGGCAGGGTTTGCTGTTTTCCATCCAGTTCGATATCGATCATATGCTTGGCGGTGAGGAGTTCTTTTAGCTGCTGAAAAGCCTGTGCACCCGTTTGTGTGAGAAGGGCAAACAATTCTTCTTCCGCATCGGACAAAAGATGCCCGCTGTCTTCTTTTTGCTCGCGCAGGAAAAAGGCGAAGGGCTGCAAAGCCTCGTTTTCTTCCAATAACGCATCGATATCGGTATCGGCCAGCGCGCGTTTCATGCGGACCGCATACCGCACCATCTCCGGTTGCAGCGCCTGGATGCGGTCTCTTGCTTTTACCGCTTCGGGCAGATCCGATTCGATCGATGTGCGCAGATTTGCATAGGCGCCCAATCGGATGCGCTGTGATACCATATCGGTGAAAGTCTCCAGCCGTTTGACCCAGGCGTCTGCGCCGGCGTCGGAAAAGTCATCTTCCAGAGCTTCTTGCAGCTTTTGCTGCAGCTGCTTTTCATCCTTTTGAAACGCTTCCCCGAAATCCCGGTATAGTTGATCCAAGTTCCAATCCAATGTAGTTCCTCCTTATTTGTTTCTTTGTCCATTATACAATACCCATTATCTTGCAAAATGACGGTTTGTGTGTGATACTAAGTAAGACAAAAAGAAAGGAAGTACCATGAAAGAAACAAGTAATACCTATGCACGGCTATCCAAGCCGAGTCAAAAAGCAATCGAAACCATGGGTTTTGAAGAACTATCCCCGATTCAGGAGCAGTCGATTCCCCTTCTGATAGAAGGCCGCGATATGATTGGCCAGGCGCAGACAGGTACAGGAAAAACGGCTGCTTTTTGTTTGCCGCTGTTGGAGCGTATGAATCATGATGATAAAAATTTGCAGGCCATGATCCTGTGCCCGACCCGCGAACTGTCTGTGCAGGTAGCGGAAGAACTGGGCCGTTTGGGCCGCTATTATAAGAATCTGACCGTCCTGCCCGTATACGGCGGTGCACCGATGGACCGCCAGATCCGCGCTTTGAAAAACAAGGTGCAGGTGGTGGTGGGGACACCGGGCCGCGTGATGGACCATATGCGTAGAAAGACGCTGAAGCTGGATACGGTTTCGTATTTTGTGCTGGATGAAGCAGACGAAATGTTTGCGATGGGCTTTCGCGACGACATGGCCACGGTGATTGAAGCCCTGCCCGACCGGGTGCAAAAGGTCTTTTTCTCTGCAACCATGGCAGAGCCGATCCGCGCGTTTGCCTCCAAATACCTGCAGGACCCGGAGTATGTGAAAATGGCGCACAAGGCGCTGACCGTCCCGAAAGTCGAGCAGATTTATTTCGAACTGAAAGAATACATGAAGACAGAGATTCTTTCCCGCCTGCTGGACATCTACAATCCCAAACTGACCATTGTCTTTTGCAATACGAAAAAGAAAGTGGACGAGCTGACAGCGGAAATGGTAGCCAAAGGGTATAATGCCGATTCTTTGCATGGCGATCTGAAGCAAAGCCAGAGAGATACCGTAATGCGCAAGTTCAAACGCGGCACGGTGGATATTCTCGTTGCGACAGACGTAGCCGCGCGCGGCTTGGACGTGGACGATGTGGACCTGGTGATCAACTACGACATGCCGCAGGATGAAGAATACTATGTGCACCG
>JAAYQA010000045.1 GCA_012519495.1 Tissierellia bacterium | reverse complement strand
TAAAGGAGAAAGTGATCGCCGCCAGCCGCTACCGTGTACCGGAAGTGTTTTTGCCGGCGGAAAATGAAAAAGACCTGGAAGAAGTTCCCGAATCCATCCGGGAGAACTTCACCTTCCACTTTGTGCGCGATATCCGCGAGATTCTGGACAAGGCCTTTGTCGATGCATAGGCAGGCGGAACTGGCGGTGATGGCGGCATCGGAAGAGGCCTATCCGAAAGACGGCCGCCCTGAAGCTGCCTTTGTCGGCCGGAGCAATGTCGGAAAGTCGACTCTGTTAAACGCGCTTCTGGGCCGGAAAAAGCTGGCCTACACCAGCGCAAAACCGGGCAAGACCCGCACCATCAACTTCTATCTGGTGGGAGAGGAATACTATTTTGTGGATCTGCCGGGCTACGGCTATGCGCAGATCGACAAAAAAACCCGCGCGGCCTGGGAGCGGCAAATGAACGGCTATCTGAAAAACCGGGAAACGCTCGCCGTCGTTATCCAATTGGTCGACAGCCGCCATATTCCCACAGAGCTGGATGTCAAAATGACACAGCTTCTGCAAAAAGCCGGCCGTCCGTTTCTGGTTGCCGCAACCAAGCGCGACAAACTCTCCAACAATCAGTGGCAGCAAATGAAAGGCCGCATCCTGAAAAAACTGGATATCGCAGAAGAACAGCTGTATCCTGTCAGCGCCATGGACAAAAACAGCATCTTCGCCTTGCGAGACGCCATTATCGAGTGAGCACCCGGACACAATACAGCGTAAAAGAAAAAAGAACCGACGCATCTGTCGGTTCTTTACTGTGTATTGGTTCTATTACTCTTTCGCGAACATATCTTTCGTGGCTCCGCAGACGGGGCATACCCAATCTTCTGGCAGGTCTTCGAAAGCTGTGCCCGGCTCGATACCGCCGTCGGGATCGCCGACTTCAGGATCGTATACATATCCGCAAGGTTCACATACCCATTTATCCATAGTGTAAGTCTCCTTTCTTTGCCTGATACTACTATTTTACTAAAATTTTGCTTTTTGTAAAGACCGCCGGACACAGGGAAGAGAAGAATCGTGAATTTCATTGTGTGATATAAGCTTTCTTTGGGTAAGTATTAGACAGAACAAATGGATGTAAGGTGATACCCATGCGATATTTATTTGAAGGCGCCCTGAACAGCAATCTGCACGCCATATCCGATGTGACCGGGCACCTGATTGATACACTGGAACGGTTTTTGGAAGACGAGTCGACCCTGTTTGATGTGCGGCTCGTTTTGAGCGAGCTGCTGATTAACGGCTACGAGCACGGCAATCGTTCCAATCGGAATAAAAGAATCTACGTAACGCTGAACCTAGCGGACAACGACATTACGCTGTCGGTGCGCGACGAAGGGCAGGGTTTTGTTTTCGACTGCACAGATCCCCTGGATCCCAGCTGCTGCTCCGGCCGCGGCTTGATGCTCGTGCAGAAACTGGCCGACTCCGTAGAAATCGACAACAACTGTATAACCGCCGTTCTTTCCCGCCCCCGTGCGTAAAGAAACGGATCGGTATCTGCCGTATCAGAGGACCCCAAGCGGTCCTCTTTTTTATGCCTATGCGAATGTGATACAATATTTCATTGGAATGAGGGAAGAATATGAATGACAAAACACGAAATGTAGCAATCATCGCCCATGTCGATCATGGGAAAACGACACTGGTAGACCGCCTGTTGCAAGAAAGCGGTCTGGTACAGGGAGCCGGGGACCGTGTCATGGACTCGGGCGATATCGAGCGCGAGCGGGGCATCACCATCCTCGCCAAAAATACGGCGCTTCGCTATAAAGGATACAATATCAATATTATCGATACGCCGGGCCATGCGGACTTTGGCGGTGAAGTGGAGCGCGTACTGAATATGGCCGACGGCGTGGTTTTGGTAGTCGATGCCTTTGAAGGCGTAATGCCGCAGACAAAAGTCGTTTTGCGGCGGGCGCTTGCCATGGGACTGCCTTTGCTGGTCTGTGTGAATAAAATGGACCGGAAAGATGCGCGGCCGGAAGAGGTAACCGACGAAATGGTCGATCTGTTTATCGCACTGGAAGCCGATGCTTCCTATGCCGATGCACCGTTTCTTTTTGCGTCGGCCAAAGAAAACCGCAGCGGAGAAAATCCGGACGATATGCAGCCGGGTATGCAACCGCTCCTGGACGCCATTATCGAAAACATTCCGCCGCCTGTGGAAAAAGAAGGACCTTTGCAGCTTCTGATCTCCACGATCGACTACAATGATTATGTGGGGCGGATCGGGATCGGAAAAGTGGAACGGGGGCAGATTTCCGTTAACGATCCGGTGCTGATTGTAAACTATAATGAACCCGATAAGAAAAAACGCGTCAAGATTACCCACATATACGAATTTGAAGGGCTCGACCGAAAAGAGATTCAAAAGGCATCGGCAGGATCCATCGTGGCGGTATCGGGCGTGGAGGGAATCACCATCGGCGATACGCTGGCTGACCCGAATCAGCCGGAGGCCGTGCCGTTTGTGAAAATCTCGGAACCCACTTTGTCCATGGTGTTTTCGGTGAATGACTCGCCGTTTGCCGGCAAAGAAGGCAAATACGTCACCGGCCAACGGCTGCGTGCGCGTTTGACCAAAGAACTGGAAACCGACGTGAGCCTGCGTATCGAAGACACCGCAAGCACGGATTCGGTAAAAGTATACGGCCGCGGGGAATTGCATTTTTCCGTATTGATAGAAACCATGCGCAGGGAAGGCTATGAGTTTATGGTTTCCAAACCGCAGGTGCTGTTTCGGGAAGACGAAACGGGGCGCCGCACAGAACCCATGGAACACGTCGTACTCGACACCGAAGAAGGCTATGCGGGTGCCCTTATCGAAAAGCTAAGCAATCGGCGCGCGCAGATGCAGAGCATGCAGCCGTACGGCACAGGCTTTGTCCGCATGGAATTTCTGATCCCGGCACGCGGGCTGATCGGCTACAGACAGGAACTGATGACCGACACAAAAGGAACCGGCGTGTTACACTCGGAATTTAACGGGTATGAACTCTTCAAAGGGCCCATCCCCGGCAGACAGGCGGGTTCTCTGATTGCGACAGAAGCCGGTGAGGCGTCCGCCTACGGTTTGTCGGCGGCCGAAAGCCGCGGGGAACTGTTTATCGGGCCGGGGCAGCCGGTATATGAAGGCATGGTCGTAGGGGAATCGCCCAAAGGACTGGATATCGAAGTAAATGTCTGCCGGAAAAAGCAGCAGACCAATATACGCGCAGCCGGCTCCGACGATGCACTGCGCCTGTCGCCGCCCAAGGCGATGCGGCTGGAAGACTATATGGAATTTATCGAATCCGACGAACGGATTGAAATCACACCGAAAAGCCTGCGCGTCAGAAAAGCCATCCTGTCCACTGTACAGCGCCACAAAGCGCGCAAATACGCAAACTGAGAAACGGAGAAATCATGGAACTCTATCTGAATCTGCTGGCCAATCTGTTTTGGTTAAACATCCTCCTTGCGATCCTGGTGGTGTTTTTCGGGCGCAAAGATCCGCAGTCCACGGCGTTTTGGATTATGGTTCTGGCTTTTATTCCCGTCATCGGATTTTTTCTCTATCTGCTTTTGGGACAAAACTTCCATAAGCACAAAATGTTTACGCTGAAAAAAGAAGAGGACCGTTTTGTAAAAGACTATGTCGACATACAGGGCCGCGTTTTAACGCGCGGGCGTTTCCGTTTCTCCAACTGGCGTTCGCAGCGCTACGAGAGCCTTATCAAACAGAATCTGCGCTCCGATGAAGCCTTTTTGTCCCAGAACAATCATATCGACCTGTTCTTCTGGGGCGAGGATCTCTATGAACAGATGATCGAGGATCTGAAGCAGGCGCGCAATATGATCGACATGCAATACTATATCTTCAAGTCCGACGAACTGGGGCGCAGGCTTCTTGCTGTGCTGACGCAAAAAGCGGAAGAAGGCGTGCAGGTACGGCTTTTGTATGACGGCATCGGAGGGCGTACGCTCTCTGCGTCGGATCTGGCACCCCTGCAGGCGGCCGGCGGGCGTACCGCCGTCTTTTTCCCCAGTATCCTGCCGTATGTGAACTTTCGTATCAACTACAGAAATCACAGAAAGCTTGTAATTATCGACGATTCCATCGGCTATATCGGCGGGTTTAATGTGGGCGATGAGTATCTGGGCAAAAGCCGGCGCTTCGGGGAATGGCGCGACACGCATCTGCGCATTCGCGGCGATGCCGCCTTCGGCATGAAGATCCGCTTTCTGAAAGACTGGTATTATGCGTCCAATGACAAAAAAGAAGAAGAGGAAGCCGATCCGTTGTGGGCACCCTATGAACACGAGGGAGATACGGGTGTGCAGATTGTTACATCCGGACCGGACACCGAGCTGCCCAATGTAAAAAGCGCCATTTTCCGCATGATCGCCAATGCCAAAGAACGCGTCTACATTCAGACGCCGTACTTTATCCCCGACCAGGCCATACTGGAAGCCCTGGTTACCGCCTTGTCGTCCGGGGTCGATGTACACATTATGATTCCCCGCAAGCGCGATCATCTCTTTGTACACTGGGCGTCCTTGTCATTTTTAGGTGAGTTGCTTCCCCGCGGGGCAAAGTGTTATATTTATGAGAAGGGCTTTCTGCATGCCAAAATGGTCGCTGTCGACGACTATGTTTCCACCGTCGGCTCCACCAATATGGACAATCGGAGTTTTCATCTGAATTTTGAAGCCAATGCCATCATCTACGATCAGGAGATCAACGAAAAACTGATCAATCAGTTTTTGGTAGACACCTTCTATTCCGACGAATTGCGTCTGTCGGAATACAAAGCCCGCGGTATTACGGTAAAAATCCGGGAGGCCTTCTCCCGTTTGCTGGCGCCTCTTTTATAGCGCCGAAAGGAGATCTATTGGAACATCCTCTGTATGAAGTGTATCTGTGGAACGACACCTATGTCTCCACCGAAGAAAGTGAATCGCTGCGCCCGATACAAGACGAAGCCATCTACGAAGTGCTGCGCATGGAAGAGGGAATCCCTCTGTTTTATGCTCCGCATTATGCGCGCCTGTGCCGCTCCGCCGAGCGCGTCGGCCGACCACTGCCGTATGATGACGGCATGGTGCGGCATCAGTTGTGGGCGCTGAGAGAAATGAATTCCATAAAAAACAGCAATGTCAAAATGCTGTGGGCGCGCGGAAAAGACAAAGACCATTTTGTGGTGTACGCCTCCCCGGTGCGGGAACTGTCCGATACCGAGCGCCAAGAAGGCTGCAAGACGTCTTTGTATCCGCTGGAGCGGAAAAACCCCAATGTGAAACTGCAAAAGGATGCGTACCGGGAAACCACTTCGCGTATCATACAGGAACGGGACGTATTTGAATTGCTTCTCACCGACGAACAGGACGGGATCCGCGAAGCCAGCCGGGCCAATCTTTTTATCATTCAAAACGGCGCCATACACACCGCCCCCGACGCATCGGTCCTGATGGGGATCACCCGCATGCAGGTCATGCAGTCGATCCGCGAAAGGGGCTATAAACTGGTGGAAGAACCTGTTCCGGTCCAGGCACTGCCACAGGTGGAAGCCGCTTTTCTGACCGGCACCAGTATCGACGTGCTGCCGATTAAAAGCATCGACGGGCAGATTCTGCCTTCCGCCGAACACCCCATCGTGCAAACCCTGCAAAAAGACTATTTGAAGCGTGTAGAAGAAGACAAAAAAGCCTTTCGTTGGTAAAAAAATAAGCGTCCGGTCGTTCCGGACGCTTTTTGTATATAGACAAAATTACCGGGTGTGGGGGTCAGAAAACGGATCTCCTTTGCCGGCTGCTTTCTTACTTTACATGCGCTTCCATTTCCTCGACTATTTTCTCCAGCACCTGTATGCGCGCATAGCGCTTGGAATTGGCGGGAATCAGATTCCAGGGGGCGTTTATGGTGGAAGTACGGCGGAACATTTCGTCGGCGGCTTCATCATAGGCTTCAAATTTTTCCCGATTGCGCCAGTCCTCGTCGGTCAGCTTGTAGACTTTGCGGGGGTCGCTTTCGCGCGCTTCAAAACGGGCCTTCTGCTCGTCTTTGTCGATCGACAGATAGAACTTCACGATGCGGATGCCCTCATCCTGCCAGGCGGCTTCCAGCGCATTGATCTCATCATAGGCGCGCTGCCATTGCGCCGGGCTGGCAAAACCTTCAATCCGCTCCACCAGCACGCGGCCGTACCAGCTGCGATCAAAAATCTTGATCTGGCTGTCCGAAGGCAAAAGCGTGACAAAGCGGTGCATATAGTGATACGAGAGTTCTTCTTTTGTGGGCGCGGCCACCGTATGAATCCGATAGCTGCGGGGGTCGATATGTTTGGTCAGGCGCTTGATGGAACCGCCCTTGCCGGCGGCGTCGGTGCCTTCAAACAGAAAGATCATGGGACGGTTTTTGGTAAACAGTTCAAACGCCAGATCGCGCACCCGATGCTGCAGCGGTTGCAGACGCGCGTCGTATTCTTCGTCGGTGATGGTTTTGGACAGGTCGAGCGTCTTGATCTGCGGCGGGTTTTTCTCGGTTTCCGGCGCGATAATTTCTGTGATGGGGCGGCAGAGCTCTGCGTCTTCACGTAAAAATTCCAAATGGTCTTTCAGGAGGCTTACGCAAAGTTCCATCGCGTGTTTCGTGCCCGCGTCCCGGTCTTCCATCGACACAATATGCCACGGGGCACAGGGGCTGTTGCTTTTTTCCAGCACATCGTTCATATGCTTGCGATACGCTGCGTATTTTTCGTTCTGCTTTTTGTCCATGGCGGAAACCAGAAACTCCCGGTTCGGATCCTTTTCCAGTTCCCGGATATTTTTCTCCTGTGTATCCTCCCGGATATCCAAAAAGAGTTTGATAATGCACATGCGGTCTTTGCGCCACATATTTTCCTGCGCGTTCCAAAAGGTGAGCGTTTCGTCCAGTCCGTTTTTGCTGCGCTTTTCAAACAATTCGGAATAATAGCTGCGGTCAAAAATGGCGATCGCGCCCTTCTTCGGCAGCTCTTCCCAGAAGCGCTTTTCCATGGGGTAGATTTTTTCCGATTCGGTGGGTTCATCAAACAAGCGGACATGATAATAGCGCGGATCGATCTCCCGGCGCAAGCGCGTAATCAGATACCCTTTCCCGGAAGACTCCCATCCTTCCACAATCACCAGCAAGGAGCCGCCCAGGTCCGCCATGGCCCGCTGCAGCTCATCGAGTTCTTTTCCGATATCTGAAACCGAACGTTCCGGCGACGCTTCCGCCTGTATGTTTTTTTCTTTTGGCAACATATCGTATCATCCTTTCCGTTTGTCTATTTATGCCCAATTTTCGTAAGTTATCTACCCGTACACAAGCATGCTATAATAAGAACGAGGTGACAGGATTGCGAAGAAAAGACAGACAAATGGAAAAAGACGATGCGTTGCGGGTACTGGACCGCGCGCCCTATGCCGTTCTCAGCCTGCTGGATGAAGACGGCGCGGCTTACGGGGTTCCGCTTTCCTTTGTACATAAAGACGGCGTATTGTATTTTCACGGTGCGTTTGCGGGAAGAAAAATCGCGGGGCTGAAAAAACATCCGGCGGTTTCTTTGTGCGCAGTGGACATGCACCGGGTGCCTGCTGCCATAACGAAAGAAGAATACGAGGAAACGAAGCGGATTCACGGAAGCATTGCGCCGTTTCTGAAAAATAAATTTACGACGGAATACCGCAGCGCGCTGGTGAAAGGCCGGGTGGCGTTTGTGGAGGATCCGGACGAAAAGCGCCTTGCTTTGCGCCGGATCTGTGAAAAATACACGCCGGACAATGCGCCGTATATTGCGGAAGCCGTGGAAACCGGCTTGTCCTACACGCAGGTTTGGAAGCTCGTGATCGACACCGTAACGGGAAAGACAAAAGATCTGGGGATACGCGAATGACTTCTGTAATACTCCGAGAAGATGCGCAATTGCTTTTGCAGGTGACAACCATGCTGGGCAAACTGCTTTTGGAATACGGCGCGGAAGTATACCGCGCGGAAGACACGGTACAGCGGGTGGCCAAGTCGGCAAAAAACGTACGCGAAGTGGACGTTTTGGCAACACCGGGCTGGATTTTTGTGAGCTTTCATATGGGAAATGAATCGCATACGAAAATGCGCAGGGTCCGAACCGCCACGATCGACCTGTCCAAGGTGACGCGCCTGAACGATTTGTCGCGGCGCATGACATCCGGGCAGATGACGATGGAAGAAGCGGAGTCGGCCCTGTTAGCCATACAGAGAGAAAAAGAAAGCGCCCCGCTTTTGCCGGTGGCGGGGGGTCTGATCGGGGCCATGGCGTTTACGCTGATCCTTGGCGCAAGCGTAGGCGATACGATCTGTGCGGGACTGGCGGCCGTGTGTATGCTGGCGGCGCAACGGATCGGGGAGCGCTTCCACGTGACCTTTTTTGTGGACACCCTGATCGGGTCGGTAGTGAGTTCGGCCGCCGCCCTGGTCATGTACCGGCTGGGCCTGGTGGAAAACTTCAACCTGGCCATAGTCGGTTCCATTATGCTTTTGTTTCCGGGAATCAGCATCACCAATTCCATGCGGGACGCTTTGTCTGGCGATTTTATCTCCGGCTTGACCCACGGTATGCAGGCGTTGGCCACGGCCCTTGCCATTGCGATCGGTGTGGGTACCATTCTATTGATTATGCAGGGGGTGCCGGCATGAGCTTTTATCAGATCGGATTGGTGCTGCTGAGCTTTGTGGCAACGGCAGGCTTTGCCCTGAATTTCAAACTCCGGAACAAAAAACATCTGCTGGTTGCCTCCATCAGCGGCGCAGCCGGCTATGCTGCCTATCTGTTTTTCAGCACGATATTTGACACCCAGGCGATGCCGACGCTGTTTGGTGCCCTGGTTGTGGGGCTTTTGGGGGAATGGTTCTCCCGCCGGATCAAAGCGCCGGCGCTCATTATCATCCTGCCGGGCATTATCCCGCTGGTGCCCGGACGCAGTCTGTACGCCACGATGCTCCATTTTGTGCAGGAGGATTTCTGGATGGCGACCGATCAGGCCGTGCAGACCCTGTTTGTTGCAGGGGGCATTGCCCTGGGCATTTTGCTGGCTTCGCTCTTTAGCGTATCGCTGCGCCGGATGCGCCGTCTGAATGTGATCGGGAGAAAGGAGAGAAAACAACCGTGACCCAACAGGGATTTTTTGACCAGGCCGACAAAACGGAAGACAACACCTTTTCTCCTTTGGCCAATCGCATGCGGCCGCGTTCGCTGGATGAAATCCGGGGACAAAGACATATACTGGGCCCGGGAAAACCGCTCACCCGCATGATTGAAGAAGACAATTTAGCTTCTCTTTTGCTGTACGGTCCCCCGGGAACGGGAAAAACGACCATCGCGATGGTGATTGCCGAAGTCACCCGCATGGAATTCGAAAAACTGTCTGCCGTCAGTTCCGGTGTGAAAGAGGTGCGGGACGTGGCGGAACGGGCCAAAGACCGCCTGCGCTTTCAGAACCGCCGCACGATTTTGTTTATCGACGAAATCCATCGTTTCAACAAGGCCCAGCAGGATCTTTTGCTTCCCTTTGTGGAACAGGGAACAATCATTCTGATCGGCGCGACGACGGAAAACCCGTTTTTTTCCGTTAATAAAGCGCTTTTGTCGCGTATGAAAACCATGGAGCTGGAACCTCTGGAAAAAGAAGAGATCCGCGCCATACTGGACCGCGCGCTGATGGATGACGCGTATCTGTCGGCTCTGCCTTTGCAGATGGAAGAAGAAGCGATGCAGTATTTTGTGCAGATTGCCGGCGGCGACGCGCGTTCGGCGCTCGGTGCACTGGAGTCGGCCGTGCTGTCGGCCCCGCGGGAGGCAGGCAAGCTGTCTGTTACGGCAGCACACGCCAAAGAAGCCCTCCAGATCTCTTCCGCCACCTACGACAAAGACGGCGACGCCCATTACAATACGATTTCGGCCTTTATCAAAAGCGTGCGGGGTTCGGACCCCGACGCGGCGCTCTACTATCTGGCCCGTATGATACAGGCGGGAGAAGATCCTTTGTTTATTGCAAGAAGACTTATCATCCTGGCGGCAGAAGACATCGGCCTGGCCAATCCGCAGGCGCTTTCCCTGGCTACGGCAACGCTCACGGCCATACAGCATATCGGCATGCCCGAAGGGCGGATCCCGCTGGCGGAATGCACCGTCTATCTGGCGGCCAGCCCCAAATCCAATACGGCGTATCTGGCGATCAACAAGGCGCTGTCTTTTGTGCGTTCGCATCCGATGGAAGATGTGCCGCATTATTTGCGCGACTCGCATTACGAAGGGGCCAAACAAAAGGGCTATGGCAAAGAATACCTGTATTCGCACAATTTTCCCATGGCGGTGGCGCCGCAAGGGTATTTGCCCGAACGGTATCGCGAGCAGGTTTTTTATACGCCCAAAACGCTGGGAACAGAAGAAGAACTGGCGGACTATCTGCGCCGGGCGGAAGAGGCGCGGGAACGAAACCGGGGGGAGAAAGCTTGAAAGCCGCAACCGAAAAAATACTCGATCTGTCGGGACGCATGGGCCTTCTTCTGATGAACAACGGCGGCGAGGTGCAACGCGCAGAAGACATCATGCACCGCGTCTGCCTGTCCTCCAAAGAAATCACCTCCGCCGATGCGCTGGCTACGCCGGGCTGGGTGATTATCACCGTGCACGCCCACGGACAGAGCTTTACTTCCATGACCCGAACCAAACCCGGCCGCAGCGACCTGTCCCGTGTGCAGACGGTAAACGAGATTGCCCGCGCGTATCTGGCAGGCAGTCTGCAAGTGGAAGAAGCCGACCGCCTTTTGGACGAAATGCTCGAACGGCCCGCCCGAAGACGCCATCTGCAGCTATTGGGCGGAATTCTGGCGCCGATGTGCATTACGCTTCTGGGCCGGACGGGTTTAGTGGATGCGCTGGCCGCAGGCTTTGCTTCGGCCTGTCTTGTGCTGGTGGACAGGCGTTTGGATCCTTTGGGGATCGCGCCGTTTATGCATACTTTTCTTGTATCCATGGTGGGCGCGTTTGTGGCGCTTCTCTTACATAAAATCGGCGTGGTGGACAATATTGCTCAGGTGCTGATCGGTTCGATCATGGTGCAGTTTCCGGGCATTCTCCTGGCCAATTCCGTGCGCGACTCCCTGTCGGGGGATGTCATCACCGGGCAGTCCGGCATGATCCAGGCGCTGGCTACGGCTTTGGCGCTGGGCATGGGCGTCGGTTTCATGCTGCTTTTGTTTGGAGGTAGCATATGATCGGGTTTTTTTACGATATGTTTATTACCGCAGCCTTTGCAATCACGATTGCGATGGTGTGGTGGGTGCACGACCCCAAGACCCTCGCTCTGTGCGGAGCGGGAGGCGCCATCGGCTTTTTGGTGTTTCGCGGCGTGCTGCAGTATTCCGCAGGGCTCTTCATCCCGACGCTTTTGTCGGCCATCGTCATGGGGATGGCCGCAGAGGGCTTTGCACGGTGGCGCAGCATTCCCGTTATCGTAATTCTGGCGCCGTCGATCTACACCTTGGCGCCGGGTTCCCGCATGTATGAAACGATGCTGTTTTTGGTGCACGGCAATGCAGCGCGTGCGATGGAAAAAGGGCTGGAAGTCGTCGCCATTGCGGTCGCTATGGCCTTTGGCGTATTGATCTCTTCTTTTTTGTGCCAGTTTATCCGGAGAAGCAAACAAAGGCTATCACCGAACCGAAGAGCATAAAACGCAAGACTTGCGAAACGCCCGTTTATCCGCTATACTCAAAGCACGAAGAAGGGACCGCCGCAAACAGGGTTTGCCGCAACAGAGAGCCGGGGCAGGTGAAAGCCGGTGCAGCAGGCGTTTACGGTCAACAGCCCGGAGTAAGCGAAGTTTTCGCCGTTTACTTGCACGATACGCAAGGGAGACCCAACAAAGGTGGTACCACGAATAAAACCTCGTCCTTTAACCGGACGGGGCTTTTTTATTGAGGAGGAAAAATCATGGATTATTGCAGAGACATGCATAAAGACCCTGCGCAGTACGCCGGAAAAAGCGTCACGCTGTCCGGCTGGATCAAACAAAGCCGCGCCGGGAAAAACGTCGGCTTCCTGCAGCTCACAGACGGCACCCATTTCACCCCGGTGCAGATCGTTTTGGAAACAAGCCTGCCCAATTACGAAGAAGTGACCAAATGGCCGCTCAGCACGGCGATCACCGTAAAAGGCGAGTGCAAATACACACCCGACGCCAAACAACCCTTTGAGATCGTCGCTGAAGAAGTCATCCTGGAAGGGACATCCGACGCCGACTATCCGCTGCAGAAAAAACGCCATACCCTGGAATACCTGCGCACCATTGCCCATATCCGACCGCGTTCCAATACGTTTCAGGCGGTGTTTCGCGTACGCTCCGTGCTGGCTCATGCGATTCACACCTTCTTCCAGGAACGGGGCTTTGTATATCTGCACGCGCCGCTCATTACCGCATCCGATGCGGAGGGAGCAGGGGAAATGTTTCAGGTCACAACCATCGACGCCGATGATCCGCCCAGAAAAGAAGACGGAACGGTCGACTACCAGAAAGACTTTTTCGGTGCGCCCACGCATCTGACCGTATCCGGACAATTGCAGGGAGAGATCTTTGCCCATGCATTCCGAAACATCTACACTTTCGGACCGACCTTCCGCGCGGAGAATTCCAATACGCCGCGTCATGCCGCGGAATTCTGGATGATTGAACCGGAAATGGCCTTTTGCGATCTCTCCTGCAATATGAAAAACGCGGAAGAGCTTACCAAATTTGTGATCGACTATGTACTGAAAAAATGCCCGGAGGAAATGGCCTTTTTTGACAAATTCATTGAACCCGGTGTGATCGATCGCCTGATAAAGGTGCGCGACGCGCAGTTTGCCCACATGACGTATACCGAAGCCATCGGGCATCTGGAGAAAGTAAAAGACCGCTTCCAGTATCCGGTGCACTGGGGGGTCGACTTGCAGACAGAGCATGAAAAATACCTGTGCGCCGAAGTCGCCAAAGGGCCGGTTTTTGTCACCGACTACCCCAAAGAGATCAAGGCCTTTTACATGCGCGAAAACGACGACGGAAAAACCGTTGCCGCCATGGACCTTCTGGTGCCCGGTGTGGGCGAACTCATCGGCGGCAGCCAGAGAGAAGACCGTATCGAGGTGCTTGAGCAAAAGATCCGCGACTTCCATCTGGACCGGGAAGCCTACTGGTGGTATCTGGAACTCAGAAAATACGGCGGGACGGTGCACTCGGGCTACGGCCTGGGCTTTGAGCGCCTGATCATGTACGTAACCGGCATGCAGAACATCCGCGACGTACTGCCCTTCCCGCGCACCGTACACAGCGCCGACTTTTAATTCGGAAAAGAGAAAGAATCTTACGCACACCCCACCCTGCTTTTTGCAGGGTGCTTTTTTGTGCACCCTCTTTAATTGGGGTTTGCACCTTGTACCGCGCGGTTTTGTTTGATATACTAGTTCCGTTATCTATGAACGGGAGCAGTAGGTGAGGAGAATCCGTCAAGAGAGCGGCCGGTTGGTGCGAGGCCGTACGGAAGATTTGCCGAACTCGCCCGGGAGATTCTATTGGACGGCAGGCCCCGTTACAGGCCGTAAGAGGACGGCCATTGCCGTTAAAGTTGAGTGGTACCACGAGTCTTTCGTCTCACAGACGGGAGACTTTTTTATTTTCTCGGGAAAGGAAAATGTATGGACTATAATCATAAGATTATTGAAAAAAAATGGCAGGATTACTGGGCGGAAAACAAAACCTACGCCTGCGAACAAAACGACCGGCGCGAAAAGTTTTTCGCACTGATTGAATTTCCGTATCCGTCGGGAGCGGGCCTGCACGTGGGCCATCCGCGCCCGTATACGGCACTGGATATTGTGGCAAGAAAGCGCCGCATGCAAAACTACAATGTATTGTTTCCCATCGGCTGGGACGCGTTTGGTCTGCCGGCGGAAAACTACGCCATGCAAAACAAGGTGCATCCGAAAACCGTCACCGAGAAAAACGTGGCGCATTTCAAAAAGCAGCTGCAGTCGATCGGCTTTTCCTTTGACTGGGACCGCGAGGTAAACACGACAGACCCCGCCTACTACAAGTGGACGCAGTGGATCTTTTTGCAGATGTTCAAACACGGTCTGGCCTACAAGCAGGAAATGCCGGTTAACTGGTGTACTTCGTGCAAGGTCGGCCTGGCCAATGAAGAAGTCGTCCAGGGGCATTGTGAGCGCTGTGGTGGCGAGGTCGTACACAAGGTGCGCAATCAGTGGATGCTGGCGATCACCCAATACGCCCAGCGTCTGATCGACGATCTGGATACGGTGAACTTCTTGCCGCGTATCAAAGCCCAACAGATCAACTGGATCGGCCGCAGCGAAGGGATGGATATCGACTTTGCCATCGCCGGGACCGACGATGTGCTGCGCGTGTATACGACGCGCCCGGACACGCTCTTCGGCGCAACCTATATGGTTATCTCGCCGGAGCATCCGTATCTGGAAAAGTATGCCGATCGCATTCAGAATATGGACGAAATCCGCGCGTATCAGCAAAAGGTTATGAAAATGTCCGAGTTCGAACGGACAGAACTGGTCAAAGACAAAACCGGTGTTTTGCTCGACGGGATCTGTGCGGTGAATCCGGCCAACAATCAGGAAATCCCGATCTGGATCTCCGACTATGTACTCATGAGCTACGGTACCGGCGCGATTATGGCGGTGCCCGGGCATGACCAGCGCGACTGGGAGTTTGCCAAAGCATTCGATATGCCCATCATCGAGGTCATTGAAGGCGGGGATATCACCAAGGAAGCCTATGTCGATGTAGACGAAGGCGTGCTGGTGAATTCCGACTATCTGAACGGCATGCAGGTAAAAGAGGCCATTGCAGAGATCTCCGACCGTCTGGCTGCGCGCGGCATCGGCACGCCGAAGGTAAACTTCAAACTGCGCGACTGGGTCTTTTCGCGCCAGCGCTACTGGGGAGAGCCCATTCCGCTCGTGCACTGTGACGACTGCGGCTGGGTGGCCATACCGGAAAGGGAACTGCCCTTGGAATTGCCGCCTCTGGAAGACTATGAACCCACAGAAACCGGCGAATCGCCCTTGGCAAAGATGACCGACTGGGTAAACACCACCTGCCCCGCCTGCGGCAAACCCGCGCGAAGAGAAACCGACACCATGCCCCAATGGGCGGGATCGTCCTGGTACTTTCTGCGCTATACCGATCCGCACAATGACGAGGCACTGGCATCCAAAGAAGCGCTGCAATACTTTATGCCCGTAGACTGGTACAACGGCGGGATGGAACACACCACCCTGCACCTGCTGTACTCGCGTTTCTGGCATAAATTCCTGTACGAT
Source organism: Tissierellia bacterium (assembly GCA_012519495.1). GTDB lineage: Bacteria > Bacillota > Clostridia > Tissierellales > Peptoniphilaceae > JAAYQA01. Next base: position 23,464 of record JAAYQA010000045.1, on the reverse strand, counting down.
ATCGGTGTGGTCAATACACCGGAACCCTATGCCAAACGCACCTCACACGGAATGATCCTGGGTGAAGACAACGACAAAATGTCCAAGTCGCGGGGCAATGTCGTCAACCCGGACGATATTGTGGAAGAATTCGGCGCAGACACCCTGCGCACCTATGAGATGTTTATCGGGGACTTTGAAAAAACCGTGCCCTGGTCGGAAAACGGCGTGAAGGGTTGCCGCCGCTTCCTGGACCGCGTATGGCGCATGCAGGAAAAAATGGTCGCAGGCGACGACTACGGCGCCTTGCACAAGTCGATGCACAAAACGATCAAAAAAGTATCGCACGATTATGAAACCCTAAAATACAATACCGGCATTGCCGCTTTGATGGAGCTGGTCAACGAGATTTATGAGCAGGGCGAGCTGACCAAAACAGCCTTTGAAACTTTCCTGCTGCTTTTGTATCCCGTGGCGCCGCATATCACCGAAGAGCTGTGGCAACGAATCGGGGCGGACGGCTATGTGCATGATCAAAGCTGGCCGGAATACGACGAGGCTTCCACGATCGACGAACAGATCACCTTGCCGGTACAGATCAACGGAAAAGTTCGCGGTACGATTCAGGTAGCGCCCGATGCCGACAAAGAAGTGCTGATGCCCTTGCTTGCCGGTGTGGACAATATCCAAAAACACCTGGCCGGAAAACAGATCGTGAAAGAGATCTATATTCCGGGTAAGATATACAATATCGTCGTCAAGTAGGAGGGGTTTTCACTGGTTCATATCGTATTGGATTCGGTCGCATATGCGACGAAAGAATGGCTGGAGGAACACGGGGCAACCTGTGTTCCCCTTTCGTATCATTTTCAGGGGGAGAGCAAACCCGAAGAGAAGCCGGGAGAATTTGCGCCCTTTTTTCGTGCTTTTCAGGAAAGTGACGAATGGCCCACCACATCGCAACCGCCGGTGGGCGTGTTTCAGGAAGTGTTTGACAGGCTTACGGCCAACGGAGATGAAGTCATCTGCATTACGTTGTCACAAAAAATCAGCGGTACCTACAATGCAGCGATGCTGGCGCGAGCACAGAGCCGATCCGAACAGATCTTTGTGATTGACTCTACGCTGGCTGCGGCGCCGGAGCTTTATCTGGCAGAGCTTGCCTATCAAGCGGGAAAAGAAGGAAAACCGGGTGCGGAAATTGCAGAAGAACTGCAGCAGGTCATCCCGGAGCTACGGTTTTATATCCTCGTGGATACACTGGACTATCTGCGGCGCGGCGGACGGATCGGCACGGTGTCGGCTGCACTGGGAAATATTCTGCATATCCGACCGATCATCACCTTCCACGAAGGCGCACTGACCTCCTTTGACAAGGTGCGCGGCGCGAAAAAAGCCGTGGAAAAAATCATCGACAGCATCCCGGAAGACGCGCGCTGGATCCGCGTGCAGCATGTGCTGGCTGCAGACAAAGCGGAAGAGATCCTGGCACGCCTGCGTGCATCGCATCCGAAGGCCGATGTCGGACCGGCGGAAATCGGCCCGGTATTGGGCATACATGTCGGCCCGGGCACCATCGGAGTGGCGTTTCGGTAAGAGGAAATTATACCTGCAAGAGGGGTATTTTACTGTTCCTAAGGCTGTACTATATGATATAATGTGCACAAAAGAACGGTGCACCAATGTTGACATAATAACTCGGATATATTATTCTGTAAGTTAGGAAGGAAGGTCGGATTAGTATGAAATTGTCCACACGAGGACGGTACGGTCTGCGGGCGATGGTGTATTTGGCGCAAAACGACGGACAAGGACCCGTATCTCTATCGGCGATTTCGCTGGATGAAGATATTTCCTTGCATTATCTGGAGCAGCTGATGCGCAAACTGCGTATCGACGGGCTGGTCACGAGCACCCGGGGTGCACGCGGCGGTTATTCCTTAGCCAAACCGGCACAGGAACTGTCTGTCGGCGACATATTGCGCAGTCTGGAAGGCGATCTGTCTTTTACGGAATGCCTGGAGCACGGATGCTGCGAAAAAGGCGATGCGTGTTCGACGCGCATGCTTTGGGACCGGATCAATCAGGGAATACTTACCATCATCAATAATACGACATTGCAGGAATTAACCACAGAAGAACCCAAAGGAGACGAGCATGCATTCGCTGATCTATCTTGATAATGCGGCGACAACCAAAACGGACCCCCGTGTGCTGGACGCAATGCTTCCCTATTGGCGGGAAGAATACGGAAACCCCTCCAGCATTTATCAGCTCGGTTCGCGGGCAAAATCGGCCGTGGAAAACGCCCGGTCGCAAATTGCCGCCATATTCCACGCACAGCCAAAAGAAATCTACTTTACCTCTTGCGGTACAGAAGCGGACAACTGGGCGATTATCGCCTATGCGCTGGCCAACCGCACCAAAGGCAATCATATTATCACATCAAAAATAGAACACCATGCGGTTTTGCACAGCTGCGAATGGCTGGAAAAACAAGGCTACGATGTCACCTATCTGGATGTGGACGAGTACGGGATGGTACAGGTGGAAGACTTCCGAAACGCCATCCGCCCGGATACGATCATGGCCTCCGTGATGTTTGCCAACAACGAGATCGGCACGATCCAGCCCATCCGGGAACTGGCCGCCATCGCAAAGGAAAAAGACATCTTTTTCCATACGGATGCGGTGCAGGCCGTGGGCAATTGCGATATCTTTGTGGACGAGCTCGGCATCGACGCATTCAGCCTGAGCGCCCATAAAATACACGGACCCAAAGGCATCGGCCTTTTGTATGTGCGCCAGGGAATCAAACTGCCTCCGTACATACACGGGGGTGCACAGGAGCGCAAAAAACGCGCCGGCACAGAAAACGTCGCCTTTATCGTGGGACTGGCCAAAGCGCTGGAACTCGCGTACAAAAACAAGGAAGAGCGGCTGGCAAGTATCCGCGAAATGCGCGATTATCTCAAAGAACAAATTGAAAAGAACATTCCCTATATCCGCTTCAACGGGCATCCCACGGAAAGGCTGGCCAACAATCTCAGCGTGTGCTTCCAGTATATTGAAGGCGAAGCGCTGCTTTTGAGCCTCGACATGGAAGGCATTGCCGGCTCCTCGGGCTCGGCCTGCACATCGGGTTCACTGGATCCGTCGCATGTGCTTTTAGCCATCGGGCTTCCGCACGAGATCGCCCATGGTTCGTTACGGCTCAGCCTGTCCGAAGCCAATACGATTGCGGAAATGGATTATGTAGTAGAAAAACTGGAAGAGATCGTCGACCGCTTGCGTCAGATGTCTCCCTTATATGAAAAGGTGATGAAATAATGTATTCGGAAACCGTAATGGAACATTTCAGAAACCCGCGCAATGTGGGTGAGATTGAAAATGCGTCGGGCGTGGGGGAAGTAGGCAATCCGCAGTGCGGCGACATTATGAAAATGTATTTGGATATTAAAGACGGCATTATTCAGGATGTAAAATTCCGCACATTCGGCTGCGGTTCTGCGATCGCTTCGTCCTCCATGGCCACGGAATTAATCAAAGGCAAAACCGTGGAAGAAGCCATGCAGCTGACAAACAAAGCCGTCGCGGAAGCCCTGGACGGCCTGCCGCCGGTGAAAATGCACTGTTCGGTCCTGGCTGAACAGGCGATCAAGTCGGCCCTTCTGGATTATCAGGAGAAATCCGGCGTGAAGATTGAAGGTCTGGAAGACTTTGATCCCACCGAAGATCCCCACGACCACGAAGTTGACGAGGATTGAAAACGCAAGGGTATTTCGATAGAATGAGATAGGCAGTTTTTGCCTATCTTTTTTTACTTATACAAGGGAGGAGGAAACGATTTTGAATCAGAACACCTTAATGAATGTACTGATTGCCGCACTGATCCTGTTAGTTGGTTTTGGCGTGTATTATCTGATTAATATCGGGAATCAGCACGTCACACCGTCCAAGCGTATCCACTTCCACCGCAACCGGATTTTTCGCCTGACAGCCATCGTGCTGGGCGTGGTGGGTTTTCTGATCCTTCTCCGTTATAATCCCATCATACGCAGCGTGCTGTTTGCGATTGTTTTCGCGGTGGTCATGGCCTATATTCTGAATCCGCTGGTGGTTTGGCTGGAGAAAAAGGGACTGAAACGACCCGTGGCGATTCTTCTGATCTATCTGGTGATTGCCGGGGTACTGGTGTTTTTGTTTGTACTTGTCCTGCCGCGCACCGTAGAAGAAACAACCAAATTCCTGCGCGCGCTGCCGGGGCTTCTTACCACGGGAACCAGCAATCTGCTGAACTTTCTGGATCAGCAGTTCGGCGCAATGGTCGACCTGGAAGAGCTCACCAATCGGGTCAATCAAATGATCAACGACAGTATCGGGACCATACAGCAGACGCTGTTTAACTTTGCCGGTTCGGTGACGGGCTATCTGGGCGGCTTGTTTACCCGCATCGTCGGTATCTTCATTTTCCCGATCATCACCTATTATTTCCTGAACGACAAAGAAAAGTTCACCCGGCTGATTGTAGATGCCATTCCGGCTAATCGCAAACAGGGCATGTCCGCCATGGCAAAAGACATCGACATCTCCTTGTCGCAGTTTGTGCGGGGCCGGCTGCTGATGGCCGTGTTTGTCGGCGTGACAACGACCATCTTCCTGTTCATTTTCAATATAGAATTTGCCATTGTGATCGGGCTTATTACAGGGATTGCAGATATCATCCCCTATATCGGGCCGTTTATGGGCTTTTTGCCGGCTGTATTGCTGGCGCTCATGCAGGGGCCGGTGGCAGCCGTCCGTATCGCCATCGTATTTGTACTGATCCAATGGGTAGAAAACAATTTATTAGGGCCCAAACTCCTGGGCGACTCCACCGGCCTGCATCCGTTTGTGGTTTTAATGTGTCTGGTCATCGGGGGTTCGCTGTTCGGCTTTTTGGGCATGATCTTCTCGGTGCCGATCGTGTCGGCGGCGCGGATTATCTGGATTTATTACAAAGACAGCGTCCATAACAGAAAACTGAATTAATCTATGAGGTGTAAGAATGAAAAAACGAAGTATGAATGAACTGCGTTCTATGTTTTTGCAGTTCTTTAACGAAAAAGACCATATTGTCCTGGATTCGTTTCCGCTGATCCCGCAGGATGACAAGAGCCTCCTCTTGATCAATGCCGGCATGGCGCCCCTGAAGAAGTATTTCACCGGCGAAAAAAAGCTGGCCAAAAACCGCGTAACGACCTCCCAGAAATGCATACGAACCCAGGATATTGAAAATGTCGGCCGCACGCAGCGGCATGCGGCTTTTTTTGAAATGCTGGGGAACTTCTCCTTCGGCGATTATTTCAAAAAAGAAGCCATTATCTGGGCCATGGAATTTCTCACCGAACATCTGGAGATCCCGCGGGATCTTTTGTGGGCCACCGTCTACGAAGAAGATGATGAAGCCTACGAACTGTGGCGCACCGTCGGCGGACTCCCCGAAGAGCGGATCCAGCGGCTGGGAAAAGACACCAATTTCTGGGAACTCGACCAGGGTCCCTGCGGCCCGTGCTCGGAGATCTTTGTCGACCGGGGCGAAGCCTATATGGAATTTCCGGAAGACACCTCGCCCGCAGCCGACGGCGAACGCTTTTTGGAAGTGTGGAATCTGGTCTTCCCGCAGTTTGACAAACAGCCCGACGGCAGCTATCCGCCGCTGGCCAATCCCAGTATCGACACCGGCATGGGACTGGAACGCCTGGCCCTTATTCTGCAGGAAGCCGACAATATTTTCGAACTGGAAGACCAGCAGGATCTTTTGCATACAATCGAAGAGGTAACCGGTGTCCGCTACGGCGATGACGAAAAACAGGATGTTTCCATCCGCGTGCTTTTGGACCATGCCAAGGCTATGACCTTCTTAATCGGCGACGGCGTGCTCCCGTCAAACGAAGGGCGCGGCTATGTGCTGCGCCGCCTGATGCGAAGAGCGCTCCGGCACGGTTATCTTCTGGGCAAGCGCGGCCATTATCTCACCGGGATATCCGCCGCCGTGATGCGTCTGTACGCGCAGGCGTATCCCGAATTAACCGAAAAACAGGAACTGATCTTCCGTATTATAGAAGCGGAAGAAGATAAATTCCAGGCCACCATCGAACAGGGCTCCGGCCTGCTGGAAGAAGAGATCCGCACCCTGAAGCGGGAAGGACGCACCAAACTCTCCGGGGAAACCGCGTTCAAACTCTACGACACCTACGGCTTCCCGCCCGATCTGACCCGCGAAATGCTCGCGGAAGAGAATCTCAGCATCGATGAAGACGGTTTTTCCGCCCGCATGGAAGAACAGCGCGCGCGTTCGCGTGCCCATGGCATGCACGGGCAGGACGGATGGGAATCCGCCGGAAGCGAAGCACTTTTGCAGCTGGCAGGCACCCGCTTTACCGGCTACGGGGAAAATGTAGCGGAGTCCGCCATCCTGCACGTGTTTCGCATGGACGAAGAAGTCCCCATGCTGGAAGCCGGACAGGAAGGAATCGTTGTAACCGAATCCACCCCCTTCTACGGAGAAGGCGGCGGCCAGGTGGGCGACACCGGTCTTTTGTGGACCGATCTGGGCCGGGCACAGGTAAAAGATGCGAAAAAAACCCCCGGCGGCGCGGTACTGCATATGGTGGAAGTGGAAGAGGGCACACTGCGTCCCAATGACACCGCCACCCTTACCATCGACGCCAAAAGGCGAAATGCCACCAAGAAGAATCACTCGGCAACCCATCTTCTGCACAAGGCGCTCCGCGATGTGCTGGGAGCCCATGTGGATCAGGCCGGTTCGTATGTAGACCATACGCGTCTGCGCTTTGACTTTACACATTATGAAGCGATCGCCAAAGAAGATCTGGAACGGATTGAAGCGATTGTCAATGAAAAAATCGGCGAAAGCCTGCCCGTCACCGCCCGCGAGATGTCTTTGTCGCAAGCCAATGAAGAAGGCGCGATCGGTCTGTTTGAAGACAAGTACCAGGAGACGGTGCGCGTGCTTTCCATGGGCGACTACTCCAAAGAGCTTTGCGGCGGGACCCATGTGGACAATACGGCACAGATCCAGATGTTTCATATTCTGTCGGAAACCGGCGTATCGGCCGGCGTGCGCCGTATCGAGGCCATCACGGGACCGGCGGTGCTTCACTTATTGCATGCGCAGGAAAAAGCCATGGCGCATATCGCGCAGGTGTTGAAAACCCAGCCGGCCGGGCTGGAAGACAAAGCGCGCCAGCTGATGGAAGAAAACCGCCAGAAACAAAAAGAGATTGAAAAACTCCGCCGCACCGGGGCTGTCGACCACACGGCGGATATACTGGCCACCAAAAAGGAAGTGGCAGGCACCTATGCGGTCTACGGCCGGGCCGACGACCTGCCCATGGAACAATTGCGCGAACTGGCAGACCGCGTGCGCGACACTATCGGCACAGGCGTAGTGGCCGTGGGCGGCGTACACGAGAACAAGGTACTGTTTGCCGTGGCGGTCAGCAAAGACATTGCCGGAAAGACGATGCACGCCGGTAATATCGTGCGGGAGATGGCCAAGCTGACCGGCGGCAACGGCGGCGGGCGCCCCGACATGGCAACCGCCGGCGGAAAAGACCCCACCGCGGTCGATTTCGCTTTGCAGTCGGTTTATGCTATAATAAAAGAACTGAACGAATAGGTTTGGCAAGGAGGGATACCGTGTCTGAAAATTTGAACAATACCATGAAGTATGACGGCTTTCAGGAACAGGAGCTGTCGATGAGCGAAGTGATTCGCATCGTATACCGGGCGCTCAAAGAAAGAGGATACGAGCCGGAAAACCAGATTGTCGGATACATTCTTTCCGGAGACCCGACCTATATCACCAGCCATAACGACGCGAGAAAGCTGGTGCGGCAGGTAGAACGTGACGATCTGCTGGCGGCCATACTCAAGTCGTATATCGAAAACGAAAAAATCGCGGAATAAGAAACAGGACAAAAAGGATGCGTGCCGATCACCCTGCTTTTGGTATCGTGCGCATCCTTTCTTAATGAGATGAAAGACAAAAAAAACCGATTGGGGAACACCGGCATAACGGTGTCGGGCCTGTGCTTCGGCACGCTGACGATGACCCCGATGCAAAAAAACCTGACGGTGAAAGAAGGCGCCGCCCTTTTGGTGTGCGCCTATGAAGAAGGCATCACCTTTGCGGACACCGCGCAGTATTATGAAAACTACGCGTATCTGAAAGAAGCGCTGCGCACCATACCGAGAGACCGGTACGTGATTGCCACCAAAAGCTACGCATGGGACAAAGAAACCGCCCGGCAGGCGCTGGATGAAGCGCTGTTTGCACTGGATACGGACTATATCGATATTTTTTTACTGCATGAGCAGGAAAGTGAGCATACGCTGCGGGGCCACGCGGAAGCGCTGGCATATTTTTGTACCATGCGAAAAAAAGGGTATATACGGGCCACAGGACTCTCCACCCACCGGCTGGCCGGGGTCAAAGCCGCCCTTTCCCACGAGGATATTCAGATTATCCACCCGATTGTCAACAAAGAGGGCATCGGGATTCCGGACGGCACCATGGCGGAAATGGAAACCCTTCTTTTGCAGGCAAAGGCCCAACAAAAGGGTATCTACGCTATGAAACCGCTGGGTGGCGGCCATTTGATTGCCGACTACAACGAAAGTATGCGCTTTGCGCTGTCCCGCCCCTATGTGGACGCGGTGGCTGTCGGCATGCAGTCGGAAGACGAAGTCCGCTGCAATGCAGCTTTAGCGCGCGGCGAACGAAATCTTCAGCTGGAAGAAAAACTCAAAAAGAAAACACGCAAACTCCATGTGGCGGAATACTGTATCGGCTGCGGCGCCTGTGAAAAACGCTGCCGGCAGGGGGGCATCCGGGTCATCAACGGCCGGGCCGTACCCAACGATCACTGTATACTCTGCGGCTACTGTGCCAAAGCCTGCCCGGAGTTTTGCATCAAGGTGATATAATGACCGGACGCATACTGGGACTCGATATCGGCGACCGTACCATCGGCATGGCGGTGTCGGATCCGTTGGGGATCACCGCACAGGGCGTGGGAACGATACGCCGCACAAAACAAAAAGAGGACTTTGCCAAGCTGGATGAAATCATCCGGCGCTACGAGATCCGGCTTTTTGTACTGGGCCTGCCCAAAAACATGAACAATACCCTGGGGCCGCAGGGAAACAAGGTCAAACAGTTTGCGGCACAGATGAAAAAGAACTGGGACATACCCGTTGTTTTTCAGGACGAACGCCTTTCCACCTATGCAGCCGAACAAATGATGGCGCAAGCGTCCATGCACTGGAAAAAAAGAAAAGCACTGGTAGACGAAGTGGCGGCACAGCTTATTTTGCAGCGCTATCTGGACACCGGTGACAGAGAGGAAAACCATGAGTTTGATTGAACTGTACGACGAAAGCGGAAACCGCCAAAGTTTCAGAATCCTGGATGTGTTCGGAATGGACGACCAGGATTATGCCGTGCTGCTCCCGGAAAACAATCATAACGACCAGACTTACATACTCCGTATCGAGATCGACGAGAACGGACAGCAATATTTTGCCGGCATCGACGACGAAGAAGAACTGGAAGATGCCATCCGTATATACGAAGAATTAAAAAACGATATGCTGCAATAGGAGCAGAGTATGAACTTAGATGAAATGCGAAGCCTTCTCACCGAGAACGGCTACAAGAACACAACGCAGAGAAACGGTATGTTTCTTGCGCTGGAAAAACACGCGGGCGACCATTTATCCCCCGAACAACTGCATTCGGTTCTGGCAGAAGAAGGCAATCATGTCGGAATCGCCACGATATACCGCACGCTGCAAATATTTGAAAGCCTGGGCATTGTTCACAAGCTGGACTTTGACGACCGGGCTTACCGGTATGAAATTGTAAATCAGGATGAGGCGCATATGCATCATCATCTTATTTGCGAGCGCTGCGAAAAGGTCACGGAACTGCATGTGGACCTTTTAGACAAGCTGGAGGCCATTGTGGAAAAAGACTACGGATTCACAATCACCGACCACGCGGTCAAAATTTTCGGGATATGTAAAGCCTGCGGCGAAAAGCAGGAGGAAACACTTGAATAATCGGAACAACAACAAAACAGAACGAAACAATCGGGGCAGAAGAAACCCGAAAGAGCAAAAAGGCGGCCGCAAAAAAGCGAAGCTGCGCATTGTCCCCCTGGGGGGCCTGAATGAAATCGGCAAAAACATTACCGTGGTGGAATACAAAGACGATATCGTCATTGTCGACTGCGGCATGACCTTTCCCGACAACGATATGCCGGGGATTGACATCGTCATCCCGGATATCACCTATCTGGAAAAAAACGAACACAAAATCCGGGGCATTCTCCTCACACACGGGCACGAAGACCATATCGGTGCGATCCCGTATGTACTGCGAAAAATCTCTGTTCCCATTTACGGAACGCGTTTAACCCTCGGCTTGCTGGCCAATAAACTGAAAGAACACCGGCTGAAACCCACCATGGTGGAGGTGACCCCGGGCAACAAATTCAATCTGGGTGTCTTCGGGATCGACTTTATCCGCGCCAGTCACAGCATGCCCGATGCCGCCAGCATCGCGATCGACACCCCGCGCGGCACGATCCTGTTTACCGGCGACTTTAAAATCGACTTCACCCCGATCGACGGCGTCAACATGGACCTGCCCAAATTGGCCGAGATCGGCACGCGCGGCGTACTGTGCCTCTTTGCTGATTCCACCAATGTGGAGCGGGAAGGCTACACCATGAGCGAACGCACCGTCGGGGAAGAATTCAAAAAGCAGTTTTACGATGCGCCCTCGCGCATTATCGTAGCGACCTTTGCGTCGAATCTGCACCGGGTGCAGCAGGTGATTTACGCCGCCGAACACTTCAACAAAAAGCTGATCATTTCCGGCCGTTCCATGGTGAACAATATTGAAGTGGCGTCGCGCCTGGGCTATCTGAAAATCAAAAAAGACACCGTGATCGACATCCACCGGATCAACGACTTTCCGCCGGAGCGCATTGTCGTACTGACAACCGGCAGCCAGGGCGAACCCATGAGCGCGCTGACGCGGATGGCCCACGGCGATCACCGCCAGGTTCAGCTGAACAATGAGGATACGGTGATCATTTCCGCCACGCCGATCCCCGGCAACGAGCTCACCGTCTACGATGTGATCAACCGCTTGATGGAAATGGGCGTAAAAGTCGTGTATTCCGCCATGGCCGACATTCACGTTTCGGGCCACGCCTGCAGAGAAGAGCTCAAGCTGGTGCATGCGCTCGTGCGCCCCAAATTCTTTGTGCCGGTACACGGTGAATCGCGCCATCTGAAGATCCACGCGGAGCTGGCCGCATCCATGGGGATGCCACGGGAAAATATCCTGGTGGCTAACAACGGAAGTGTCATTGAATTTACCGAAGACAGTATGGAAATGAACGAAACGGTCGACGCCGGACATGTGCTGGTCGACGGCCTGGGTATCGGCGATGTAGGCAATGTGGTCCTGCGCGACCGCAAGCATCTGTCGGAAGACGGCCTCATTGTGGTCGTGATGACCGCCAACAAGCTCTCCGGCAAGATCGATGGACCCGATATCATCTCCCGCGGCTTTGTGTATGTAAAGGAATCGGAAGATCTGATGGAAGGCATGCGAAAGTCGGTCCGCAGCACGCTAGATACGTGCGAACACGATCGCGTGCGCGACTGGAGCACGGTGAAAAACCAGGTGCGCTCGTCTTTGCGCAGTTATATTTTCGGAAAAATCAAACGCAATCCCATGATTCTTCCGGTCATTATCGAAGCATAGGAGGAGACCATGTACAATCAAGCCCACGAACTGGCACGAGCCATTAAAGAATCGCAGGAATACAAAGACTACAAACATTGGCACGAAATCGTCATGCAGGACGAGAAAAACAAGGCCATCGTAGACGATTATCACCAAAAGGCGATGGCGCTGCAAATGCAGATGATGGGTGGCAAGGAGCCGGACGAAAAGGCGCTGGAGGAGATTCGCTCTCTGGAGTCCATTGTGACGGCCAATGCAACGATCCGTTCGTATCTGGAAGCGGAAATGCGCATGTCGACCGCCTATGCCGACGTACAGAAAATCATATCGGAACCGCTGGACCTGCCGCTGGTGCCGAAAAACGAATAGCAAAAGAAGAGCGATCGGATACCGGTCGCTTTTTTATGAAACCGGAAGGAGGCGCGTGTGGAACGACCTGAATTACTCAGTCCCGCGGGCGATATCGAAAAACTGAAAACGGCGGTGGACTTTGGGGCAGACGCCGTGTATCTGGCGGGCGAACGCTTCGGCATGCGGACCGCGTCCAAAAACTTTACCCCGGAACAATTGCAGGAAGGCATACGCTATGCGCATGAACGGGGGGTAGATGTGCATGTCACGCTGAACATTCTTCCGCACGAAGAGGAATTCCGCGGTTTGGCCCGGTACATGAAAGAACTGGCCGACATGCAGGCCGATGCCTTTATCATATCGGATCCGGGCGTGTTTCAGCTGGCTAGAGACACCGTGCCTGCCATGCCCTTGCATATCAGCACGCAGGCTTCGGTTACAAACAGCGCCACGGTGAACTTCTGGCATGCACAGGGTGCTAGGCGCATCGTGCTGGCACGGGAACTCTCTTTGGAGGAGATCCTCGCCATCAAAGAGAACATGCACCCCGATATGGAACTCGAATGTTTTGTACACGGCGCCATGTGTATCAGTTACAGCGGGCGCTGCCTGCTGTCGGGCTATATGGCCGGCCGCGACGCCAACCGGGGCGACTGCGCCCACGCCTGCCGCTGGAAATACCATTTGGTGGAAGAACAGCGCCCGGGCGAATACTTTGCCATCGAAGAAGATGAAAAAGGCACCTATATCCTGAACTCCAAAGATCTTTGCCTGCTCTCCCATATCGACAAACTGATGCAGGCGGGTATCCGAAGTTTTAAAATCGAAGGCAGGGTGAAAAGCGCCTTTTATGTGGCCACGGCGACCCGTGCCTATCGCCGGGCGATCGATGCCGTGCTCGCAGGGGAATTCACGCAAGCCCGCAAAGAAGAACTGACAGAAGAGTTGAAAAAATGCAGTCACAGAAAGTTCACCACAGGTTTTCTGCTGGGCAAACCCGATGAGAAAGACCAGAACTACGCCTCCTCCGGCTATGAAAGAAATTATGAATTCATCGGCGTGGTGGAAGAGGTAAATGATGCGGCAGATACGATGACGGTAAGCCAGAGAAACAAGTTCGGCCGCGGAGACAATATCGAAGCGATGATGCCGAAAGGGGATATCGTCTCATTTGTTGTCAACGAAATGCAAAACGAAGCCGGCGAACCGGTAGAAACCGCACCGCATCCGAAAGAACGCGTTACGATACCGCGGGTATCCGGGATCGAAAAGGGCGCCTTTTTGCGCCGAAAAGGAGTCTGATATGCGCGCGTATACCATCGGTATTTGCGGGGGGTCCGGCTCCGGGAAGAGTACGGTTACCCGCCGCATTGTAGAAGCCTTCGGCAACGATCACATCGTCGTGATCGAACAGGACAGCTATTACAGGGACCAGACGCATTTGCCCTACGAAGAACGCATTCAGACTAATTACGATCATCCCGATGCCTTTGACACCGGCCTGATGGTATCACAGATCCGTTCTTTGCAGCAGGGCAAGCCGATCGAAAAACCCCTGTACGACTACACCCGCCATACGCGGAAAACCGAAACCGTACGGGTCGAACCGCGCCCGATACTCATTTTGGAGGGCATACTGCTCTTTTTTGACCGCGGCCTGCGCGACACCATGGACCTGAAAGTCTATGTGGAAACCGACGCCGATGTGCGCATTCTGCGCCGTATTCGACGGGACATGAAAGAGCGGGGCCGAACACTGGATTCTGTCATCGATCAGTATCTGGAAACCGTGCGCCCTTCGCATCTGCAGTTTGTGGAACCCTCCAAACGCTATGCCGATATTATTTTCCCCGACGGCGGCTACAATGAAGTCGGGATCGACCTCTTGGTAGCCCGCCTTCAACGGGAACTGCGATAACAAAAAATAAGAAGCCCCGGACCGGGAAATATCCGTCCGGGGCTTTTTGGTTTCTTTCGTTACCCTGCATGCACTTGGGTATGTATACGGTAGTTAGGAGGGAATCCATGAAACAAAACAAAACCCGAAAAGAAGTGGATCCGAACCGCACATGGGACTTGTCGGCCCTGTTTGCATCCGACGATGTGCAAAGCCGGGAAGTCGATTCGCTGGAAAAAGATACCGACGCCTTTGTATTGCGGTACAAAGGAAATCTGAAGACGCCGCAGATGGCGGCAGAGGCCCTGGAGGGGCTGAAGGATTTACTCGGCCGGGCACACCGGGCGGGCAATTACAGTTTCTTGCGGGCGGAAACCGATTCAACCGATGCAGACGCCCAGAACAAAAAACAGATAACGATGCTGCGGCTAAGCGCCATGCAGACCAAACTCCAGTTTGTGGAGCAGTTTCTGCGCGAACAGGACGAAGCCTTTTTGAACGAGGTTAAGCAAATCGGCGACAACAGCGTCTATATAGAAGAAATGCTGCGCGTTAAAACCCACGCCCTCTCCCCGGAAGTGGAAGATGTTATCTCCGCCCTGTCGCCGGTCCTGGGCGCAGGCTATACCGTATACAACCGGGCCAAACTGGCCGATCTGCGCTTCCCCGACTTCACGGTCGGCACAGACAACTATCCCATGAGTTTCGGCTTGTTTGAAGGACACTATGAAAACGAACCGGACACAGAGATCCGCAGAGAAGCCTTTGATCAGTTTTATGACCAATTGGGCAAATACCGCCATACCATGGCCGCCACGCTGACGGCGGAAATGCAAAAGGAAAAAATCCTCGCCCATTTGCGCGGGTTTGATTCCGTGATCGACAGCCTGCTGTTTCGTCAGAATGTGGACAGAAAGCTGTACGAGCGGCAATTGCAGGGGATCATGAACGATCTGGCGCCCGTGATGCGCCGCTATGCCGACACGGTAAAAAAAGCGTACGGTTTGAGCAAACTGCGCTTTGCCGACCTCTTGGTTCCGCTCGACCCCGCCTTTGAACCCGAGGTCAGCATCCAAACCGCCAAAGAGACCCTGCTGGAAGCACTGTCGCCTTTGGGTGACACCTATCGGGAGAATATCCGCCGCGCTTTCGATGAACGGTGGATCGATTTTCCGGAAAACGAAGGAAAGTCCACCGGCGCCTTTTGTTCCTCGCCCTACGGCGCGCATCCCTATGTGCTGATTTCGTGGACGGGCAGCCAGCGGGAGCTGTTTGTACTGGCGCACGAATTGGGCCACGCCGGTCACTTTGCCCTTGCACAGGACAAACAGAATATACTGCACACCAGACCTTCGCAGTATCTGATCGAAGCGCCCTCCACCATGAACGAACTCTTTCTGGCCGATTATCTTCTGCAAAACACGGACGATCCCCGCATGAAACGCTGGATCCGCGCCACGATGATTGCGCGCACCTACTATCATAATTTCGTCACCCACGGGATCGAAGCCGTATTCCAGAACAAGGCCTATCAGGCGGTCGACCGCGGGGAAGGACTCTCTGCCGATACGCTGGACGGCTATTTCCGCGAAACCCTGGAAGACTTCTGGGGAGACGCCGTGACGATTGAACCCGGTGCCGAGCGCACCTGGATGCGGCAACCGCACTACTACATGGGCCTGTATCCCTATGTATACAGCGCGGGGCTCACCATGGGAACCGAAGCCAATCGCCGGATCAACGCAGAAGGCGATGCGGCCGTGCAGGACTGGATCCGCTTTCTGGAAGCCGGCGGCACCAAAGACGTATTCGGTCTGGCAGAAATCGCCGGCATCGACCTTACCACCGACGGTCCTTTGAAAAACACCATCGCAAAAATCGAAGAACTGGTGGACGGACTGGAATAAAAAACGGGCTTGCTGTGCAGGCCCGTTTGAGACGGTAGACAAAGGTCCGTTCAGTCGGGCCGGGGATGCATTCGGCGGCACGCTCATCCAGCACTCAAACTGAGTGCTGGACTTGCTGTGCAGGCCCGTTTTTTTGTAAGAAATTATTAAAACGTTTTGATTTATAATCTGCATGGGTATATATCGTTTAGCAACAAATTGAATCGACAAACGAAAGCGTCGGACTTTTTTTGTACGGCGAAAATTGGAAAGGAGAATACCATGCGTATCGAAATACTGTACTCGGAACAGGAAGCACTGGACCGGATCCACCATTTGAGAGAACAGGGAATCCGCGAAAACCAGCTGTCGGTTATTCACGACGTCTACCGCGATATCGACCGGGTAGAAGAGCATACCGACATCGACACCATAGAAGTCAGAGAAGACACACGGGACGAAAGCGTATTCGACCGCTTTGTGAACTGGGTCAGCGGACGCGACACGCTGGACAATCTGTTCCGGGATTTTGACGTAGCGGAACAGGATCAGAATCTGTATGTTCAGGCGGTGCACGACGGGAAAATCCTGCTGGCGATCGAAGAGGATACAGAAATCGCCGATACGACCTTCCGTGCAGCGCATATTGGCGAGCGCCCGCCGGAGGAGCAGCCGCTTGGCGATACGGAACCTGTCGATCCGTTTATTGGCGGAACCCATCACCCGGACGGAACGGTTGGCCCCGTATCGCACGCGGACCCCTATGCGGGAAGCGTACCGGAGTTTCAGGATGATAAACCGCCCCGCTATGCAGATGACGAGCACCTGCGGATCGACGAACCCAATTATGTAACCGATGAAGACCTGCACCGCGTGGAACGGGTGGAAGAAACAGAAGAAGCCCGCATCCGCGAACAGGCACGCCGAGAAGAGTTAAACGATGGCGAACGGCGCCTTTATGAAGACGGAGACATTGCCGAGGGTGATTTGCGAAAACCCGGCGAACCGCTCTTTGGCGACGGCCCGAAACCGCCGGGATACGCCAAGGACGAAATAGCAACGGACTATCCCGAGCCCGATGTGGAAGGCCATATGCTGGAAGCCGAACAGGAACGCCTGCTAAGAGAAGAAGAACTCCGCCGCGGCGATATCGACGAAGACCGCCTCGGATAAGACGAAAAGAAACCCGCGCGATGCTTAACATCGCGCGGGTTTTTTGGAGCTGCTGAGCGGATTTGAACCGCTGACCTGCTGATTACGAATCAGCTGCTCTACCAACTGAGCCACAGCAGCACACAGGGACTGACAATGATTATAACCGAAAATGAAGTTTTTGAAAAGGGGGAATAAAATCCGGAGGCGATTTCGCCTCCGGAGCCGGTTTTAATAGGTTTCTTTGAATACTTCGAAATGCGCCTGGGGATGGTCGCAGGCGGGGCAGACGATGGGGGCTTCCGTGCCTTTGTGCACATAACCGCAGTTGTTGCATTTCCATTCAACTTCTTCGTCCTTTTTAAAGACCTTGCCTTCTTCGATATTCTTTAGCAGCTTCAGGAAGCGGCGTTCGTGGCGTTCTTCCACCTCGGAAATCTCCTGGAATACATACGCGATATCTTCAAAACCTTCTTCTTCGGCAACGCGCTTAAACTCCGGATACATTTCCGTATGTTCTTCGTTTTCGCCTTCTGCAGCGGCTTTCAGATTCGACTTGGTGTCCTGCAGATTCACCGGGAACGCCCAGTTGATCTCAACGGTTTCACCTTCCATCGCGTCGCGCAGAAACTTCATGAAGCGCTTGGCGTGTTCCTGTTCGTTTCTCGCCGTTTCTTCAAAAATATTGGCAATTTGTACATAGCCGTCCTTTTTGGCCTGGGACGCGTAGTATGTATAACGCATTCTTGCCTGGGACTCACCCGCAAAAGAAGTCATTAAGTTTACGGCCGTTTTGGAACCTTTTAAGTCCATAGGTACATTCTCCTTTCAGAATAACACTCTTTCTTACGCTCCCAGTATACCACATACTGCGGGAACTTGCCATTTTATAAGAGGAAAACCTTGTCATTTATTGCGCCGATCGTTTGCTTTTGATATAGTGTTTCGTATACTGAAGGAGGAATTATGACATCCCCATTGCAAGTATACTCGGAAATCGGGCCGCTGAAAAAAGTTCTGCTTCATCGCCCGGGAAAAGAAATCGAAAACATGACACCAGGAACCATGGAGGATCTGCTGTTTGATGATATACCCTATGCGGAAGCCGCCATGAAAGAACATGACGCATTTGCCACCATTATGGAAAAACAGGGTGTAGAGATTGTCTATCTGACCGATCTTCTCGCAGAAAGCCTGCAGGACGAAGGCGTGCGAAAAGACTTTATCGCCCGCTATATCGGAGAGATGGAATTTCCCTCGCCTGTGCGCAACAAAAGCCTGGCCGCCTATCTGGAAGGAATCGACGACTTGTCCCTTTTGTGCGACACGATGATTGCCGGTTTGACGCTGGATGATTTTCCGACGATCAAGAAGACGACGCTCACCGACCGCGCCGATGATTCCATGATTCTGACCCAGCCGATGCCCAATCTGTATTTTATGCGCGACCCCCTGTCGGTGATCGGGCAGGGTGTCAGCATTCACCGCATGTACACCGCCGTCCGGCAGAGAGAAACCCTCCTGACCGAACAGATCTTCACACATCATCCGGTGTACGGGACCGAGGCGATCCCGAAATGGTATCATCGCAACGAAACCCACAGCCTGGAAGGCGGCGATATTCTCGTCCTTACAAAGGACACCGTCATGATCGGCATCTCGCAGCGCACGCATCCCGGCGGAATTGAAACCGTCGCAAAAAGCCTGCTGGATGCAGGCGGTTTCAAGCAGGTGATTGCCGTAAAGATTCCGAAAGTGCGTGCGTTTATGCATTTGGACACCGTCTTGACCCAGGTGGATTACGACAAGTTCGTCATTCACCCGGAGATCGAACCCACTTTGCGCATTTTCACACTGACAAAAAACGGCCCCGACGGCCTGCGCATTACGGAAAACACGAATCAGCTGGCCCGCGTGCTGGCGGATGTGCTGCAACAGGAGCAGGTGCAATTGATCCCCTGCGCCGGCGGGCACCCGATCCATGCGCCCAGAGAACAATGGAACGACGGCTCCAACACCCTGTGTATCAAACCGGGGGAATGCGTCGTCTATGTACGAAATTATCACACGAACGATCTGTTAGACCGATACGGAATCAAGCTGCATGAGATCGACTCCAGCGAACTGTCCCGGGGACGGGGCGGCCCGCGTTGCATGTCCATGCCGCTTGTGCGTGAAGCGATCCAATAATTCAAGGGGGAAATTGTATGCCGGTAAATCTGCAAGGGCGAAGCCTTTTGACACTGAAAGACTATACGCCGGACGAAATCCGTTTTCTGCTGGACCTGGCCCACGATCTGAAACGAAGAAAAAGAGAAGGGATCCGGGGCGATCTGCTGTACCGAAAGAATATCGTGCTGCTGTTTGAAAAAACCTCTACGCGCACCCGCTGTGCGTTTGAGGCCGCTGTTTTGGACGAAGGCGGACACGCAACCTTCCTGGGTGCACAGGACAGCCAGATGAACAAAAAAGAATCTATCGAAGATACCGCCAAAGTGCTGGGCCGTTTTTACGACGGGATCGAATACCGCGGCTATGCCCAAAAAACGGTGGAAGAACTGGCCAAACATGCCGGCGTACCCGTTTGGAACGGCCTCACCGACGACGATCATCCCACGCAAGTGCTCGCCGACCTGATGACTGTGGAAGAACAGGTCTTCAAACCGCTGCGCGAGGTAAAATTCGTATATGTGGGAGACGCCCGCAACAATATGGGCAATGCGCTCCTGATCGCCTGTGCAAAAATGGGCTTGCAGTACACGGCTATCGCACCCAAAGCGCTCTGGACCGACGAAGCCCTCGTGGAAGAAATGAAAGAAGTCGCTGCGGCAACCGGCGGCAGCATCACCTTGTCGGAAGAGATCGACGCAGTAAAAGACGCCGATGTTATTTACACCGACGTCTGGGTCTCCATGGGAGAAGAAGATCAGTTCAAAGAGCGGATCGACCTTTTGTCCCCGTATCGGGTAGACCGCGCCATGATGGACAAAACCGGTAACGACGCGTGCATCTTCCTGCATTGCCTGCCCTCGTTCCACGACCTCAACACCACGACCGGCAAAGAAATCGGCGACAAATTCGGCATCAAAGAAATGGAAGTATCCGACGAAGTGTTCCGATCCCGCCAGTCCCGCGTATTCGATCAGGCAGAAAACCGCCTGCATACCATCAAAGCCGTTATGGTCGCAACAATCGGCAAACTGTAAAAGCGAATCACAGCTCGTATAAAACACAAAACCCCGGCGTTTACTTTAAACGCCGGGATTTATTTATTCGCCCCACATTTCCCAGTGAACCAGTTCATCCAGTTCTTTGCGCGGACGGGGTTCGGGCGTTTCCGCCGGATGCCCGATCGGGATGATGCCTACGACATAAAGCCCCTCGGGGATGTGAAGCACGGCCCGCACCTCTTCCTGCGTGTGCCAACCGCACCAGCACGCCCCCAGTCCCATGGTCTCTGCCTGCAGGAGAATATACGTGGCTGCAATGGCTCCATCGCGAATTCCTTGCTTTACCCCGTGTTCGGGGGAGGCTTCATCCACAAAAGGAATGGTTTCGTCTTCTTTTAAGCGCGGATAGGCGGCTACAACAATATGCACCGGCGCATCCGCCATAAACATCTGATTATGATTGCAGGCGGCCAGCTGTTGGCGGGTGTGTTCATCGCGCACGACCACAAAACGCCACGGCTGCAAATTGTGCCCCGAAGGGGCTGACCGGGCCGCTTCCAGCAATTCCCTGATCGCAGCGTCTGTAACCGGTTCGTCCGTATACTTTCGTACACTTCTCCGGCTTTTCATGATTTCATGCATCGTATCGCCTCCGTTTTATTTCTGTTTCGTATTATTCTCCGCAATCTTTACGATCGTAGCAACGGCTTTTTCCATACTGCTGACAGGAATCAGCTCGTATTTCCCGTGATAGTTATAGCCGCCGGTGAAAAGATTCGGCGTGGGCAATCCCATAAAAGAAAGGCGGGAGCCGTCTGTACCGCCGCGAATCGGCTCGACAAAAGGGGTAAGACCGATCTCCTGCATGGCTTCTTCGGCCAGACGGACGATTTCCATACGGGGGGCGATTTTCTCACCCATATTATAGTAGGTGTCTTTTGTTTCCACGGTGACCCGTTCGCCGTACTTTTCATTCAGCAGGGTAGCACAGGCGTGCAGGAATTCTTTTTTCTGTTCAAATAAAGCCCGGTCATGATCCCGGATAATAAAGTGAAGTTCCGCTTCTTCCACCGTGCCTTCCATATGATGCAGCAGATAAAACCCTTCGTAGTTTTCCGTGTGCTCGGGCCTTTGGGCAACCGGAAGCATTTGAAACAGTTCCATGGCGACAATCTGCGCGTTGACCATCACATCTTTTGCGTGGCCCGGGTGTATGCTGTTGCCCCTGACCCGCACGGTGGCCGATGCGGCATTGAATGATTCATAGGTGATCTCGCCTACGGGACCGCCGTCCACCGTATAGGCAAAGTCCGCCCCGAAACCCTCCACATCAAAAAAATCCGCCCCGCGTCCGACTTCTTCGTCCGGGGTAAAAGCAATCTTCAGATCGCCATGGGGGATCTCCGGATGTGCAAGCAGATGCTTCATGGCCGACATAATCGCAGCTACGCCGGCTTTGTTGTCCGCACCCAAAAGCGTCGTGCCGTCGGTTGTAACCAGCGTTTCTCCCTGCAGATCATCCAAAAACGGAAAATCCGCTACTGTAAGGACCGCATCGGCAGACAAAGACAGGTCGCCGCCGGTATACTCCACCAGCTGCGGGTTCACATCTTTTCCGGAATAATCGGGGGCGGTATCCATGTGCGCAATCCAGCCGATCTTTGGCACATCCCGCTCCACGTTTTTCGCAAGCGTCGCATAGACATAGCCGTGCTCGTCCACCTTCACATCCGTCAAACCCATTTCGTTTAACTCCTGCTCGAGGAGCCGTGCCAGATCAAACTGTTTTTTCGTGCTGGGTACGGTGTCCTGATCGGGCGCACTCTGCGTGTCCATTTTTACATAACGAAGAAATCGTTCCAATACATCGGGTGTTGTCATTTCATCGCTCCTTTTTTCTTTCTATTATAAGGGAAGGATACGGACGCACCAAATTCGTTTGACATTGCGCGTGGTTCTTCTACAATATAGCTAAACAAAGGAGGCGAAGACATGCTGCATATTCCCAAAGACAGGCTTGTGTATCAAATGGATAAGGACAATCCGCCCGTAGCCACGGCTTCATCCGGCGATACCCTGCGTTTTGTAACCTGTGACTGCTTCACCGACACCATTCACACCGAAAAAGATCTCGTCACAGAAATCGACTTCTCGCGGATCAATCCGGCAACCGGTCCCGTATATATAGAAGGAGCCCAAGCGGGCGATGTGCTTGCCGTAACCATTCAGCGCATTCTGCCCGGTCCGCAAGGGGTCATGGTTGCGGCACCGGAATTCGGCTTGCTGGGGGACAAGGTGACAGAAACGGAAACCGGAGTATTCCCCATAGAAAAAGACACGCTGAATCTGTTCGGGGCAACCCTGCCATTAACCAAAATGATCGGCGTGATCGGCACTGCCCCGGCAGGAGAGCCCGTAGAAACCGGAACCCCCGGTGCACATGGCGGCAATATGGACTGTACCCTGATAAAAGAAGGCGCCACGCTCTATCTTCCCGTAGAAGTGCCGGGCGCCCTTTTGGCCCTGGGGGATCTGCACGCCGCCATGGGAGACGGAGAGATATCCGTTTCGGGGGTGGAAATGGCAGGCGAGGTGGAAGTCGTAGTGGAGCTCATCAAAAACACAACTCTTCCGACACCGGCCGTGCAAACCGAAGACACCTTTGCCGTCCTTTATTCCGACGACACCATGGAAAAAGCCTCCTACCATGCGAGTGAACGCATGGTCCGGTATCTGCAGGACACAGCGGGGCTTTCCTTTAACGAAGCCTATATGCTTTTGTCCGCCGCAGGCCGGCTCAGCGTCTGCCAGATTGTGGATCCGCAGGTTACCATGCGCATGGAACTGCCGATTTCCGTATTAGAAGCCGTGCGAAAAAAGAATTTGTAAAAATTTGCTAAAAACGCTTGACAAGTACTTTGGATCTTGGTACTATAGACAAGCTGTCACTCAGCGGGGGCACAAGCCCATGTAAACAGAATGTTAAAAAGATGAAAATTTTATTTGACATTTCTCTGAGTGGTTGCTATACTAATAGGGCACTCTTCTTCTGGAAGGAGAGCGCACAACGCACCTAAACAAGAGAATAAGTGTGAAATCTTTGAGAACGTACAAACAAAAATTTCGAAACAAAAAATAAAGCTAAGATTAAACTTTTATTTGAGAGTTTGATCCTGGCTCAGGACGAACGCTGGCG
>JAAYQA010000044.1 GCA_012519495.1 Tissierellia bacterium | reverse complement strand
GCGCGCTCTTCTTCCACCTGTGCTATCTCTGTTTCGATACGCTGCAGGGTGTCTTCCGGTAAAAATAGACCGACCGTTGCCGTTTCATCGCGTTCAAAGAGTTTGACCGACGCCCAGCGCTTTTGCCAGTCGGGCAGCTCTTTTAACGCCGTTTGTTCGATTTTGTGCAGCACCTCTTCCACCGCGGGGGAAAAACGCAATGGTTTGGGTGCTTTTTTTGCCCGGCCGACGGCTTCCATCAGCGCATCCATGCCGGTTTCTTTCAAAGCGGAAATAGATACCGCCTCGCAGCCGAACAGCGATTGGAACTTGTCGATATGCAGGCTCTCGCCTCTTTTTTGCATAATGTCCGCTCGATTGACAGCAATGACCATGGGAATGCCCAGTTCCGCCAGCTGTGTGGTTAAGTACAAATTCCGTTCCAGATTCGTCCCGTCCACGATATTGATCAGGACATCCGGACGTTCCTGCAATAAGTAGTCTCTTGCAATCACTTCTTCCTGTGTATATGGCGACAGGGAATACACCCCCGGCAAGTCTACCAACACCGCGCCCGAATCCTTTTTCAAGCGCCCTTCCTTCTTTTCCACCGTTACACCCGGCCAGTTTCCCACATATTGGGATGATCCGGTCAGCGCATTAAACAGCGTGGTCTTTCCGCTATTGGGATTGCCCGCCAGCGCAATTCGTATATTCATCTTTATCCTCCAATTAGCAGCCGCTTACTCTGCGGCAAAAAAAAATCATTCCACTTCAATCAGGGCGGCATCGGCCTTGCGAACGGATAGTTCGTAGCCGCGCACGCGCACTTCCATCGGGTCTCCCAGCGGAGCAAACTTTCGCAAATAGACTTCGGTTCCTTTGGTAAGTCCCATATCCATCATTCTTCTCTTAACGGCACCGGCGCCGTGCACACGTACCACGCGCACAGTTTCCCCGATGCCCGTTTCCTTCAATGTTTTCATCGGTGTCTCCTTTCTCCAACGCATCTACCATTACCCGTCGGGCCATGTCTCCGTCGATCCCGATCCGCGAATCCCGGATATTTACAATCAGATTCCCGTGCAAGGACGCAACAACACGCACCTTGGCTCCCCGGGTAAAACCCAGGTCTTCCAGGCGCTTTTTCATTTCACTGTTTCCCTGTACGGTAAGTACGGTTCCGGTTTCACCCACGCGGGCAAATCCAAGTGGCATCATCTTTTCCACCGCCTATGTGTATTGAATTAGCAGCCGCTTACTATCGGGCAAAAAAATATGAGTTGCTCTCTGCTAATCGGTATCATCATACTTCCTTCGCCGGTCCTTGTCAAGCATTTGTTTGCAGGGATCTTTTTGTTTCCTGTCTGATTGGGGTATTATTAGAAAGAGATATGTCCGAAAGGAGAGATTTAATGAACTTGTCCGAATCGGCGGAAATGTATTTGGAAACGCTGTATATATTGTCTTTGAAGCATCCGGAAGTCCGCTCGGTCGATGTGGCCAATTATATGGATTATTCCAAACCCAGCGTCAGCCGCGGGATTCATCTGTTGCGTGAAAGCGGCCATGTGGATATGGCCGACACCGGCGTTTTAACACTTACCCCCAAGGGCAAAAAAGAAGCCAAGGCGATCTATGAACGCCATGTGATCATTGCCGATTTTCTGATGCATCTGGGCGTGGAAGAACGCATTGCCAATATGGATGCCTGTCGTATCGAACACATTCTCAGCGAACCGTCATTCACCGCCTTAAAAACGCATTTTCTTGAAGACATCAAAAAAGAGCCGAAATCCTAAGGGGATTTCCGCTCTTTTTTTACAAGGCGAGATTCGGGTGAACGCCCAAGGTAAAGTCGTCGGGTCCGTGTTTTTTCCAGGTGTAGTATGCCGCCGTTGCGATCATGGCGGCATTATCGGTAGAAAGAATGACAGAAGGCGCATACAAACGGCCACCCACCTCTTGCAGCGCTGCTTCCAGCTTTTCTCGCAAACGCGCATTGGCAGCCACCCCGCCCGAAAGGGTCAGGTCTTTGATGCCGGTTTCTTTTACCAGTCGCATACATTTTATGACTAAGGTGTCAACCACCGCTTCCTGAAACGAAGCGGCCATGTCTTCCATTTTGTAATCCGCTTTATCTTTTTCTTTTTGCAACAGCTGCAAAACCGCGGTCTTTAATCCGCTGAAGCTGAAGTCGTAACTGTCTTTTTCCAAAAGAATCCGCGGAAGGGCATAGCGGTCAGCGTTTCCCATTTCGGCAGCCTTCTGGATCAGCGCGCCGCCGGGGTATTCCATACCCAGCGCACGGGCGGTTTTGTCGAAGGCCTCGCCTGCGGCATCGTCGCGCGTGGTACCGCGCAAACGGTATGTGAGTCGCCCGGTCACTTCAATCAGATACGTGTGTCCGCCGGAAACCACCAGGCTCAGATGCGGATACGGCAGATCCGCATGGCAGAGCTCGTTGGCCGCCAGATGGCCGTGCATGTGATTCACCCCGACCAGCGGCACATCCAGAGCAAAGGCCATGGCTTTGGCTGCGGCAATGCCCACCAAAAGCGCACCGACCAGCCCCGGTCCCTTGGTGACGCCGATGAGGTCCACCGCAGAATAGGCCAGGCCGGTTTCCGAAAACGCCTCCTGTATCATCGGATTCACCATTTCCAGATGCTTGCGCGAAGCCACTTCCGGCACCACCCCGCCAAAAGGCTTGTGTATGTCAATCTGCGAAGAAATCTTATGATACACGATCTCTTTCGGACCGCGCAGGATCGCCACCGAGGTTTCATCACAAGAGGTTTCGATCGCAAAAATCAGCGGTTTGTCCATTTCATTTCCTTTCTCATGACAAGCGCGTCCTGTTTGTCTTCCGGGTAGTAGTTGGCAATACGCCCCACTTGCGAAAAACCGAAGCGCTCATACAGCCGGATTGCGCGCTCGTTGTTTTCACGCACTTCCAAAACGACAGATGTACTTCCGTTTTCTTCCGCATGTGCCTGCATGGCATGCAGCAAAAAACGGGCATAGCCTTTGCCCCTTTCTTCCCCGGCAATGGCGATGTTTAACAGATGAATTTCATCCAGAACCATCCAGTAGCAAATAATGCCTGCAATCTGTCCGTCTGTTTCCAATACCAGCATTTGAGAAATCGGATTCTCCAACTCCATCAAAAAGGATTGTTCGCTCCACGGATTGGTGAACGATTCTTTTTCTATTTCCAACACGCGCGGAATATCGTAGACTTCCATCGCACGGATTTGTCCTGTCACCGGCCGGCTTCCTTCTTTTTACGTTCCCGCTCTGCCTGGCTGACCCCTACGTATTCCGGCAGCAGGCTGCGCCAGTCCCCCGGGTCTTTCAAAAGCAGCCGCTCTACACCCAAACGGGCAATCACCGGTGATAAGAGGGTGTCTTCCGGCCACCACAACACCTTTCTGTCGCCCAGGGCTTCCTGCAACTGCGGGGATGTAAAACTCACATACTGCGGTTTTTTTGACAAAACATCCACTTGGCTTAGCTGGGTTGTTCCCGGCGCATCCCCGGGACAATACACGCGTCCGCCCCGTGCATCCAGTAGCGGAATCACATCTGCATCCGCCATCGTCCGCATCGCATCCAAGGTATTGATTCCGTACACCGGCAGATTTTTGATTTGTGCAAACGTACGCATCGTCGTCATGCCGATACGCAGACCGGTAAAAGAGCCGGGCCCGCGGCAAACGCACAGAGCATCCAGCGTATCCAAAGTAGCGCCCGCTTCTTGCAGGACGCTTTGCAGCATTAGAAAAAGCGCTTCGTTATTCTTTTCCGCCCGGGATGCCGTGATTTCCCGGCCGGAAGATGTGTCAAAAAAACACGCGTCGCTGCTTTTTCTTGCGGTATCCAATGCGAGTATCTTCATTTTTGCTCCCTCTCCAACAAACGCGGATCGATTTGGATCGTACGGTTTTCATCCTTTGTTAAACACAGGGTAAAGGCCGTTTCCGGCAACAGGCTACCCGCTTTTTCCGGCCATTCGATCAGGGTAGCCGCCTCTTCGGGATAAAAATAGTCCTCATAACCGATATCGTACAGATCGGCTTCTTCGATCCGGTACAGGTCCAGATGCCATAGGGGAAGCGTGCCGTCATAACGCTGGGCCAGAGAAAAGGTGGGACTGCTCACTGTGTCCGTCGTTTTAAGCGCCCGGGCGATATACTTGACCAGTGTCGTCTTTCCGCTTCCCATCGGGCCGTACAATCCGACAACATCGCCTGCACGCAAAAGAGCGGCGATACGAGTCGCCGCCTTTTGGGTTTGTTCGATTGCATCCATTCGTATTTCCACCAGCCACCCTGCTTTCTTCGTACTCCTATTATAGCGAAGGGCGGCAAAAGAGTAAACGCAATCGGGATCCGCTACGGTGCTTACAGGCCCCAGAACGTTTGGATGATTTTCTCCGACGGCCCTTTGGTCACCTTGGATACAACGATAAAAGCAACCAGGGAGAGCACCAGCGCCGGTACGATGGGATGCAGATCCAGCGGACGCGGCAGGAAGTAGTTAAAGATCAGATAGGAGCCGATCCCGGCGATCATACCCGAAAGGGCACCGGCCGCATTCGCTTTCTTCCAGTACAGGCCCAGAATCGTCGGCCACATGAAGGTGGAAAGCTGTCCGGCTGTAGCAAACAGATTCAGCCAAACCATCAGATCCGGAGGATTAAAGGCAAGCACGGTAATCACAACTCCGACAACAAAACAGACGGCAATGGTCAGTGTGCGCAGCTTGTTCGGCTCTTTTTTCAGATCCGGCTTGATATAGTTAGCCAGTAAGTCATTGACAATGGATGCCACCACGACCAGCAATTGCGAGTCCATGGTCGACATAACGGCAGCCAGCGGACCGGACAGAATAATACCGGCCATCACCGGACTAAACAACGAGGTTGCCAGGGTGGGTACCACGAGGTCACCGGATTCAATCCCGGAAACTTGTGTAATCCCGAAAGCGCCTACTAAGTGCATACCTAAGAGTAAGATCAAAGATACAATCGTTCCATACAGAATACCGGAGTGCAGGCTCTTGGCATCTTTGTAGGACATCGCCCGCTGGGCAACCGACGGCAGCCCGATTACGGCAAAACCAACCAGTACCCAGAAGCTCGTTACATAGGGAATGGTCATAAAACCTTCCTGCACACCGAAGGGCGTGATCATACCGACATTGGTTGCTTTCAGTTCCTGTACGATATTCGCAATGCCGCCACCGCGGTTAACCACCATAAAGAACAAGGCGATCGTTGCAATGGTCATCACCACGCCCTGCAGCGTATCGTTTAATACAACGCCGCGAAATCCGCCGATCGCGGTGTGAACAACCACGGTCAGTGCAAAGAAGATCAGTGCAGTCCGGTAATCCAGGCCGGTCGATCCTTCCAACAAACGGGCCGCCCCGATCAGCTGCGCGGCCATGGCTGCCGTCAGGAAGAAGATAATCGACAGCGACGCTACAATGAGCACGGCATCGCTTTCATAACGCGCCCGCAAAAAGTCACTGATCGACTGCGCGTTGATTTTACGCGATACAATGGCAAATTTTTTGCCCAATACCATGAGCGTGTAGTATCCCGTGGGAATCTGCGCCATGGCAAGAAATACCCAGGCAAGGCCGTGTGTATAAGCTGTACCCGGACCGCCGATAAAGCTTCCTGCCGAGAGATACGTGGCTACCAGGGTCATGGCAAGCACAAAGCCGCCGGTTCCCCGGCCACCGGTCATGTATTCTTCCAGATACGCTTCCCCGCCGCCGCCTTTTTTCCGGCTCTGATGGGCGACAATCCGCATGGCATACACGCCGATAAAGTACATGAGAACGAAATAAATGATAATCGGCAATAAGGTTCCCCAGTTTACGTTCATGCCTTCACTCCTTTCGTTCTTTCAAACGCTTCTGCTTCTTCCATCGTCATGGGCTCCAACGACATGTCGACCATTTTTACCTTCACAATATAAATCGTAGCTGCGATGGCGACAAAGGTGTTTACAATGCAGCTGATAAAAAACCACAGCGGAAATCCCATTACATAGGTGTAGGTTTCCGGATCGCCGCTTCCCAGGCCGTAGCCGGCAATCAGCCAGATTAACAAATTGATAAGACCTAATACCACACCGTACATGGCTTCCCGATTACAGACTTTATAACGGGGGTCTTCCACAAATCCGTATTCGTTTTCTTTCAGCACGCTGTTGTTGTGCTCTGTATTCACGCTAACCTCCTTCTTCGGTTCACCCGGTTTCGTTCGCTTCCGGATCGGTTTCTTTCTCAAATCCCAACAGTTCCAACGCAACGGCCGCCATTACGCTTACGCCGTCTAAAAAATCCTGTATGGCAATGTGTTCATCGCTCTTGTGCGCCTGCGTCAGTCGACCCGGTCCATACACAATACTGGCTTGTAAACCTCCTTCCCTCGTGGCAAATCGCTGATCGTGCATGCCGGGACTCACAACCGGCTGCATGTCGATGCCAAGCATCTGTTTTCCGCACGCTTTCAGAGTTTGCACCAGATGCTGCTCTTCTGTGACCCAATTGGGGTCTACCTCGACGATGGGCCGATAGCTATAGCGCGTAATCTTTTTTTCTTCTACCAGATCATCGCAGATCTTCAACAGACTTTCTTTTGCTTCCTGCACGCTGTCTTCCGGAATCAGCCGCCAGTCAAACGACAGCTTGCATGTGCTGGGGATCGTATTCACTTTGGATCCCGCTTCGATCATCGTACAGGCTAAGGTGCTCTTTCTGGAAGAGACCGGTGCCACCGGATAGGCACTTTCTTTTTCCAGGCCCGGTCGGATCTGTACATCGATCCGTTGCAGCAGCTCTTTGGCCGCGTCGATCGGATTGAGCCCTTCCGACGGCATGCTGCCATGGCTCTGTATACCCTCCAGTTCAAGGGAAAACCACAAGGTTCCGCGATGACCCAGGCAATACCGGTCCGGATCCAGCGGTTCTGTAATAATGCAGTAATCGGTATTGTTACTTGTCAGCAAACCGCTTCCTACAAGCCAGCCCATCCCCGTTGTCCCGCCGGTTTCTTCATCCGGGACACCGCTCGATACATAGCTCCCCTTCAGGCGATAGCCTGCCTTTTGCAATACTTCCAGCGCGTAGATCTGTGCAGCCACGCCGGATTTCATATCACTTGCACCGCGCCCGTAGATTTTTCCGTCTTTTACAATGCCGCCGTACGGGTCGACCGTCCAATGATCCCCCGCCGGGACAACATCATAATGTCCCGAAAAATGCAGCACGGGCCCCCGGGTCCCCGTTCTTCCGATTACCACATAACGGGGATACCCGCGGGATTCTTCCGCTAAATCCGCCAGTGCCTCTTCGGGGATCTCGTGTATATCCACGGCACAGCCCAGGGACTCCATTTTTTCTCCGAGAAATTCGCAGCATTCCCTGTACCGGTTTCCCGGCGGGTTTTCCGACTCGATGCGCAAAAAGGCCGATAAAAAGTCGCTCATCTCCTCCTGCAGGGATGCTGCGGTTTTTCGGATCCGTGCATAATCTTCCGGTTTTAAGGAGCCGGATTTATCGTTCATACACAATTTCTCCGTCAATCATCGTTAAATCGACCGCCAGATTGGTAATCTCCATCGGATCGATTTCCAGTATATCGCCGGAAAGAACAATCATATCCGCCAGTTTTCCGGTTTCCAGACTGCCCTTGATGTCTTCTTCAAATGTCGAATAGGCACCGTTGTAGGTGGCAATCCGGATTGCTTCCAGAGGACTGACCGCCTGTGTTTCGTCGCATTGTACATTTTTTACACGGTCAAACCGGTTTACCGCCCCGTCTATCATCTGCAGTCCCATCGGACCGGAAGGATAGTCACTGTGAATCGAACACATGACCCCGGCGTCCGTCATACTGCGCAGCGCCGCCAGATACTGATTGCGCTCGCCGTAAAACTTCATATAGTTTGCGTTTGCACCCAGATATTGCACCATGCCCGCATTCACACTGGGACAGATATTCATCTTCGCCATGCGGTCGATCAGATCCTGATCCACCAAGGTGCAGTGCTCAATCCGATGTCTGCGGGCTTTCGTTTTCTCCGGATCTTCCGCATACAAAGCTTCGTAGCCTTCCACCATATACTCTACGGCTTCGTCTCCGATGGCGTGGGCTGTGGCCTGATTGCCGGCGTCGGCCAATGCTTTGATATAGTCGATCGTCTCCTGTCGGCCCCAGCCTTTTTCACGCACCATGGTCGGGTCGTGACTGTAGGGTTCTCTTGTCGCACAGGAAGGCCCGCCGGAACCGCCGTCGATCATAAACTTACAGGGTCCGACCCGAAAATGTGCATCGCCCAGACCGGTGGTAAAGCCCAGCCCCATCCAATGATCGTTTTCCTCTTTGGAAAACGGCTTGCCGAAAATGCTGTGAATCGCCATATTGACCCGGATTTTAAACTTTTTCTCCCGCGTCAGACGCTGCATCGTCCGATAGGAAACCGGTCCGCATTCGCCCATATCGCCCACGGAAGTAATGCCGTTTTGGATCGCGGTTTCGTAACTCTTCATGGCCGCTTTTTCCTGCTGTTCGGGGGTGTAGTCCACCTTTCCCCACAAAAGAAAATGCGTATGCCCCCGCAGCTGTCCGGTCAGCTTGCCGTCAATGACTTCCACCTCATCCACCGGGAACTTTTCCGCATCCGATGGGTCGGTGATACCGAGATACGCCATCGCTTTTGTATTGTACATGCAGATATGCCCGCCGCCATGCATGCAATGCACCGGATGATCCGGCGCAATCGCATCCAGCTCTTCCAGCGTAGGATGGCGCTGTTCGTCTGTGAAAAGCTCCGGTTCATAACCCATCATGGAGATCCAGGTGCCGGGTTCTCTTTTTTTCACCGCATCGCGAATCATATCCAGCATAGACACAAGCGTCGGACAGTGTTCCCGCGTCGTCTTGATCATACCGTCCGTGTCTTCCACCCCTAAGAGTCCGCCTAAAATGGGATGGAAATGCGTATCGTTTATGCCGGGCATCAGCGTACGGCCCTGCAAATCGATCACCTTCGTGTTTTCGCCGATAAAAGCCTCCACATCGGCATTCGTGCCCGTTATCGCAATCCGGTTACCGACGACGCCCAGCGCCTCCAAAACCGAATCCTGCGGGTCAACCGTTATCACTTTTCCGTTCAGAAAAGCCAGATCCAAGGTATTCGTAAGGATTGTGTCCAAAGAATCCCTCCTCTCTTTATTTGTCTATCTCGTACCCTTCTACCGTTGCATTAAAGCAGTATTCTTTCGACGGGAATTCGCCGTTGAGTGTCTCTTCATGGAACTGATTGAGTCCATCTACCATGGCGCCACGAATGTGTGCAAAGTGTTTGACGAATTTGGGTTTGAAATCACTGTACATATCCAGCATATCCTGCAACACCAATACCTGGCAGTCCACATACGGTCCGGCTCCGATTCCCAGAACCGGAACATTGACCTCTGCCGTCAACGCTTTTGCAACACCCTTCGGTACGCATTCCAGTACCATGGAGAATACACCGGCTTCTTCCAGCGTTTTGGCGTCTTCAATCAGCTGTGCTGCGCGTTCCGGCGTACCGCCCTGCACCTTAAAACCGCCCAGGGAACCGGCCGTTTGCGGAGTCAACCCGATATGGCCCATCACCGGTACGCCCGCTTTCACAATCGCGCGGATCGTATCGGCCATTTCTACGCCGCCCTCCAGTTTGACACAATCGCATCCGGTTTCCTTATACAAACGAACGGCATTATGAATAGCCTGTTCAATGCTCTCATGATAAGAACCGAAAGGCAGGTCGCCCACGATAAAGGTATCCGGCGCACCTTTTACCACCGGCTTGATATGATGAATCATATCTTCCATCGTAACCGCCGTCGTGCCGTCATAACCCAGCATAATCATACCCAGAGAATCGCCCACTAAAATGACTTCCGTATCGCTTTCGTTCACAATACTCGCAATCGTATAGTCATAGGCGGTGACATACGTGAATTTACGACCTTCTTCCTTGAACTTTTTAAAGTCCAGCACGGTCATTTTTTGTTTTTTGTCTCCGGATTGTTCTGCAACATGTACGCTCATTTTGTTCCTCCTTATATTCTTGTTTGGTATTTGTATGCTTGCTTTGTACTATAGTTTGGAATGTTCCATTCCCTTAACCAAGTGGGTAATCACTTCGTTCACCGGTGTCGGTATTCCCAGTGCGTGTCCTTCCCGTACAATCGCTCCATTGATATTGTCAATTTCTGTCTTTCTACCGTTTAATGCATCTGCCAACATGGACGAAATATTGGCTCCTGTTGCATCCGCAACCGATTTGCAGTGAGCCACGCTGTCGTCAAAGCCCAGTTTAATGTTTTTGGCTTCGGCGACTTTGACGCCCTCTTCAACCACTTGTTCCATCAAATGCAGCGTTTCATCCTGCTCCAGCAATTGCCCGTTTCGCAATCGCATCAAAGCCGTCAGCGGATTAATGCCCACATTTACCAACAGTTTGTCCCATATCAGACCCATTACATTGTCCGATATATTGATCGGGCCTAATTCACCGGTACCCAGCATCGATGCAATCTTTTCAATCCGCTCCGAATGACTGCCATCAAGCTCGCCGATTGTGGTACCGCCCCATCCTGCGTGATTGATCTCACCGGGTTGTACAAAGTTTGCCCCATTGGCCGATGTTCCGGCAATAATCTGCTTCTCACTGACAAATTGACTGATCTTTTCAATATTGCCTATCCCGTTTTGCAATGTTAGAACGATCGTATCCGGTCCAAACACAGCAAGGTTCTGTTCAACCGCAATATCGGTAATCGTGGACTTTACAAAAATAATGGCAAGATCCACAACGCCCGCTTCTTCTGCTTGCGTCGTTGCCCGGATATTCTGAATAATCCGTTTGGATCCGTCTTTATTGACAATCAGGCCATTTGTTTTTACTGCGTCCACGTGTTCTTTAAATACATCAATAAACCATACCTCGTGGCCATCTTCTGCCAATACACCTCCGTAAAGACTGCCCATTGAACCTGAGCCAATGATCCCAACCTTCATGAAAACATCTCCTTTTTATCTGGCTAAATACACGAAAAACATACTGATCGGTTCAATATAAGTGATCAGCAATACAGCGACCACCAAAGCGACCAGGAGCGGAACAAGTTCCCGAATAATCACTTCCAGCTTGGCTTTTGCTACACCGGCTGCCACAAACAGATTCACGCCAAAGGGCGGTGTTACCTGTCCGACAGCTAAGTTCGAACACATCATGATCCCGAAATGAACCGGATCCATGCCTATGCTT
>JAAYQA010000043.1 GCA_012519495.1 Tissierellia bacterium | reverse complement strand
GATAATAAAGAATTCTTAAAACGGTTACTTCACGGCGTTTTGTGTTCACTGTATATACTATATTGTAGGACTTCAACGGTAACATACGGATATTATTTTGGGTTTTATTCTTAAAACTACGGACTTGGTGCCGCTGTGGAAACTGTTCCAAACTATGGATACCGTCTTCGATCAAATGAATGTATTTCCGAGCTAATTGTTTGGAAGAAAAAGTATCCGTATAAAAGTCTGCGATTGCACGCAAGTCTTTTTCCGCTTCTTCTGTAATGTTTACACGGTATCTCATAATTCATAGTCTTTTTTTAGCTCCTGCAAGACATCGGTTGCGGGCTTGGTTCTTCCTTGCAGATAATCCTCGTAGCCTTTTAAAATTTCCTGTTCTAATTCTTCTTCAGTTAATTCTGCCAGATTAGGTACGCTTGGACTCGGTATTTTGACTTCAAACGGAAGTCCTCTGTTTAGAATAATCTGCTTATAGAACATGGTGATTGCATTGGACGCAGGGATTCCTAATATTTCAAGGATTTTTTCCGCTTCCGCTTTTACTTCGGGTTCAATGCGAGCGTAAATGTTTGCGCTTTTCGCCATAGGAAACACCTCTTTTCTATGCCTATTATACATTTTTGTGTGTACAACAGCAATGCAAACGGGAGGCGTCGGGGGAGGCGCCTTCGGCGCAATAAAATCCAGCACTCAAACGACCTTGTAACTGTTAAGCGCGGAAAACACTTTAGCGTCGTTTGAGTGCTGGACGATATACCTTGCGCGTCGCTCCGCTTGCGCTCGGTGCGATATATGCGGCCAGGGCCGCATGTGGTGAACCGGCCGCTACAGGGCTTTGGCCAGGCGGGTGAGGGCTTGGTCGATTTCTTCTTTGGTGATGGTTAAGGGCGGCAGCAGGCGGATGTCGTTTTTGGCGGTCAGGACGAGCAGGCCGTGTTGGAGGCATTGTTTGGCGACTTCTTTTGCGTTGTCTTTTTCCAGTACGATGCCGATCATCAGGCCTTTGTGCCGGACGCTTTGTACGCCGGGCAGGGCGGCGGCTTTTTCTGCGAGGTAGTCGCCTTTTTCTGTGACTTCCGCTAAAAACGCCGGTTGTTTCACCTGTTCCATGACGTAGTTGGCCCCCGCGCAGACGACGGGGTTTCCGCCGTAGGTGGAGCCGTGGGTGCCCGCTCCCATGACGTCTTTTAGTTCTTCGGTGCACAGACATGCGCCGATGGGCAGTCCCCCGCCCAGTCCCTTGGCGAGGCTGATGACATCGGGTTGGATGCCGTAGTGTTCAAACGCAAACAGGGCGCCGGTGCGGCCGATGCCGGTTTGCACTTCGTCTACCAGAAGGAGCAGGTCGTGTT
The DNA here is from genome assembly GCA_012519495.1 of Tissierellia bacterium. Lineage (GTDB taxonomy): Bacteria > Bacillota > Clostridia > Tissierellales > Peptoniphilaceae > JAAYQA01. The sequence continues at coordinate 7,789 of JAAYQA010000043.1, read as the reverse complement.
CTTTGCACAGTGCGGCCACGCCCTGCACAAATGCTTCGGACAGGATATTGACGCCGCCTTCTCCCTGTATGCATTCCAGCATGATGGCGCAGGTGTTTTCATGGATGGCCTTTTTTACGGCGTCGATCTCCGGTGCGGCAAACACAAATCCTTCGGTAAACGGGAAGAAATGCTTGTGAAAGCTTTCCTGTCCGGTGGCGGCCAGTGTGGTTACAGTACGCCCGTGGAAGGAGTCCTGCAGGGTGATAATTTCCGTGCGTTCGGGATTGTAGTGGTCGCAGCTGTGTTTGCGCGCGATTTTGATGGCGCATTCGTTGGCTTCGGCGCCGCTGTTGCCGAAAAAGACTTTGGCAAAATGGCCGGATGCACACAGGCGTTCGGCCAGTTCCGCTGCCGGCGCGGTGTAGTACAGATTGGACACATGCTGCAGGGTTGCTGCCTGTTTTGCTACGGCCGCTGTCCAGCCTTCGTTGCAAAACCCGAGCGAATTTACGCCGATGCCTGCGCCCAGGTCGATATAGTCGTTTCCTTCTTCGTCATAGGCGTATACGCCTTTTCCCTGGACCAGCGTCAGGGGGAAGCGCGCGTAGGTGTCCATAATGTATTGATGGGTGGTGTCTTTTATCTGCATGGTGTTTTCCTTTCTCAGTAAATCATGGTGCCGATGCCTTCATCGGTGAGCAGTTCGATAAGCAGGGAGTGTTTTTTTGTGCCGTCGATGATATGCGCCTGCTGCACGCCGCTTTGGATGGCGCTTGTGCAGCAGTCCAGCTTGGGGATCATGCCGCCGGTTATGACGCCGGTTTCTTTCAGCTGCGGGATGTCTTCTGCACGGATCTGCTGCAAAAGGGTCGACGGGTCCTGCGGGTCTTTCATTACGCCCAGTACGTCGGTCATTAAAATGAGCTTCATGGCGCCGACCGATCGGGCGATCTCTGCGGCGGCGATGTCGGCGTTGATATTGTAGACGACATTGCGTTCCCGGCTGTTGGCCACCGATGCGATCACGCAGATATAGCCTTTGTCCATGGAGTCGACCGGCAGATCGTGATTGACTTCTGTGATGCGGCCCACAAGGCCTAAGTCTTTTTCCTGCTGCAGTTTTTCTGCCACCAGCATATTGCCGTCGATCCCGCAGAGGCCGATGGCCCGGCCGCCCAGTTGTTCGATATTCTGCACGAGCTTTTTGTTGACTTCTCCGGCCAGAACCATTTGGACAATTTTCATGGTTTCTTCGTCGGTGACGCGCAGGCCGTCTACAAACACGGGTTCTTTGCCCATTTTCTGCAGGGCTTCTGTGATAAAGGGGCCGCCGCCGTGTACGACAATAATCCGTATGCCGACCAGCTGCAAGAGTACGAGGTCTTTCATGACGTCTTCCATGAGCGCCTGGTCCACCATGGCGTGTCCGCCGTATTTGATGACGACGGTTTCGCCGGCAAAGCGCTGTATATAGGGTATGGCCTGGATCAGCACTTCGGATCTGCGGTCGCCGTTCAGATGCAGTTTGTCTGTCATGATGCCTCCTTAGGAGCGGTAGTCGCCGTTGATTTTTACATAGTCGTAGGTGAGGTCGCAGCCGTAGGCTTCTGCCTGTGCGTTTCCGTCTGTTAAACCGATGTCTATGATGACTTCTTTTTCTGCCAGGATTTGTGCGGCTTGTTTTTCGTCAAAGTCCAAACCGTAGCCTTGTTCGCATACCCGGATCGCGCCTTTTTCCGATTCGATCGAAACGTCGATCCCTTCCACACCGACCTCGGCTTCGCTGTAGCCGATGGCACACAGGATGCGTCCCCAATTGGCGTCTTCCCCGAATATGGCGGCTTTCAGAAGGGACGAGGACACTACGCCTTTGGCAATCAGCCGGGCATCCTGTTCGGTTTTTGCACCGGACACTTTGCAGATCAGGAGCTTTGTGGCGCCTTCGCCGTCTGCGGCGATCTGTTTGGCCAGGTCGCGGCAGCAGTACTCCAGCGCCTGCAAAAAGACCCGGTAGTCGTCGTTTTCTTCTGTGATGCAGGGATTGTCCGCCCGCCCGGATGCCAAAAGCACGAGCATGTCATTGGTGGAGGTGTCGCCGTCGACGCTGACCATATTGAAGGTGTCCTGTACGACGGTGTCCAGCGCTTTTTTTGTCATGGCAGGTGAGAGAGCCGCATCGGTTGTGACGAAGGCCAGCATGGTGCCCATATTGACATGGATCATGCCGCTGCCTTTGGCCATGCCGCCCACGCGCACGGTTTTTCCCGCGATCTCCGTTTCCACGGCGATTTCTTTGGTGGTGGTGTCGGTCGTGCGGATGGCGGTGGCCGCGTCGGTGCCGCCTTCTTTGGTGAGCCGGTCTTGCAGGAGAGTGACCCCTTTTTGTATGGGCGCCAAAGGCAGCGACTGCCCGATCACACCGGTGGATGCCACAAGCACATTTTCTTTTGGCAGCCCCAAGGCTTCTCCCGTTATTTCGCACATGCGATCGGCGACTTCGTATCCGTCTTTGACGCAGGTGTTGGCAATAAAGCTGTTTACGATCACCGCCTGTGCTATGCCGTCTGTCAGATGGCTTTTTGTGACGGGAATCGTTGCGCTTTGCACTTTGTTTTTCGTATAGACGCCGGCTGCGCTGCAAGGTGTGTCTGCCAGCAAAAGGGCCAGGTCTTTTCGTTTTGTGTTGTGCGGTCGGATGGAGCAGCATACGCCGCCGGCTATAAAGCCTTTGGCCGCCGTGACGCCTCCTTTGATCTTCTTCATTTCTTCCTCCTTTTAAAATGCAGGCGGCAGGATGGCCAGCCCGGCGGTTTCTTCTATACCGAAAACGAGATTCATATTCTGTATGGCCTGCCCCGCTGCGCCTTTTCCCATATTGTCGAGTGCGGATACGGCAATGAGCGTGCGGTTGGCGGGATCTACATGTATGGAGATGTCGCACAGATTCGAATAGCGCACATGGTGAATATCGGCCACCTCTCCCTGTGGTTTTACCCGCACAAACGGCTCGTTTTCATAAAACGCGGTGTACAGGGTGTGGAGTGTTTCGACTGAGGTCTCTTTTGTCAGCCGGGCGTAGCAGGTGGCCAGGATCCCCCGGTTGGCGGGGATCAGATGCGGCACAAAGGTGACTGCAGCTTCTTTTTTTGCCAGGGCCAACAGCGTTTGTTCGATCTCGGGTCCGTGGCGGTGATGGGCCACTTTGTAGGGATGCATGGCTTCGTTCATCAGGGGATAATGCGTCCCTTCCGACAACGAGCGGCCGGCTCCCGTGACCCCGCTTTTGCAGTCGGCAATGATGCCTGTCATCTCGATCCATCCTTCTTTTGCCACCGGTGCCAGCGCCAGAGGCACGGCGGTTGTATAGCAGCCGGGATTGGCGATGAGCCGTGTTTGGCGGATCTTCTCCCGGAAGAGTTCCGGCAAGCCGTACACGGCCATGGCGTGCAGGGCTTTGTTTGTATAGCGGCCGCCATACCATTTGGCATAGGTTTCTTCGTCCTGCAGGCGAAAGTCGGCCCCCAGGTCGATAAACACTTTGCCGGCTGCAATCACTTTTTCGGCAATCGCCTGCGACAAGCCGTGCGGCAGGGCGGCAAATACGACCTCGCTTCTTTCCACAACGGCGTCTTCACTTTCGCATATTGCATCGCACAGCCCGGCGTAAGCCGGATATACCGACGACAACGATTCGCCGGCAAAGCTCACGGAGCTGATCGCGCACAGTTCCGCCGCGGGATGTCCGTACAAAAGCCGTACCAGTTCCGCCCCGGCAAAGCCCGTTGCCCCGATAATACCTGCCTGTATCATAGGTGTTTCTCCTTCCTTGTCTCCAAATAAAAAACCCGTCTCTCCATAGAGACGAGTCTGTACCCGTGGTGCCACCTCTGTAAGTCCTCCGATACGTAGGACCCGCTGGTTTCATAACGTCGATTCCACGGCGGAAAATACTCGGTTTCTTCTCCGCATCTCCGAAGCTCTCTTCGGCTTTGTGCCTCCTGCGGGGTTCCCACTTGTTCCCCGTTCGCTGGGAGTGAGTTACAAAGCGTACTCTCTTCTTCACAGATTTTCTAATGGTTCTTATTATAAAGCAATTTATCTTTTTGTCAATAAGCTTTATCGTATTTGTGTTCCGACGTGTTTTCCTTTTCTTGGCTTGCGCTACGGGGTATAATAAGAATAAGGAGTGACAGCCATGTATATTCAGATTACCGACGACGCAAGAAAGTTTATTCACAGCAAGGGGTACGATACGATTACGATCGATTCGATTCCCCGCCGGTCCTGCTGCACCGTCGACTACACAGGCATTGTCAAATTGGGCCTGCCAAGGAAACGGGTCGGCTACGAAAAACACCGCACCTTAGACATTGACACCTATATTTCGGGCTTTATCACCGGTCTGGAAAGCAAACGGGATCTCACCGTCAAACTGGTGGATCTCAAACTGAAAAAAATGCTGATCCTGGACAAAAACGAGTAGAAAAAGAAATATCCCGCATGTAATGCATGCGGGATGTTTGGTTTTCAGTAACTGATAACCGGCGTGCCGATCGGGATATAGTCGTAAATGGTGCGGGCCAGATGGTCGGGTACATTGATGCAGCCGTAGCTGCCGAGCCACTGGTAAATATCGCCGCCGAATTCGGTGCGCCAGGTGGAATTGTGTATACCGACATCGGACCAGTTGATGGAGAACCAGTAGTCGACCGGGGTTTCGTATTCTTCGCCGGATTCGGGTTCGATGCCTCTTAAGACCCGGTCTTTCATTTTATCGATAATAAAGTTGACGGCCACCGGTGTCGGCGTACCGAAGCTGGGCTGCCCGGATACCGTGGGGCCTTCGTCGATCAGTTCGCCTTCCAGATACACATACATCCACTGGTCATCCAGGTCGATTTCGATATAGGTGTCGCCGATTTCGTCGGTTTCCCGGTTCATGGCTTTGTGGAAGTAAAAGGGCGTAGTGACTTCGGAATGCCGTTCTTCCACCCAGCCGATGAATTCGTCGGTGGTGGAGTCCACATCCATCAGCCAGCCGTAGACGCTGGGGCCGCCGGGGATGGTGATCGTGTTGCCGTAATAGGTTGTGAATTCCCGGTCCTGTCCGAATGTGTCGGTTTCTGTAGCCATATCGGCCAGCATGGCGCGCGTGCGGTCGTAGTTGATCTCGTAGCCGTCGGCGGTTTTGTCGTACAGATCGATCAGCGTTTGTCCGGTAAAGACGTATTCCCTGTCTTCGAAGTCGTATACGATTTTTGTTTCGTATAAGCTGTTGAAAAACGCCTGTTCTTCTTGCAGGGCAGTGTCTTCCTGTGTGATGGCCGGCTGTACATAGGCGGTGTCGGGCAGGGTGATGACGGTATTGCCCTGATCGAGCTCTTCCGCTACGGCTTGCTGCAGTTTCTCCGGTTCGATTTTGGTTCCCACTTCTTCCGGAACAATGACATAGCCGTCTTCTTCCTGCTGCAGGCTTGCGTTTACCGGGTCTGTTTGTTCCTGCATAAAGACGGATTCCGAAAGAACTTGTCCCAGTTGTTCTTCATTGTATTCGTAGGTGTATTCCACCTGATAGGGATAGGTGTTAAAGAAGGCCACCGGCCAGGCCACTGCGTTTTGTGCCAGTTCCGGTGTGCCGGCAGGCTTTTTCTTTAGCGAGATGTCTTCTGCAGGTATGCTGAGTTCTTTGCCGCCCCGTCCGGTAATCTGTACGGGTTTTTCTGCATCCCGGTAGCTGTGCAATTCCGATACCGATTCGTAGCTTCTGTCTTCCCCGTTGAAGCTGGTGTTCGGAAATGTATGCTGTGAAAAATAATAAGCGCCGCCCCCGTACACGAGTGCCAATGCGACGAGGATCCCCAATGCAATGCGTTTCAAACTGATTCCTTCCTCTTTTCCCTTGAAAATTCTTCTCTCTATTATAACGCAAAACGGCGGGAATACACCCCTGTTTTTATAGAACTACAAGAACAAACCGGGTTTCGGCCAAAAAGCAGCGAAACCCGGTCTTTTTTGTTTGTTTCCTACTTCACAGGAAATACCGTCTGTTCTTTTACATCGGCCGTCAAGGCTTCCAAAGCGGCTTTGACGCGATTGTAGCGCAGTTTGTGCTGTTCGTCTTTGGGTGTGGCCGGGTCGCCCAGAGGATACGGGATGGAGATGGTGGGCACAATTTTGTTGGATCCCACAGTCATGGCCACCGGTACCAGATTTGCCATTTGTACAATAGGCATGCCGGAACGTTCAATGGTTTTTACGATCGTTGCACCGCAACGTGTGCAGGTACCTCAGGTGGACACGAGGATGACGCCGTCTACTTCGTCTTCCTGCAGTTTTTCCAGCATTTCCTTTCCCATCCGCTCGGCTTCCGCCTGTGTGGTTCCGGTGCCGACGGTGGAGTAAAAGTACGGATGGAGGGAACCGTATACGCCTTCTTTTTCCATTTCTTTCATGACATCCAAAGGCACAATCACATTGGGGTCGGCGTCTGCGGCGGCGGGGTCAAAACCGGCGTGGATGGTTTTGTATTCACCGGACTGCAGGCGGTCCATTTCGGAAATATCGTAACGGCCCCAGCGCGTCGCCGATGCGGATTGTATGCGGTCGGGATTGTCGACCGGCACAATACCGCCGGTGTTTACGATGGCAATGCGCGCCTTGGACAGATCTTTAATGGGCGGGGCAATGTCCACCATGTCTTTGGCGGGAATGGGGAGTTCGGTTTCAAACGGTTCGCCTGCCAGCTTTTTGATCAGCATATCGACACCGCGGCGGGCGGCCGATACGGGTTCTTCCAAGAAGACCTGCTCGCGGATGCCGCGGGGGAAGTAGCCTTCTGCTTCAGCTGTGCCTACTGCTTCGCCTTGTAACAGTTTATTGGCTACGTTTGCCATGGCGGCGGTGTCTTTTTTTGTTTGCGCAGCGGACGCTCCGCCTTTTAAGATATACAGATCTTTTCTGAACATTTCCACGCCGGGGTTTTCTATATGCATGGAACTGACCACCGGAACGCCGAATTCTTCCTGCACGGCTTTGGCTATGGTTCCGCAGGCTACCCCGTAACGCCCTGCCTGAAAGGCCGGACCGGCCAGGAAGATATCAAATTCCAGCGGTTTCAGCATGTCGATAATGCGGGATACGGCTTCGTCGGTTTTTTCGCCCATAAAGTTGTCGCCGCAAATGACGGTATGGGTGATTTCCGCATCCAATACGGAGTCCAATGCAAGACCGGGCCCTACTTTTCCTTCCCGCAGCTCGGGTTCAAAATGGGCTTTGTCTTCTCCGCCTACGCCTGCAAAAAACTGATTGATATAATGAATCGCTTTTTTCATGACTAAAACTCCTTCATCGTTTTTACGGACCAGCCGGCAATTTGGTCGCCGCAGAACATGGCGTTGTTTTCCATAATGATGGATCCGTCTTCCCGTACCGACGGTCCCAGGATTTCGTCGCCGGCCCAGCCGCCCGAGAGACCGTCGCGGCCCAGGGATTCCAGTTCGCCGATGACTTTCCCTGCTGCCGGCAGTTCGATCAGGGTGGATACATTGCCTGTGGATACGAGCGCGTCGGCTTTTTCATCCAGCACGACCAAGGGCTGCGATGCGCCGTCTCTGCCTGTGCATTCGTTGGATATACCGACCACTTTGACACCGACATCTTCCAGGGCGACGATGCAGCGGATATAGTCGGCATCCGGATTGCCGTAGCCTTCTTCTGTGACGATGGCACCGTCTGCGCCTAAGGATTTGGCAATCTGCGCCACAAAAATGGCAGAGCGTTCTTTTTGTTCCAATGATACGTTCAGATT
>JAAYQA010000042.1 GCA_012519495.1 Tissierellia bacterium | reverse complement strand
CTGGCGGCGATCACTTTCTCCTTTACCCCGCCGATCGGAAGTACGGTACCGCGCAAGGTGATCTCTCCGGTCATGGCAATGTCAGCCCGCACCGGCTTCCCGGTCAAAGCCGACACCACCGCCACGGCGATGGTAACCCCGGCCGACGGCCCGTCTTTCGGGGTGGCGCCTTCGGGTACGTGAATGTGCAGATCGGTGTTTTTATGGAAGTCTTTTTCAATCTGAAAGGCATCGGCACGGGCGCGCACATACGACAACGCGGCCTGCGCGGATTCTTTCATGATGTCCCCCAGGCTGCCGGTGAGCTGCAGTTTGCCGGTACCCGGCATGGTGGTGGCTTCTATATTCAGGATCTCGCCGCCGACCTGTGTCCAGGCAAGGCCCTTCACGACCCCGATCTCCGGCTGGCTCGCAACGGGATCGTCCAGATAGCGCTTCTTGCCGATCCATTCGCTCAGATTTTCCCGCGTAATGCGGATGACCGCATTTTTATCGTCTACGACTTTTTTGGCGGCTTTTCTGAGCGCACGGGCAATCATGCGTTCCAGACTGCGCACGCCGGCCTCTCGGGTGTAATACAGAATCATGTCGGTCAATGCATCGTCTTCGATCACAAGATCCGCCTTTTGCAAACCGTGAAACGCAAGCTGCTTGGGGATGAGATGCCGTTTGGCAATATGCCATTTTTCATCGTGTGTATAGCCGCTCAGCCGGATGATCTCCATGCGGTCGCGCAGGGGTTCCGGTATGTCTTCCAGATAATTGGCCGTCGTTAAAAACAGAACATTGGACAAGTCAAACGGCACTTCCACATAGTGATCGGTGAAGGTGCTGTTTTGTTCCGGGTCCAGCACTTCCAGCAGTGCACTGGCCGGGTCGCCGCGAAAATCCGATGCCATTTTGTCGATCTCGTCGAACAAAAAGACAGGATTGTTCGCCTTTGCCTGGATCAGATTCTGCAATACACGCCCGGGCATGGCGCCGATATAGGTTTTTCTGTGGCCGCGGATTTCCGCTTCGTCGCGGACTCCGCCCAAGCTCATACGGGCAAAATTGCGCCCCATGGCCCGCGCGATCGACTTGGCGACACTGGTTTTTCCCACACCGGGCGGCCCCACAAGACAAAGGATCGGACTGCGCATTTTTGTGGTGAGCTTTCTAATGGCAATGTATTCCAAAATGTGTTCTTTTACATCTTTTAAGCCGTAATGGTCTTCTTCCAGTATGGCTTGTGCCCGCGTCAGATTGATCCGGCTTTTGGTGGCCTTGTTCCAGGGCAGGTCAAAAACGACATCCAGATACGAACGGGTCACCTGGTATTCCGGCGACTGCGTATTCAGCTGCCGCAGGCGATGAATCTCTTTTGCGATTTTTTCGCGGGTGTCATCGGGCAGTTTCAGCGCGGCGAGTTTTTCTTCATACTCGTCGGTAATGCTGTCGGTGTCTTCGTCTTCCCCTAATTCTTTTCGGATGGCCTGGATCTGTTCCTTCAGATAGTATTCCTTTTGCACCTGATCGATCTGTGTCTGCACGCGGCGGGAGATCCGGTCTTCAATACGAAGCAGTTCGATCTCCTTTTGCAAAATGCGATGCACGGTTTCCAGGCGTGCGTAGATGTCCATTTCCGACAAGACGGCCGCATAGTCTTCGTCTTTCATTTCGGTATACGAACCGATCACATCGCTTAATCGACCCGGTTCATCGATATCGGACAGGCCGAGCATCATTTCCTGGCCCATATTGGGATTAAACTCCAGGTATTCCCGCATATCGGACAGGACCAGGCGGGTGGCGGCTTCCATGGTTTTGGTGTTTTCCACATGGCCGGTGGGTTCAAACACCCTGCCTTCGGCGGCATAATAGCGCTTGCGCATGTCGATTTTTTCCACCGAAGCCCGCTGGATTCCCTCGACCAGCACACGGGTGCTGCCATTGGGCAGTTTCAGCGTTTGTTTGATGGATGCCAAAACCCCCATGGGCCACAGATCTTTTTTTGTGGGTTTTTCCACCTTATAGTCTTTTTGCGTACACAAAATGACCTCGGAATCTCTGAGCATGGCCTCTTCAAGCGATTCCAAGGATTTTTGCCGTCCGATATCAAAATGGATGACCATATGGGGAAACATATAGATACCGCGTAAAGGAATGAGCGGCAGCTTATAAGGGACGGCATCGTAAGCGATGCCGTCGTTGGGATAATCTTTCATGCTTCTCCTTCGCGTAAACTACGACGCGTTTTCTTTTTTCTCTTTTTTGCGTTCACTGTATACGAGTTTCGGACTCTTTTGGCCCAAAATGACATCTTCCGTTACAAAGCAGGCCGTAAGCCCGTCTTCTGTGGGAATGTCGAACATGGTATCCAGAAGGCTCTCTTCCAGAATGGATTTCAAGCCGCGGGCACCGGTTTTTCTCTGATAGGCGCGTTCGGCAACGGCCAGCAATGCCTTCGCTTCAAACTCCAGTTCCACCCCGTCCATCCGAAACAGCTCTTTGTATTGTTTCACCAGGGCGTTTTTCGGTTCGGTGAGGATGCGCACGAGCATATCGCGATCCAGGGCTTCCAGGCTGACAACGACCGGTATACGGCCGACAAATTCCGGTATCATCCCGTATTGCAAGAGGTCTTCGGGTTCGAGCTCTTTTAGGATTTCGCCGATGTTTTTGTCTTCTTTGGCCTGCACATTGGCACCAAAACCCATGGTGGACTCTTCGCGGCGGGTTTCGATCATTTTTTCTATGCCTTCAAATGCCCCGCCGACAATAAAGAGAATATTGGTCGTATCCACCTGCAGATATTCCTGCTGCGGGTGTTTGCGGCCGCCTTGCGGCGGAACATTGGCGGTGGTGCCTTCAATGATTTTCAAAAGCGCCTGCTGCACGCCTTCGCCGGATACATCGCGTGTGATCGACGGATTGGCCGATTTGCGGGTGACCTTGTCGATCTCGTCGATATAGATAATGCCCTTTTCTGCGCGTTCGATATCGTAGTCTGCCGCCTGTACGAGCTTGAGCACGACATTTTCCACATCTTCTCCCACATAGCCGGCTTCTGTCAATGAGGTGGCGTCGGCAATGGCAAAGGGCACATCCAGGATTTTTGCGAGTGTTTGTGCCAGCATGGTTTTCCCGCTGCCGGTAGGCCCGATCAGGAGAATATTGCTCTTCTGGATCTCCACATCTTCTTCCGAGACGGGTTGTTCGATACGCTTGTAATGATTGTATACCGCCACGGCCAGGGATTTTTTCGCATCGTTCTGGCCGATGACATAGGTGTCCAGAATGTCTTTGATTTCACGCGGCTTGGGCACATTTTCCCATTGCAGCGGCGCGGGCATTTCTTCTTCTTTGATAATGTCCATGCAAAGACGGATGCATTCATCGCAGATGAACACATTGGGCCCGGCAATAATCCGGTTTACTTTATCCTGGGTTTTTCCGCAAAAGGAACAGGTAATCTCTTTATCGTAATACTGGGTCATTCGTTTCTCTCAATAACGGCGTCGATGATGCCGTATTCCTTGGCGGCCTGTGCCGACATATAGAAGTCGCGGTCGGTATCGCGGGCAATTTTGTCGATCGGCTGCCCGGTTTTTTCCGCCAGGATCTCATTCATGCGCTGGCGCACCTGGATGATTTTTTCGGCCTGGATACGGATGTCTTCCGCCTGTCCCTGCGCACCGCCCAAAGGCTGGTGGATCATGACATCGGCATTGGGCAGGGCAAAGCGCTTGCCATTGGTTCCTGCTGCCAGCAAAAACGCACCCATGCTGGCAGCTTGTCCGATGCAGATGGTGGACACGTCGGGTTTGATATATTGCATGGTGTCATAGATCGCCATGCCGGCGGTGATGACACCGCCCGGGGAATTGATATAGATCTGTACATCTTTGGACGGGTCTTCCGCTTCCAAAAACAGAAGCTGCGCCACGACCAGATCCGCGGTGACATTGTTGATCTCACCGGAGATAAATATGATGCGTTCTTTTAACAGACGCGAATAAATATCGTAGGAGCGTTCGCCCCGATTGGTTTGTTCTACGACCATGGGCACTAAAGCCATGGGTATCCCTCCTCTTTGTTGCTGTTGGATTATTCGTTCTCTTCTTGCGATTCGGATGCTTCCGCTTCGTCTGCGTGGTCGTGTTCGTGATCATGATCGTGGTCGTGATCGTGTTCCACTTCCGTAAACTGCATCGACGCAACCAGCGCTTCCACCGCTTTTTGCGTTTTGCGGTTTTCTTTTAATGCTTCCATATGATGTTCACGCAGGAATTTGCGGTATTCTTCTTTCTGATCGTCCGCCATTTCCGCCACCATTTCCTCCAGCTGGGCATCCATTTCTTCGTCGGTGACTTCCGGTTCGAGCTTTTTCTTCAGCTCTTCCAGCAGAAGATCCGCTTTTAGGCGCTGTTCAGCTTTGGGACGCAGTTCCTCGCGTACGGCATCCATATCCTTTTGCAGTATTTTCATATACTGATCCATGCCGATCCCCATCTGTGCCATATCACGCTCCAGATCCTGGTATTCATGGTCGATCTGATGGTCCACCATGGATGCCGGTACAGAGATTTCCGAGACTTCAATCAGTTTTTGCACCGCGGCATTTTCCCGTTCGATCTTTTTGCGTTTGTCGACTTCTTCCTGCAGCTTGGCACGGATATCGGCCTTGTATTCGTCCAGGGTATCAAAATCGCTGACATCCATCGCGAAATCGTCGTCCGCATCGGGAAGCTGTTTTTCGCGCAACTGTTTGATCACAACATCAAAACGCGCTTCTTTGCCTGCCAGATTCTCATGATAATCTTCCGGGAAGGTCACATTCACCGCAAAGGAGTCGCCGGACTTATGCCCGATCAACTGCTCTTCAAAGCCGGGAATAAACGAACCCGAACCCAGGGTGAGTTCATAGTCTTCCGCTTCGCCCCCGTCAAAGGGTTCGTCATTTACAAAGCCCTTAAAGTCGATCGTTGCGATATCTGCGTCTTTGGCTTCGCGTTCTACCGGTACCATGCGGGCGTTTTGCTCTCTTTGTTCTTCCAGCTGCCGGTCCACCTGTTCGTCGGTGACTTCGTATTTATGCACTTCCACTTCCTGCCCTTCGTAGTCGCCTAAGACGGGCTCGGGTTTCACGTCGACGGTAAATTTAATTTTCAGATCTTTGTCTTTTTCGATATCGTCCACGTCGACTTCCGGTTGTGCCACCGGGAACAGGGAGAGTTCTTCCACGGCGTCATCAAACGCTTTGGGCAGAACTTCGTTAATGGCGTCTTCATAAAACAGATCGGCGCCGTAGTTTCTTTCCAGCATGCTTCTGGGCACTTTCCCCTTGCGAAAACCCGGCAGACTGAAGTGGTGCTTATTCTTTGTATACGCCGTTTGGATCGCTTTGCGAAAGTCTTCGGCGGGGATTTCGACGGTGAAGACCGCCTGATTATTTTCTTTTGACACTAATACTGCGCTCATTGTAAGCCTCCTAACAATAAAAACTACTCTAAGTAATAAGTATACCACATTTGCGCTAAACACCAACAGTTCCCGCACGGTTCTCGCATAGGCAAACACAGGCCGGGGCGTCCGTTTTCGTTATAAGGCGGGAAAACGGGGTATAGTATAGATAACAAACGAATGAGACTTACGAAAGGAGACCTCTCATGAAAAAAATACTGGTAGCCGTTGACGGATCGGAACATGGTTGGAAAGCGATAGAAATTGTACGAACACTGGGCGAATGCAAGGCACTGGATATCACCGTACTGCATGTGGTGGCAGACCACAGCCTGTATCGCAATTACGGTTTTGACATGACACACGAAGGTTATTTGAATGAAGCGGCAAAAAACCGGGCAGAAGAAGTAATCCGGCAAGCAAAAGACTATTTTTCCGACTATGCACCCGGCAATGTGGCCTTTGCCATTAAGTCGGGCGAACCGGCCAATGTGATTGTAAACACGGCCGAATCCGAAGGCTTTGACACGATCGTGATCGGTTCGCGCGGTATGGGTACCATGACGCGCCTTTTGGTGGGTTCCGTATCGCAAAAGGTTGTGGCACATGCCCCCTGCTCCGTATTTGTCGTGCGCTAAGACCGCACAGAAAAGGAGGCTTCCATGAAAAAACTACTGGTTCCCGTAGACGGTTCCGAATGCAGCTGGAAAGCGGTAAAAACCGCCCGGCTTTTTGCCGAAGCGGTCCCCGCGGAGATTACCGTCGTGTATGTAATCCCGGATCTGAGTATGTATCATGCCTACGGGCGCGACCATACCTACGAGAAGAATCTGTATGATGCCTCGCGTTACCGGGCACAGGGAATACTCGACGAAGCCCAAAAGCTCTTTTCCGACTATGACGCCGGCAACGTACACTATATTACCAAAAGCGGCGAACCCGCCGCAGCTATTGTAGAATGCGCCAAAGATAACGAGATGGATACGATCGTGATCGGTTCGCGCGGTATGGGCCGCATGGCCCGTCTGCTGATCGGCTCGGTATCCAGCAAAGTCGTATCGCATGCGCCGTGTTCGGTCATGGTGGTACGGTAAACACAGAAAAACCCGCTCGCAGCGTATAGCTGCCGAGCGGGTTTTTGTTTAGCAGATTCGTTCGATTGCCTGGCGCAATTCGTGTATGCTGCCGGTCAAGTCGGTGATTTTCCCTTCGATCCGTACCAGAAGATACGCGGATACGGCGATGGGAAATCCGAGATTTCCGATCAGCGTAAGCAGTTCGTCCATGAATCGTTACGCGAATTCGTAGGTGGTGGTTTCCCGCGTTACAATATTCGCCTTGGAAACGGACGCGAGCGCCCCGTAGGGGGAGCGGAACACATCGGCCGCCAGAATCGTCTGCATATGCGCCTGGATTTCTCCTTCTGTCAGATCGGCTCTGGGTTCGTCCACACGCACGGTGAAGTTTCTGTGCGCGGTGTCCACAAACACCAGTTCAAGCTGTTTTACCATTTTCTTCTCCTTTTTTTACTCTCTTAGGCTTCGTCGTCTACGAGGACGACATCTTTCAATTGCACAACACTCAAAAGCGGCCATTGCTGCATGTCCGCAATGGCTGAACCCGTATCATACAGGCCCTGCGTGTTGGCATCGGCGTGAATGCGGCTGTAGGTTTTGCTTTTTACTATCTGCTTGTCCCCGTCCAGCCCGCCGTCCAGATTGACTTTCAATCGGACTTGATTGACTTCTTCGCGAATCATTCTTTCACCTCCCTATGCTTCTCTATCAGTTTCAGAAGAGAAATTGACCACCCGTAGGGACAATTTTCGCATGGATCCGGTTTGTTCTTATCTCTTTTTGCGATCTGAAAACGAGAGGCGATACAGTCTGCCAGCTGCACGGCAATGGCCTGCTGAATTTTGGGATCCGACAGGCGTTTTCTTTCTTCGGGATTGGTGTGAAAACCCAGTTCCAGCAAACAGGCGTATTTGGCCCTTGCGTGACGCAAAACGGCATAATAGTCTTCTACGCCGGGCCGCGGAGCGGAATGCACCACATACTTAGTAGACAGAGAATCTTCCCGGTAGCGCGGACGGTTGGCGGGTATGCCGGTGGCTTTTGCCACGGCTTCCCCCAGCCGGGCAAAAAAAGCCGGATCGGCGCGGTCGGGCCGGATGCTGCCGTACACCGTGGCCCCTTTGGTCTGTGTGTTTTGGCTCGCATCCGAATGCAAAGACAAAAACAGATCATAGCCGGCAGACGATTGGCCGCGTGTTTTCAGATCTTTTGCATAGTCCTCCGACAAAGGACGGCCGTCTTCGCGTGTCAGATCCACCGTCATGGCATACGCGCTTTCCGCATAGCTTTTCAGTTTTTTTCCGATGGCAAGCATCGTAGCCGCTTCGGAATACCCCTGTACCCGATTATCCCTTTGATCGTGATGGCCGGGATCGATCCGTATTTTCTTCATCGTTTCGTTTCCTTTCTGTAGTCCTCGGCATAATCTGCCAGTAAAGTGCGCAGTTTTTTCAGCGCACGGGTTTTGTTATTGTATGCAGTCCGATAGGCAATCCCCAGACTGTCTGCGATTTCCGACAGCGAAAGATGATGAAAGTAATACCCTTCCGCACATTTTCTTTCTCTTTTTGTCAACTGCTCCATCGCCTTTTGTATGGCTTCTTTTCGTTCCTTGTACAAAAATGCCTCTTCGGTATCCTCTTCCGCTTCCAGAGAATCCAAAAGCGTAGCTTCCTCTACATCCTGCAGCGGCGCATCCAAAGACAAATGCCTTTTTTCTGCGCGGCTTTGCAGATAATAATACTTAAGCCGCGTGTGCACATATGCCAAAAACGGTACGCCCCGATCCGGACAGTAGTCCTGTATACACTCCAGCACGAGGAGCACGCCTTGCGCATACAGCTCTTCTGTGTCAAAAGGCCTGTAAGCGTATTTGTACATCGCCGCATAGATCGACTTTTCTGCGCGCTGTATAATGGCCAACACCGCGTTCTCATCGCCTGCACGGGCTTGTTCCCACAGATTCATTGTTTATCCTTTGCGACATGTCTATTGTATTCCCGGGTAAGAGCAGTGTACGACAGCGCCTGCCCGTATGTAAAAAGCGGAATCTCTGCGATTCGTAGAACAGAATGGCCGTTATTCCGCCGTATCCGCCCCGAATAACGATGATTCCGCCCCACAACGTGTGGGAATAAGCAGAAAGCACAAATCGGATGAAATAGGCGCCCGAAGGCGCCCATGGGAGAGGTAGGATTGGTGGAAAAGAGGTTTGAATATGGAGGTGTGAGGTGTTTAGGATGCGAGTCACGTTGTTTGGCGGACGTTTGGCGCAGGCCGGGACAGGGCCGGCCACTACGATCGCCGCTACAAAATATCAATCCTTCCGCTTAACATGCGGCGCAGGCCGCATATATCGCACCGAGCACAAGCAGGGCACGCTAAGCGCCGCGCGTGCGAGGTATTTCGTATTCGCGCAGCGAATATTTCACACGCCGCAGGCGTATTTCATTGCGCCGCAGGCGCCCCCCCCGTGTAGCAAAAAAAGAGCATCGGGGGTTCCGATGCTCTTGTCTTTTGTTTATTTCGTTGTTTGGGGGTGGATGTTTAGCGCAGCCAGACCCAAAAGAGCAGATAGCTTAAAAACATGATCCCGGCG
Organism: Tissierellia bacterium; assembly: GCA_012519495.1. GTDB lineage: Bacteria > Bacillota > Clostridia > Tissierellales > Peptoniphilaceae > JAAYQA01. The sequence continues at coordinate 16,717 of JAAYQA010000042.1, read as the reverse complement.
CCGGCTAAAACAAAGGGCATAATCACCTGATAGCCCGCTATGATCATTGCGATCACGTCGATGCGGTCAAATTCAAAGGGTTCCTCTTCGTTCATTTCGTCGACGATTTCGCGGGCTTCCCGCTCCTGTTCCCGGATGGGTTTTCGTTTACTCCTCAATTTCCCGGGGTTTTTTTGCTCCGGATTTGATTTCTTCTGCGAAGTGGCAGGCAACAAAATGCTCTCCTCCTAAGTCGCGCCATTCCGGCACTTCCAGCGAGCAACGCTCTTCTGTGTAGTTGCATCGCGTGTGGAATTTGCAGCCCTCCGGCGGATTGGCCGGGGACGGGATATCGCCTTTCAGGAGAATCCGTTCCCGCTTCACGCGCGGATTCGGCTCCGGTATGGCCGACAGCAGGGCCTGGGTGTACGGATGCAGCGGATTTTCAAACATTTCTTCGCGCTCCGCCAGTTCCACCAGGGCGCCCAGATACATAACACCGATCCGGTGGCTGATATAACGTACTACACTCAGGTCGTGCGAGATAAACATATACGAGAAGCCGTGTTCGCGCTGCAGTTCGGTCAGAAGATTGATGATCTGCGACTGAATGGATACGTCCAGCGCGGAGACGGGTTCGTCCGCTACGATAAAGTTCGGGTTCAAGGCCAGCGCGCGGGCAATTCCGATCCGCTGCCGCTGCCCGCCGGAAAATTCATGCGGATACCGGTTCATATGGTATTTGGCAAGACCGCATCGGCGCACGACATCGGTGACATATTCGTCGAGTTCTTTGCCGCGCTTGTAGATATTGTGTTCGGTTAAGCCTTCGCCCACAATACTGGAAACGTTCATGCGCGGATTCAGCGAGCTGTACGGGTCCTGAAAGATGATCTGCATTTCTTTTCTGAGTTCTTTCAGTTCGTCGTTCGGCAGGGAGAATACCGGCTTGTCTTTGTAAATGACTTCGCCTTCGGTGGGTTCCAGCAATTTCAGCAGAGTTCGCCCCAGCGTGGTTTTTCCGCAGCCGGACTCGCCTACGATCCCCAGTGTCTCCCCTTCGTAGATGACAAAGGACACATCGTCCACGGCCTTGACATCGCCTACCTGGCGGCGCAGCATGCCCTGGGTGATGGGGAAATACTTTTTCAGATTTTTGACTTCCAGGATGACATTACGATTGTTTTGCATCTCGGACCTCCTCTGCGTGGTGACAGCGCACTTTGTGTCCCGCCGTGATCTCCCGCAGTTCCGGCATTTCCTTGCGGCAGATATCTGTCGCGTACTTGCAGCGCGGGTTAAAGTAGCAGCCATTGGGCAGATACAGGGGATTCGGTACGGAGCCTTCAATCGTGTCCAGTTTGTCTTTTCCGATATTCAAAGACGGAATCGACTCCATCAGACCAATCGTGTACGGATGCATGGGCTCTTCAAACAAGGTAATGACCGGCGCATCTTCGACGATCTTACCGGCATACATAACCACTACGTGGTCGCTCATTTCCGCCACAACGGCCAGGTCGTGGGTGATAAGCATGATGGCGGTGTTCAGCCTTTGTTTCAGATCGTTCATGAGTTCCAGGATCTGCGCCTGTATGGTTACATCGAGCGCGGTGGTCGGTTCGTCGGCGATCAGGAGCTTGGGTTCACAGGCAAGCGCCATCGCGATCATAACCCGCTGTCGCATTCCACCGGAGAGCTGATGCGGATATTCGTTTACAATTTTTTCCGCCCGCGGGATATTGACCAGTTTCAGCATCTCGACGGCGCGTTTTAAGGCTTCGTCCTCTTTCATGTCCTGATGCAGGATCAGCGCTTCGGAGATCTGATAGCCCACGGTGAACACGGGGTTCAATGATGTCATGGGCTCCTGAAAGATCATGGATATATCGTTGCCGCGGATTTTTCGCATTTCCGCTTCGGATGCTTTCGCTAAGTCTTTTCCTTCAAACAAAACCTCGCCACCGGCAATGCGTCCCGGCGGGGATGGGATCAGGCGGAGAATGGACATGGAGGTTACGGACTTTCCGCAGCCCGATTCCCCTACGATGCCGATCGTTTCTCCGGCCCGTACCGAAAAGTCAACGCCGTCCACGGCTTTTACCACACCGTCGTCTCCAACGTCGAAATACGTTTTTAAGTCTCTGACTTCTAAGAGTTTTTCCATGGTTTCTCCTTATTTCGACTTCGGGTCAATGGCGTCGCGCATGCCGTCGCCGATGAGGTTGATGCACATAACCGTCAGGAAGATGGCAATCCCCGGCGGAATCCAAAGCCAAGGTCGGTTTTGCAGATTATACATATCGGATCCGGCATTAATCAGATTGCCCCAGGTGGGCGTTGCCGGCGGTACACCTAAGCCCAAAAACGACAAGGCGGCTTCGGTAAGAATGGCACCGGCCATACCGATGGTTGCGTTTACGATAATATACGCAACCGTATTGGGCAAAAGATGGCGTGTAATAATGCGTCCGTCGCGCACGCCAAGTGCTTTGGCTGCCTGTACAAATTCCATTTCACGCAAAGACAGAATCTGTCCGCGGATCATACGTGCCAGCCCCGGCCAGGACAAAAATCCGATCAGGGCGATAACGACCAGAAGTTTCTGATTGGCCGAAACCGTGGTGCCCAGCATGGCGGACACGGTGATGGCAAGGGGTGTAAAGGGGAAGGATTGTACAATTTCCAAAAAGCGCATGAGGATATTGTCGACCCAGCCGCCGTAGAAACCGGCGATACCGCCGATCAGCATGCCGATCAAAACCTGAATAACAACCGCTACCACACCGACCAGCAAAGAGATCTGACCGCCTTGCATCAGGCGCGCAAACATGTCGCGGCCGACATTGTCGGTACCAAGCCAGAAGTTGGCCGACGGCGGTACATTACGGAAGGCCCGGTTGATACGCATGGAGGCTTGCGGGTCTCCGAAGATAAAGTAGGCCAGTACCAGAAGTACGATGATGGAAAATACCACCGCACCGAACACCGCGATCTTTCGTCGCATAAAGCGGCGGCGGATCAACATGCCGGGCGTGTAGATTTTTTGCTTGGCTTCCGCTTCGGAAATCGTCAGCGCGGTTTCATCGACAAAGGTTTCTTCGTCGATGGCGGTCGGCTGCTGCTCGGGTTGTACCTGCGGCTCTTGCTGCACATCTTGCGAGGCGGAGTCCTGTTTGATGTCTTTTCTTTGTTTTTCGTTTTTATTCATGCGTAACTCCTAATCCACTTTCACGCGCGGGTCAACCAGCGCATAGCCGACATCTGCCAGGAGATTGCCCATCAGGGTTAAGAAGGCGAAAAATACATTGAGTCCGATTACGAGATTGTAGTCACGGGCAAAAACCGCCGTAACCAGCATGTTCCCGATCCCGGGCCAGATAAAGGTTCGTTCCAGTATGGCCGCCCCCGAAAACAGCGCGGGAATATAGGCGCCCACCAGGGTAATGATGGGAATCAGCGCATTGCGAAAAGCGTGCTTGTATACGACGACTCTTTCGTTTAAGCCTTTGGAACGCGCCGTACGCACATAGTCCTGTTTGATGACTTCCAGCATGCTGGTACGGGTGTAGCGCACCGTCGATGCAAGAGAGCCGAGAATCAGCACGGTGGCAGGCAGTACCATATGCTTCAAGAGGTCTTTAAAGGCGACCCAGCCGGTCGCGTTGAGTCCCGGTGTTTGCTTACCGGAAAACGGTAACCACTGCAGTTTAGCAGAAAACACATAGATCAACAAAAGTCCGAAGAAGAACGAGGGCATCGATATGCCGATAATGGAGAATACCGTCCAGAAGGAGTCAAAGGTGGAATACTGTTTGACTGCCGATACGATGCCTATGGGGATGGATAACATAAAGGCGATGATATACACCACTACGTTCAGAATAAATGAGTTCCATAACCGTTCCGGGACGACATTCATGATGGGTTGCATATACTGGGACGAACGGCCGAAGTCCCCTTGCACCACGCGGGTCAGCCATTTGATATACTGGACAGGCACCGGATCATTGAGTCCGAGCGCTTCTCTTTGTCTTTCCAACGACTCGGCCGTGGCACGGGGGTCCAGACCCATACCGACGCTATCGCCCGGAGCCAGCTTGGTTATCCCGAAGATGACCATGGATATGATCAAAAGTACGGGGATCATATGTAAAAGTCGTTTGAGAATATATTTAATCATAGTTTGGTCTCCTACTTTTATCGGTCGCTATGCTACGATAAAGCGCAAAAGTCAAACAAACCCGGGATAACCCGGGTTTGTCTGCGCTTATGATCGTCGTATTAGTCGACCAATTCGAGGTTCAACAGGACGTCCCGGTTTCTCCAGCTAACATACGGAGAAACTTCAAATCCTTCTACTCTGTCGTTGATAAGCTGCCAGTTTTCACGCATATAAACGGGGATATACGGAAGCTCTTCATTCCAGAGCTCGCCCCATTCGGTGTAGATTACTTTACGCTGTTCCTGATCCAGTTCGAGTTCGCCTTCTTCAAGGAGACGGTCGTTTTCCGGATTGTCCCAACCTACGGAGTTGTTTCCGTTCGGCTGGATGTTTTCACTGTGGAAAATACCGCGCGGCGACGGGTCAAGAGACAGGGACCAAGCCATGGTGTACATGTCGAAGTCACGCTCGTTGTATACGAGGTTCGAGAATCCGGACCATTCCTGGAAGTTCTCGTTCAGCTCGACGCCGATTTGCATCCATTCGTCTTTCAGAATGTTGACAAGGGTTTCGGTCCAGAGCGTGTCGGTGTAGGTGAGGAAGTTGAACTTCAGCTCGTTGGTTCCGTCGGAACGTACGCCGGCGCCGTCCACTTCGGTGTAGCCGACCGACTCAAGCAGTTCGATCGCTTTGTCGGGATTGTATTCGTATTTGTTGATGTTTTCTTCCAGCTCGGGGGTGAATACCCACGATACGCGTGCAAACGGTACGTTCGGCACAACCGCAGCACCCGCAAAGAAGTCTTCTACAAACGCATAACGGTCAAAGCCGTAAATGAGCGCCTGGCGTACTTCTTTTTTCGCCAGATTCGGATTGTCCATGTTCAGGCCGATATATGCATAGCCGTTGTTGTCGTAGCGAACCAGTTCGGCAAATTCCATGGCGCCGATTACTTCTGCGCTTTCCGGTGTGTTTTCTACGGAATCCAAAATGTCGTATTCGCCGCTTTCAAATGCGTTGAGTTCGGTTTCTTTTGCCGTGTAACGCATAATCAGGTTTTTGATTTTCGGCGCGCCCAGGAAGTATTCTTCATTGGCTTCGAATTCAATATACTCGTCCGGAGCTACATTGGTGAGCTTATAGGGACCGGATCCGACCGGTTGGCCGTGCATTTGGGTCATAGTGGACAGTTGGCCGGGCTCGTATGCGTAAATGTGCGCCGGCAGGATGCCCATGGTCGTGTCGCCTAAGTTCGTCGCTTTTGCTTCGGTAAAGTGGAAGGTTACTTCAAAGTCGCCATTGGCGGTTACGCCGGCATATTGCACTTCTTCGCCAACGAGTCCGGGGGTTCCGGCATCTTCGGTGGCTTCGGTTTCTTCGCCGTCAGCCGGCTCTTCTGCTACCACTTCCGGTACGATGGAGTTTTGATACTCTTCGTAGCCTTCCAGGCTGGCGGGCAGATAGCTGTAGCGTCCTTCATAGGACGGGTCGGCCATGGCCTGATAGGTGAATACTACGTCTTCGGCTGTCAGCTGTTCGCCGTCGGAGAAGTAGACGTCTTCTCTAAGTTTAAAGGTGATTTCTTTTCCGTCTTCAGAAATTTCCCAGGATTCCGCTACAGCCGGGGTGAATTCCGCTGCATCGTTATTGGAAAGCAGGCTGTCAAATACCATATCCACTACATAGCCGTCATACGCGGTCGAGTAGTAAATCGGGTTGAAAACACCATCGGTTTTTGCGGTTCCGATAATCAGCGTGTCTGCATTCGGACGTGTTGCAGCAGGATTGGCGCTGGTGGAATCAGCAGCTTCTTCTGTGTCATCTGCCGGTTCTTCGGTCGCATCGGTACCGGTGTCTTCGGTTGCATCGCCGGCTTCTGTAGCCGGAGCTTCGGTGGTGCTGTCCTGGCCACAGGCCACGAACACCAACGATAAGACAAGCAGCATCGCCAGTAAGACGAGATACTTTCTTTTCATAGGTTTTACTCCCCCTTTGTTTTTGCCGGCATCATGCCGGTTCCATCCCACGGGTAGGTCCCGCAGTTATTGATATTATAGTGCATTTTCTGAAGAATATCAACACAGACTCCGAAAAAACCCTAATCATCTTGCATTAATATTCATTTACATAGGTGAACATTACCTAAAATGCAATGAACATTTATTATCAAAAAATTGAAGATCGTGATTCTTTTTGAAAGTTTGCGATTTATGGCGTCTTTCACACTTTATCTGATTGGGATAGATTGTTTTATATTTTGTATTTTTTGTGAATTAAATTGGATATTTGCCTGCGCCTAAAACGATATCACGATGCCGCCGTCATACGCATACATGGAGCTCAGCACCTTCATACCCGTGAGATGCACCGCGCGGAAGCGGTATCGCTGTTCTACCATGGCGAGGATCACTTCGGCGGCTTCCTGCGCGTTGCAATGGGAGATATAAAATACCCGTTCCGCCAGATTTGCGCCGGTTTCGCCGATGGCGTCCACCAATTTGCGATACGCCTTCTGCTGGCCGCGCGCCATGTGGTACAGTTCGATTTCGCCGCCGGGCGCATGCATAACCGGCCGTATGGACAAAGCACCTGCAATGGCTCCTTTCCAGCGGCTGATTCGGCCGTTTTTCATGAGATTCTCCAGCGACTCCAGCACAAAGAAGGTGAAGGACTCCTCAATCTTTTCCTCCACTTTCTTCACAATGGAATCAAAGACAGCGCCGGCATCCAAAAACGCCCGGATGGCTCCGGCTACCCGCGTTTCGCCACAAACGGCGGATTTGGAGTCAAATACGTGGATTTTCACCTGCGGATTCTGTTCTTCGCGCATCTGTTTGGCCAGGATCGCATTGTTGTAGGAAGCGCTCAGCTTTTTGGACAGGGTGACAACAAACACCTCGTCTGCATCCCCATAGGCTTCCAGATAGGCCCCGGGGGCCGGTGCGGCCGATTTCGGCGCATCGGGATAGGCTTTCATGGCGTTGAGCAGATGTTGTTGGTCTACCGTGCCGTCGTCGATAAAGAGCTCCTCTCCTACATCGACACGAAAGGGCACAAAGTGGACCCCCAGTCTTTGGGACAGTTCTTCATTCAGTTCGAGAGAACTGTCAGCTACGATTATTCGTTTCATTCGGGATACCTCTCTTCAATCATTGCAGCCAGTGCCCTGGCGTCCTGCTCCAGCCGCTGAATGTCTTCGCCTTCGATCATGACGCGGACCAAAGGTTCGGTTCCGGACGGGCGGATCAGCACGCGGCCGACACCGTGATAGGATTCTTCCAGTCTTTTGATCTCCTCCTGTATGGCCGAGTCGGTTTTATAGGCATTCTTGCGCTCGGTGTGTACGCGGGCATTGACCAGGACCTGCGGGTACGAGAACATGAGCTTGTTTTTCTCGCTGAGCAAAACCCCGTCTTCCATGATCAGCTCAACCAGTTTCAACGCCGTCAATAGACCGTCGCCGGTGGTGTTGTGGTCTAAAAAGATAATATGGCCGGATTGTTCACCTCCCAGGGAAAATTCGGATGTACGCATGTCTTCCAGTACGTAGCGGTCGCCTACGGCCGCTTTGTGCAGAACCAGGCCGTGTTCGTCACAGAAGCGGTCCAGCCCGATATTGGTCATGACGGTGCCTGTGAGTCCGCTGTGCTTCAGCGCGCCTTTTTCTTTCAGCTTCAGGCCAAGAGCTGCCAGCATATGGTCTCCGTCCATCACCTCGCCGGTTTCGTCGACTGCAATGACCCGGTCGCCGTCGCCGTCAAAAGAAAAGCCGCAGGCAGCCCCCGATTTTTTTACCAGGGTTGTAATAATGGAAGGATTGGTGGAACCGCAGTTTGCGTTAATATTCATCCCGTCGGGTTCCCGGTTGGTGACGACGACTTTGGCCCCTAATTCTTCAAATACGCGGGGCGCGATGTCGGAATTGGCGCCGTGTCCGCAGTCGAGTGCAATGGTTACCCCGGTCAGTCCGGTGGAAACGGTGGATTTCAGGTGCTCGATATAGTGCTCGGCCCCTTCGGGCATCGCGTGTACCGAACCGATCTCTTTTCCCGTGCGTACCGCCTGCGGTTTTCCGTCGATATGCGCTTCGATCTCTTCTTCTACCGCATCCGGTAATTTATACCCGTCGGTTGCAAAAATCTTGATTCCGTTGTATTCGCCCGGATTATGCGAGGCCGATATCACGATCCCCGCGCAGGCGTCGGTTGTTGCGGTCAGATAGGCGACGGCCGGGGTGGGTACCACACCCAGCGTCCAGACGTCCAGCCCGCCTGCCGTCAGGCCGGCGATCAGGGCCGCTTCCAGCATATCCCCCGATTTGCGCGTGTCTTTACCGATATACACTTTTTTTGATGTACTCTCTTTAGCGAGCACCTCCGCCGTAGCGAGACCGGTGCGAAACGCCAAGGTCGGACTCAGCTCCGTTCCTGCGATTCCGCGGATGCCGTCGGTGCCGAAGTATTTTCCCATCTTACATTCCTCCGCTCTTCCTGTATTTTAGCAAGCAGTAGCTGCCTGTGGTTTTTATCCGGATGTTCTTCTGTATAAGCCAAAGCCCTTTGTAAAAAATACCCGATCATCGGTCCTTCCGGTATGCCGATGCCGATGAGATCGCGGCCGTTTACGGCCAGCTGCTTTGTGGAAAAAGGTTCTTTTGCCGCAAGGATCTCCTGCAAAAGGGCGCGTCCTTCCTGTACATGGCCCGCACCCTGATTGCTGGCGCAGGCGCAATCGGCTTCCTGGAGCAAAAACAATTGTTCCAGGCGTTCCCGGCCGATTTTACGCAGGAGTTTTTTGACCGATTTTTTTGTATAGGGATTGGTATTTGCCATATGATGCCCGATCAGTGCACATACGATCCCGATCCGTTCATTGGGCGCGCGCAGGCGTTCAAGTAATCTTTTTGCCACCTCGACCGATTGTTTGTCGTGGCCGTAGTAGCGCGCCTGTCCGTTTTCGTCGTAAAATTTTGCTGCGGGTTTGCCCGCATCGTGTAAAAGTGCTGCCCAACGCAAATGGATTTCCGGTGCTACGCGGTCGGTTACACAAAGGGTGTGGGCCATGAGATCCAGATGGTGAAAGGGCGTTTCCTGGTCAAAACCCACCATGATTTGCAGCTCCGGGAACAGCTCCGCCAATGCGCCGGTTTCTTCCAGCAGATAAAAAGCCGTGGAGGGTTTTTGTCCCGTCAGCATGCGCTCGGTTTCTGAAAACACGCGCTCGGCACTGATGTTTTTAAGGCGTGCCGCTTCCTGTGCGGCTGCTTGCAGAAAGGCCGCATCGGGTTTTAGTCCAAAGCGCGCGGCAAAACGCACGCCGCGCAGGATCCTCAGCGCATCTTCCTGCAGACGCCGGTTCGGGTCGCCTACGGCGCACAGCCGTTTTTTTCGGATATCCTCCTGTCCGCCGAAGGGGTCGGTGATCCCCCTGTCGGGATGCCAGGCCATGGCGTTCATGGTGAAATCCCGCCGGGCGAGATCTTTTGTCAAGTCTGTGGTAAAGCGTACCACATTCGGATGCCGTCCGTCGGCATAATCGGCTTCTTCGCGATAGGTGGTGACCTCCGCATCCCCGCCCGGATACGGTACAATGACCGTGCCGAAGGCTTTCCCGACACTTTTGCAGTGCCCGGAAAACAATGCGATCACTTCATCCGGTAAAGCGGATGTCGCTATATCGTAATCGGCCGGTGCATGCCCCATAAAAAGATCCCGCACGCAACCGCCGACCAGTACCGCATCATATCCGGCGGTATAAAAAGCGGTCAACAGCTGCCGTATAGTATGTGGAATCCGTTTTTCTATCGATGCCAATCCGCTCACCCGTCCCCTCGTTATCGTGTAAGGCTTGTATTATTATACCACAGCAGGCGCTGCGATCGCAGCGCAATGATAGCGGGCCTCTGACCGGTGTGCAAAACACCGCAGGCCTTCCGGCACAAAAAAATGAGCACCCCTTATTCGGATGCTCATTTTTGTTTATCTGTGCCGAAGCCAACCGTCTTGTGGCTCCGCGCGGATTGCGGTTTTAGGCCGGCGTTTTTTGTTCGTTGATCGCATCGGCCCCGGCTTGCATGGCCTGGTCGTTGATGGGTTTCAGTTTGGCGCGTTTTTCCCCGAATACTTTGGTGAATACATCCATAACGGTGTTTCGGTCTACAATGTCGACGGCTTCCAGGATGGAGCCCAGCATAACCATATTGGCCGTACGGGCGTTGCCGATTTTCTCCTGGGCAATTTCGTTGACCGGTATATAGTAGACGTGTACATCGTCGCGGTCGACTTTGCTTTCAATCAAAGAAGAGTTCACGAAAATGTGGGCGTCTTTTTCCGCATTTTCTATGAATTTGTCAAAGGCGACCTGATTCATGAATACGCCGATATTAAACATATTGACGGTGGGCGAACCGACCGGACGGTCTGAGACGATGACCGAGCAGTTGGCGGAGCCGCCGCGCATTTCCGGGCCGTAGGAGGGCATCCAGGACACCTGTTTGCCTTCTACCATGCCCGCATAGGTTACCAGCTGGCCCATGGCCATAATCCCTTGTCCGCCGAAACCTGCCATTAGTATTTTATGTTCCATTATTCTTCCTCCTGACCTTGGTCGTTGCGGAAGTTGCCGAGAGGATAGTAGGGAATCATATTGTCCCTGAGCCACGTAAGTGCTTCTGTGGGGTGTACGCCCCAGTTTGTGGGACAGGTGGAGAGTACTTCTACGATACCGAATCCGCGGCCTTCCAACTGGCATTTGAAGCAGTTCATAATGGCGCGTTTCGCTTTGCGAATATTGCCGGGGGTGTCAACGGTGACGCGTTCAACAAAACGTGCGCCGTCGATGGTGGCCAACATTTCCGAAATGCGGATGGGTCGGCCGCTGTGTTCGACCGTACGTCCGCCCGGAGAGGTGGTGGTTTTTTGTCCGATCAGGGTGGTCGGGGCCATTTGTCCGCCGGTCATGCCGTAGATGGCGTTGTTGACGAAGATCGTGGAGATGTGTTCGCCGCGGTGGGCCGCCTGTACGACTTCCGCCGTCCCGATGGAGGCCAGGTCGCCGTCGCCCTGATAGGTGAAAACGAAGTTGTCGGGCAATACGCGTTTGATACCAGTTGCTACGGCCGGTGCGCGTCCGTGCGCCGCTTCGTGCATGTCACAGTTGAAATAGTTATAAGCCAGTACCGAGCAGCCAACCGGTGCCACACCGATCGCTTTTTCCAACAGTCCCAGTTCTACCAGCGATTCCGCCACAAGCTTGTGAATAATCCCGTGGGTGCAGCCGGGGCAGTAGTGGGTTTTCGCCTCGGTGAGGCCTTTGGAACGTTCATATACAATCGTCATCGTTTTAAGTCCTCCAATACGCGTTTCGTTTCTTCCACAATATCTTCAACCACGGGGATCATGCCGCCGTAGCGTCCGTAATGGAATACCGGCATTTTGCCTTCTACGGCAATACGCACATCGTCGATCATTTGTCCGGTGTTCATTTCTACTGTCAGAATGCCTTTTACGCTGTCGGGCAGTTTCTTGAACGGCGCAAAGGGGAACGGCCACAGGGTAATGGGTCGGATCAGACCGATTTTGTATCCGTCCGCGCGCAACTGCTCGATGGCGGATTTAACCATACGGGAGGTGGTTCCGAATGCGGCGATGACGAGATCGGCGTCTTCTGTGCCGTCTTCTTCAAAACGGACTTCGTTTTCGGTTATGGTTTCATATTTTTTCTTAAGATGACGATTATGTTCTTCCAGAATTTCCGGACTGAGGTAGAGCGAGTTTATGATATTGGGTTTTCTCTTGCCGCCGGTTCCCGTTGCAGCCCAGTCTTTTGCGGGCAGTTCCACTTTGTCGCGTTTGGGAAATTCCACCGGTTCCATCATCTGGCCCAGAACGCCGTCTGCGCACACGACCACCGGATTGCGGTATTTGTCAGCCAGATCGAAGCTCAGAATAACCATGTCGACCAATTCCTGCACGCTGGCCGGTGCCAGTGCGATGGTACGGTAGTCGCCGTTTCCGCCGCCACGGGTGACCATGTAATAGTCGGTTTGGGAAGGCTGGATGGAACCCAGGCCGGGTCCGCCCCGCATAACATTCACAACCAGTGCCGGTAATTCCGCCCCGGCAATATAGGACATGCCTTCCTGCTTGAGCGCAAAGCCCGGCGAGGAAGAACTCGTCATAACGCGCGCACCGGATCCCGCCGCGCCGTATACCATATTGATGGCCGCGATTTCCGATTCCGCCTGCAGGAATACACCGCCTGCCAGCGGCAGCTCTCTGGACATGTACTCGGGAAGTTCACTTTGGGGGGTAATGGGATAGCCGAAGAAGTAGCGGCAGCCTGCGGCAATCGCTGCAGCGCCGATCGCTTCGTTCCCTTTCATCAGTTGCTTTGTCATCTTACGCCTCCAGTCGTTCTACGGTGATCACCGAATCCGGGCAGGTGATCGCGCAGTTTGCGCATGCGATGCATTTTTCCACATCGGTAACGCCTGCGGGGTGATAGCCGTTTTCGTTGATTCTTGAAAGATCCATTGCAATAATCTGTACCGGACAAACCGATACACAAAGCTCGCATCCTTTGCAATACTTCTCGTTAAATGTGACTTTGCCTTTCTGTTTCGCCATGTTTTCCTCCTAACTCATCCATGACCGGCGTAGGGTCAGTTGCATGGGAAGGGCGATATCCCGGTATTCTTCGGGCAGATCGTCCGCTATTTTTTCCCAGAGGGATATCCCGACAACGGGTATCCCCGTAGACGCGGACAGGGCATTGCACAGTTCCTGTCCGTACAGTACATCTTCGATGGTTGTACTCTTGAGCATATGCGTGGAGTTGATAAGACCCGTAACCGACATTCCTGCGATGGCCTCGGTCTGGCGCAAAAAGGCCAGCGCCGTCTCCTCGGTCGTGGTTTCCGGCCGATTCCGGTTCAGAACAAAGAAATGATCGTATTCCTCCCGTAAAATCGCTTTCCGGAAATGCCCAAGGGCCCGCGCCCCTGCGGGGTTTCCCCCGACATCGAGTATGAGATCCGCTTCTTTGTCGATGATCGGACCCATGACTTCCGCAGAAATAGCGGGCACGTCCACCGCCGACGCCTCCACCGATGCGCCGATGACGTTAATGCCCAGCTCTTTGAGTTCTTTTGTCAGTTCGCGGGAACGAAAATAGGTATTGATGACATCCAGATCCGCTATGTGCACATGCTTCTTTGTTTGATTCAGCAGCATGGCGTAGTTGATGGCGAATTCCGTTTTCCCCGATCCGTAATGGCCGGTGATCACGCGGATGCGTTTGTGTGCCGCGGGATTAATCATACCGCCGCACTTCTTCCTCACCTTGCAGACAGCGCAATGCGCCCTGTGCCAAAGCTTCCAATTCGTCTTCTCCGGGATATACCACCACGTCTGCAATCCAGTCGGTGGCCTCTTTTACCCTTTGCACAAAGCCCTTGTCATAAGCGATTCCACCCGTGAGCAGGATCGCATCGACCTTGCCCTGCAAAACCGCCGCGCAGGCACCGATCTCTTTGGCGACCTGATAGCTCAGCGCCTCGTAGACGAGAGCGGCTTCTTTGTTGCCCTCATCGGCCATCTTCTGCACAACGCGCGCATCGGATGTGCCAAAATAGGACACGAGTCCGCCTTTTCCGACAAACTGCCGCCGGAGTTCTTTTTCGGAGAAGTCCCCCGAATAGCTCAGGCGAATCACATCGCGCACGGGCAAACCGCCCGCCCGCTCCGGTGAGAAGGGGCCTTCGCCGTCCAGGGCATTGTTTACATCGACCGCGCGGCCCTTTTTATGCGCCGCAACGGACACACCGCCGCCCAAATGGGCCACGATGAGATTGATTTGGTCATACGGAACGCCTTTTTCGCGCGCGTATCGTTTGGCCACCGCCTTTTGGTTCAGCGCGTGGAAGATGGAGATGCGTTCCACCCCTTTCATGCCGGATACGCGGGCCACCGGATCCAGTTCATCGACAACCACCGGGTCCACAATATAGGCGGGGGTGTCTTCTCCGGCGATGGCAATAGCCAGCATGGCGCCCAAATTGGACGCGTGCTCGCCGTAACGCGCCGCACGGAAGTCCTCCAGCATGCTTTCCGATACGGCATAGGTACCGCTTACGATCGGCTTCATCAGACCGCCCCGACCGACAACGGCGTCAAAAGAGTCTTCCTGGCAGCCTTCTTCCGCCAGAATGTCTTTCAGAATGTTCAGCCGGTAATCAAACTGATCCGCAACCTGCGAAAAGCCTTTCAGTTCTTCCGCCGTATGCTCCAGCTTTTTTTCCAGAACGAGGGTTTCATCTTCAAATATCCCGATTTTGGTCGAGGTGGAACCGGGATTGATGGCGAGGATTTTTTTCATAAGCTATTCCTTTGTAGCGACCAATACCGCCAAAGCGATCGAATTCAGCTTGGCTTCGGCCGAGTCGGCACGGGAGGTCAGTACGATGGGATGTGTTGCCCCCGTAATCAGGCCGGCGCTTTCGGCTCCTGCCAGATAGACCAGGGATTTGTACAGAATATTCCCGGATTCAATCTGCGGCGCGACCAGCAAGTCGGCCTCGCCTACGACTTCGCCCTGAATGCCTTTAATGGAAGCCGCTTCTTTGTCGATGGCATTGTCCAAAGCAAAGGGGCCTTCCACCACGCAATCCGCTATTTCGCCGGATTGGTTTTTATCGACCAGTATCTGGGCGTCCAGCGTGGCTTGCATTTTGTCGGAAACGCTTTCTTTTGCCGCCAAAATCGCCACTTTGGGTTTTTCGATTCCTAAAGAATGCATAAGAGGCAGTGCATTTTCGATCAGCTTTTCTTTTTGTTCTGCATTGGGTGCAATCAGCATGGCGCCGTCGCTGATAAACAGCAGTTTCGGATACGCCTCGACTTTGACTACGCCCACATGGCTCAGTATATTGCCGGTGCGCAGACCGTATTCCTTGTTTAACACCTCATGCAAAATGATGGATGTATCGACCAGACCCTTCATCAGGATCTGCGCCGATCCGCCCGAGACCAATTGGGTCGCTTTTACCGACGCTTCCTGCTTGTCTTTTGCCTCTACGATCTCATATTGCATATCCGGTGCAATGTCATTTACCAGCGCTTCCACTTCCGCCACCGGTCCTACGAGGATGGGACGAACCAATCCCTGCTTGGCCGCTTCTGAAACGGATTCAATCACATGGGGATCGTTCGCCATAGCCACCGCCATGGGAACCGGGCCTTTCCCCGCAGCCACATCACGCAGCTGCTGAAAATTTTGAATCATATCCTACCCCTTTCTCTATCATCTTTTACCGTTAGTCTATCATTTCGTGCACGAAATTTCAAGGCTTTTTTGCATTTCTATCCATTGATAAAGGTTTTCATTGATATAATTATGTAGTTTCCGACCATATTCATTCTTAGTCAATGAAAACCTCTCATAGTTTTTATCACCCGGTAATGTTATATTTTCAATACGTATAAGCCTGTTTTGTCGTTTTCCCACCGCATAGCTTCCCAACGATCTCAGTGAAAATAAATTCGGAAATCGTTTAATTAACCGTAAAATATCTTTTCTCCCTTCGCAAAGAATCCGTGTTAAAAACAACAAAAAACCCGCAAAATGCGGGTTTTGTCGTTTGGGTTATTCCATGTTTTCCGTTGTCACTTCATCGATGATGACGCGGATTTCCGGGAAGGCTTCCGGATCAAAACGCAGATTGGGGATCGGCTCCATCTGCACCTGTACTTCGTGTGTACCGGCTTGCAAGCCATCCAGATCCAGATACAGTTTGATCTGGTTTTCGCGCAGGGCATCCAGATCCTCTTCTTCCCCGCTCAGCCTGACAACAATCGGATTGCCGTCCCCGATGCGGGCGTTGGTATCTTCGGGCGGATTGCGCAGTTCAATCGCGGAACGGCCGATGATCATGTCGCGATCTACCGGGGTGCGCACATTGTATGTGTAAACCGGCTCGATGGTTTCGTCTTCTGTGACCCCTTCCGGGAACTGCAGGCCGACCTTTCGTTCGCCGCTGACGTTCATCTCGCTGTAGTCGATCGATTCGGTGCGGATATTCTCCAAATTCTGTACGATTTCATCGGGGCCCTGTACGCGGATGGTATTGGGTTCGATGCGTTCGTTTACAATGGTAACCCCTTCGGGCAGGGATCCGGTGTGGGAAATCACGATCGGCACGACTTTGACGCGCTTGACTTCTACCGATACCGATACGGTGTCGGTAGACATTTCGAGTCCCTGTACGGGCTTTCCGTCTACATCGACCAGTTCGATCCGCTCGGTGATGGTAAAGGATTCGCGTTCGCCGGAATGGTCGGCAATGACGCGGGCTTCATGGACCCGGTTGGCCAGGCTGCGCGGGCCTTTGATGGTAATGGTGGCTGGTTCAACGGTGTGTTTGTATTTGAAGTCGCGTTCCAGGGTATTGTCATCCACTTCGGTTTCAACGGTCAGCGTGCGTTCGACGATGCGTTCAATCGTAAAGAGTATGTCGCGGTCGCTCATGGCATATACCGAGGTTTCCGCCGGCTGGCGCACATGGACCGGGGCGCG
>JAAYQA010000041.1 GCA_012519495.1 Tissierellia bacterium | reverse complement strand
TGCACTTTTTGATCCAGACTGATCGTCCCGGCGGACAGCACCTTCTTGGTCAGCCAGGCGGCAATATCATTGAACCCGAAATGCAGCACATGCGTCGTACCGCAGGCAGTGGAAATCGCCTGCGCGCTTTTTGCGGTATGCCCTTTCAAACGCTGCAAAGGAACCGCATACAAAGGCGCTTTCTCGTGCTGCAAAAGGCTCTCCGCCACCATTTCCGCAATGTCAAAAAAGCGGATATCCAGATAGCGCAGTGCCTCGTTGTCCGCCTGTGCCTGGCGCAGCATCGACTGCATCAGATCCCGGAGCGTTTGTGATTTGCAGCGCACCCGCATCTTGATCGGCCGCTGCGGTTTCAGACTTTGTATGAGCGTCATAAAGACCGCATAATTATCTAAATCTTCCTCGTATAAAAGCACAATATGCCGGGCGGTGTTAAAACGGGAACCGCGAATCTGCGCGCGCGTTTCCCGGTCCGGCGGCTGCCGCCAGTCGTGGGTCAACAAGGCCACGCCGTCTTCGCCGTAGCTTTTGGAACGGCCGGTGTCCTGCGCCGTATCCGCATACAAAAGCACCCGCGTTTGGCGCTCCCGCGCGAGATTTCTGGCAAAAATCCGCGTGTCGTCATTGTCGCCGATCAGGATGCTTTTGTCGCCGAAGCGGTACAAAAACAAATTCCGTCCGGAATGAAATGCATTGCCCAAAATGGTGAGCACCATCGCCGAAGTTAAAAACGGCGCGATCCACTTGGCAATCTCATACAGCGGTGTGATCGGCGCTTCCACAGAAATCGTGGGCGACAAAAAATACAGCTTGAACGTCCCGTAAAGCATCGCCGTCACCAGACGCCAGTCGGCGTCAATACGCGGGCGGTAGTATTCATACGTCCCGATCAAGCCGAATACAATCACCAATATATTCAAAACCAGCAGAATCCGTTTCCGGTAATAAGGCCAGTTTTCCTTCCATTTCACACCGCATCACCTCGGGAATATTATACCCCGAACCACCCCACCCCGCGCAGGGAATCCTTGTCATGTATACCACACCCGTAGCGGCGATTGGTAGATCGCCGATTTTGCCCCCATCCAAGCCCCGGCGCACTCTATCAGATGGATTTTAATGATGTCAGATGGATTGTGACGCCGATGGCGATGACGAGCAGGAGGCCTTTTACCCACAGGGTGTCCACCCGCGAGATGGAAAAAAGGATTCCCGCCCAGAGAATCGTCAGCGTAATATATTTGTCTCTTCGGGCCATTTGCTTGTTTTCGTAATTGGTCAGATACGGGCCGATGATTTTCTGATGGGTCAACCAGCGGTGCATACGCGGCGAACTCCGGTAGAAGCAGGCGGCCGACATCAGAAAAAAGGGCGTTGCGGGGAGCAGTGGTAAAACCACACCGATCCAGCCGACGCCCAGAGAAAACAAACCCGCTATAAAAATCAGTCTTCGTTTCATATTGTATTCATACCCTTTTACTCCTTCACATAGAGCTCCAGATCGCCGGGCTGATCATAATAGTACAGATTCTCCAGACCTTCTGTCTGATTCCCGTGCATATAGCGCAGATACGGCAGCGGCTCCAATGTGACAAAGTGTTCCTTTTGTGCCATCGCCGCGCGGATCTCCGCATCGCGCCGGGCGTATACCATCGTATTCGCCCCGTGTATGCCGCCGCGCCAGATGAGCAGCGCAAGCAGTAACGCACCCGCCGCCTTTCCTGTTGCCTCGGTGTCAAACAAGCCGACCTGTTTTAATAGCAAAAGCACCGCCAGCAAAAGAAAAAGCGTTGCCGCATAAAAGTTTCGAGGCCCGATCGGCTGCACGATCAACAACGGTACGTACAGCAGCACCCAGGAAGCCAACGCGCCCACAAACATCCGCCGGTCGGTTTTTTTCAGCAGAGGCGCTACGCGAAACAGCAAAAACAAAACCACGCCCGCGTGCAGCAGCTGATGGACAAAAACGGTGCGCCAGGGCGCCTGCTCCAAACCGAGGACAAAGGCGCTCCCTTGAAACCGCGGGAAAAAGAGAAGAAGCAGCCCCAAAAACAAAGCCCCCCACAAGATCCGGTCCCGATTCGTTTTTAGCAGGGCAAAAACCGAGCCGATCAGCAGGATCGGCAAAAGCCGTTGCTGTACCAGTACATAAGGCCCCAAGCGCCCCATATTCTTAAACAATTGTGCAGATAAAGACGAAAAGGTAACCGGCACACGGCGATACCAGTCATCGCCCGCAACCACGGCAGAATACCCCGGAGACGCAAACATGACAAGCACACCGGGGAGTATCCCGATGGCAAACCAGAACCAGTCCGACCGGCTGTAGCCGCGCCGGTGCAAAAGAAGAATCACCCCGGCCACCAAAAGCAAAAACACGGTGACATGCTCCACAAACAAACAGGACAAAAAGCCAAGCAGCGCAGCCACTATGGGCGACGGTTTCTTTTCATCCCGCGTGCGCGCCAGAAAATACAAAAGCAGCGCCATCGGCACCGTGTAGTTGAAAAAGCCCGACGACCAATTGTACACCTGCACATGAATCGAAAGCGGCATAGCCGTAACGAGCACAAAAGTCAGAAGCAGGGCTCCGGTCGAACGCAAACCCGCTATTTTCCAAAGCGAATGCGCAATCACCGACACACATACCGCCTTTACCAGCGCCCGCAGCCAAAACGGCGTCATCAAAGCAAAAGACAGCCAGTTTCCCACCACGCGCCCGTTCAGTTGCTTATACTGCTCCGGTATCAGAGAAAACAGCCGCCCCAAATCCGTCTGTGCAAAGCGAATCCGCTCCATATCATCCCCACTGGGCGTAAAGGTCAGCGCATACAAAAACCACAAGATAAAAAGGCCTATAAGAACATATTTCCGTCGGTTTTTCATTTTATCAATGGCCATAGAGTCTATCGTCTCCGTGTAAACTTATTCTTCCTCACCTTCCAATAAGAAGGTAATATCTCCTATTTCTTCATACATAAACAATTGATCCAGTTTTTCTTTTTGATTCCCATGAATGTAGTCCGGATACGGATATGCCGGAATAATGATCGTTCTTCTTTTTTCTTGCATTGCTTGGTGGATAATGCGGTTCCGTTCCCTATATATTTGTATGTTGACCCACTGCGCATGCCCGCGCCACAATAACACCCCTGCCAAAAAAACCGGTGCAATAACCCCGGTATACTTCCACTGCAAAACGCCCACCTGTTTCAGTAAAATCAATACGAGCAGAGTCAAAGCCATCGTGCCGGCATAAAAGTTGCGCGGTCCGATCGGACTTACGATCGCCAACGGCGCAAAAAGCATCATCCAGGCAAATAAAGCACCCACAAGCGCGCCACGGTCTTTCTGATCCGTGTATTCCCTCACACGAAGCAGCATAAACACCCAGATGGCAAAATGCAGCACCAAAGCAACAATGACCGTACCCAAGGGACGTGAATCCATTCCGCGTATAAACAGCGTTTGCGCACCAATCGGTACAAACAATACGGCAAGCACAAAGAAAAACGCACCCCAAACAATGCGCTCCCCTTTCTTTTCAAGAAGAAAAAGACCCGCTCCAAACAGGGGAAGAGAAAGCAGCGGCTGCCCGGCCAATAAATACGGCCCGATCTGTCGCATATTCTTGAACAATTGTGTCTGTAAAGCATGACCGTCCGCCGGCACATTGCGATACCAGTCCTCACCGCTTGCCACATCCCGGTACACCGGCGAGGAAAACATGATCCCCGCACCAATCAGTACGCCCAATGCAAAAAACAGCCAAACGGAGTCGATGCGTTTTTTTGCTCGCAGAATAAGCATGATCACAGAAAACACAAGTAAAAACAGAGTAACATGCTCCACAAACAATGTGCAGATAACACCAAAAACAAGCGCTACCGCAGGATGTGGCTTCTTTTCGTCCGTCAAACGGGCCACAATCCAACTCAGCGGCACGATAGGAAAGGTATAGTTGAAAAAGCCCGCCGACCACGGATACACTTGTGTGTGTATGGCCAAAGGAATCGCCGTAACCAATAGAAAGGAGACGATAAGACCCACTGTCCATTTTCCCTTTGCAATCTTCCAGAGTGAATGCGAGATAATGGCAATGCTCAATGTCTTTACCAACGCCCGCAGCCACCACGGTTCCAGAAAAAAGAAAGAGAAAAAGTTGCCCAGCACACGGCCGTTCAGGTTCATATAATGCTCAGGCAACAGCGGCAAAAACCGAAAATCCGGCTGTGCCAATCGGTAAAAGCGCGACAGATCATCCCCACTGGGCGTAAAGGTCAGCGCATACAAAAACCACAAGATACAGAGTCCTGTGAATATCCATTTTTGTCGTTTCGTCATAAAAGCACTCCAGCTAAAAAGAGAAACGGGAGCCACGGGAGGGCTCCCCTACAGTTTGTTCTCTTTGGTTGTTTCTGCCGTTTACAGGCGGAAAATATGCGCTCCTTCAATCTCTTTTAATACATTTCTCGTATCAAATACCTGTTGGGCATGTTCGGCGACAAAAGCATAGTCCACATTGGTGTGATCCGTCGTTACAATAATCAAATCATATGAGGCAATATCTTCGGCAGACAACTCCGGCATCGACCGGCGCAGCGTGCCGTCATAGGCCGTAAACTGCGGATTGTACGCATCGTAATACGAAACGTCCGCATGAAACGATTCCAGAATCTCCAGCACGCGAAGCGCCGGGCTCATGCGCAGATCGTCGATGTCTTTTTTGTAGGCGACGCCCAAAAGCAGAACTTTTGAACCGTTGATCGCCTTCTTTTTGTCGTTTAAGATATGAAACGCACGATCCACCACAAATTCCGGCATCATGGAATTGACTTCGCCGGCGGTTTCAATCAGCTTGGTATGATAATCGTATTCGCGTGCTTTCCAGGTCAGATAATACGGATCCAGCGGAATGCAGTGGCCGCCCAGACCCGGTCCCGGATAGAACGCATGAAACCCGTAGGGTTTCGTTTTTGCCGCGTCGATCACTTCCCACACATTGATCCCCATGCGATGGCAGATCACCGCCATTTCATTGGCCAGACCGATGTTTACAAAGCGGTATGTGTTTTCTAAGATCTTCTCCATTTCCGCAACAGAAGGCGACGACACCGGGTAAATCTCACTGTCCAGCGTTGTGCGGTAGAGCGCTTCCGCCACATCGGTGCAATCCTGCGTCACACCGCCTACAACCTTGGGCGTGTTGTTCGTCTTGTAATTCTTATTGCCCGGGTCGACCCGCTCCGGCGAATAGGCCAGATAAAAATCTTTGCCGCATACAAGTCCGCTTCGCTCTTCTAAGATCGGGCGTACGAGCCCTTCGGTCGTACCGGGGTAGGTCGTGCTTTCCAACACCACCAAAGATCCTTTCGTCAAATGGTCGCCAATGGATTCTGCCGATGTCTGTATATAGCTGATATCCGGCTGCTGATGCACATCTAAGGGCGTCGGCACACAAATCACGATGAAGTCCAGCTCCGCTACTTTCGAAAAATCGCTCGTGGCGGACAGTTTTCCGTCCTCGACCAATTTTTTCAGCAGCGCATCATCCACATCGCCGATATAGTTTTCGCCTGCATTTACCTTGGCTACTTTTTTATCCGAAACATCAATACCGCTTGTTATAAACCCGGCGCGGGCTTTTTCCACGGCCAAAGGCAGGCCTACATACCCCAGACCGACCACGCCCACCCGGGCCGACCGGTTTTCTATTTTGTTCAATAATTCCTGTTTCAAAGCAATCCTCCATCAGGCGCTATGTCCCTTTTTCATTTCCATTATTATATGCTAAGCTTTGTTCTTATTCAATCAGCGACCCAAACGTCTGCGAAGCATCTGCACGGCCAGGCCCAACTCTTCCACCCGCAAAAGATACAAGAGCAGAAGATACAAAACAACGCCCGCCCCCACAGATACCAATAAACTGCCGGCTTCCGCCAGACGACCCGTCCCCAACACACGCAACAGGACCGTATGCAAAAAGCGACTGCCCACAGCCATCAAAAAGGCCGCAACCCCCGCTTTCAGCCCGCCATACAGAACTTTTTCATATCCCATGGTTCCCAGTGAAACCCGCATGCGATACAAAAGTAGAAATGCCGTTGCGAGCAATGACAGGGAGGTGGCCAGCGCGAGGCCTTTGTGCTGCAGGGTGGCTATAAATACAAAACTCAGAAGGATTTTCAAACTCACCAGTACCATCCCGAACACCATCGGCGTACGCGTATCCTGCAACGAAAAGAACGCTTTGTCCAGATAGATTTTCAGCGACAATCCCGTCAGTCCGATCGAATAAAACGCCAACGACTCCGCCGTAATCAAGGTTGCGGCCGCATCAAAGGCGCCGCGTTCAAACGCCAGCCGGACAATCGGCGTGCAAAAAGCGATCAGTCCCGCCGTGGCGGGCAATGTGATCAACAAAATCACATTGATCCCGCGTACGGTTACCTGTTTGAAGCCCGCTTTGTCCGTTTTGCGTGCCTCCTGTGCCAATATGGGAAACAGTACAGTCGCCAACGCGACTATAAACACGCTGTGCACGAGCGTATTCAGTTTATTGGCAAAGTTTAATGCGGACAGGCTCCCTGCTGCCAACGACGAAGCCATGGACCGGTCCACAATGGTATTCAGATTGCTGATGGCCGTTGTAAGGAGGACCGGCGGGACCAGACTCAGTGTCTTTTTTACATAGGGATCCTGCAGCGTGAAACGGGGCCGGTACCGGTAATGCACTTTTCTCAGCCCGATCCGTTGCAATACCACCTGCGATGCCGTGGCCAACACACCGGCGACCGCCAGTCCCCGAATGCCGAAGGTTCCGGCCAGAAACAGCAGGAAAAAAATGTAGACAAAATTGAAAGGCAGCTGAATGGCCGCAGTTTCAAAAAAACGATGCTCACTTTGCAAAAGACCCAAAAACACCGCCGACACACCGGAAAACAAAACCACCGGCATCGCAAAACGCGTCAGCGTCACAGCCAGCTGCAACTGCTCGCCTGCAAAACCCACGGCCATGATCCGGGCTATCCAGGGCGCAAACACCCAACCAAACAGCAAAAGGCCGGTGGCTACCAGCAATACAAGATTCAGAATATGATTGGTGTGGACTATTTTTTTCGCCTTTCCCTCTTCCTCTTCCACTTCCGACAATACCGGAATCATCGTTGTTTCAATGGCCTGCATCAAAAAAGCCGACAAAATACCCGCCGCCGACAGCGCCACAAAATAGGCATCCGTTTCCATACCGGAGCCGAATCTGGCTGCGATCAGCACATCCCGCAAGAAACCCAAGACCTTGCTCCCCACGGTAAAAAACATAATAATAAATACGGATGAAACAAGCTTTCCGCTCTTGTCCATACACATCCCCACGATCTGTTCAAATTCTTTCTCTACTATATCGCAATTTTCACGATTTACAAACCCGGCGGATGCTGTCGAATCGAAACGAACATCCGACAATAAAAACCCCCGCGTTTCAAAGAAACGCGGGGGGGGGTGAAACAAAAGGTTTAAAGTTTTTCCCATACCGCCTCAAATACGGTATAGCCTTTTATCGTGTATTCGCTGCCGGGTTCCAGAACTGTGTCGGTTCCTGCAACTCTCCATCCTACAAAGGTATGCCCGGGTCGGGCCAGCCCCAATTCCGAACGGGTAGCCAATACAATGCTTGAACCCTCCAGAACAGTTTTGGTTCCGCGCCGGAACCGACCGCCGTTCGCATTATACGAATAGGGATATACCTGACCGGGTTCTTCCGGCTCCTGCGGGTCTTCCGGCTCTTGCGGGTCTTCCGGTTCTTGCGGGTCTTCCGGCTCCTGCGGGTCTTCCGGCTCTTGCGGGTCTTCCGGTTCTCCGATACGGTTCCATACAGCTTCAAATACCGTATCCACATCGACCGTATACACCGTACCCGGCAAGAGGATTTCTTCCGTTCCTGCTACGCTCCAGCCCGCAAACGTATATCCGGGTCGGGCCAGTCCTAAATCGGAACGCGAAGGCAGTGTGATATCTGTGCCGTCTTTTACCACAAACTCCGTTTGTGTACCGCGACGTACACGGCCTCCATTGGGATCAAATTGATAGTTCACATCTACAATCGGATCCAGTTCGACAAACAAACGGGTAAAGCGGGAAGAAGGCGATGTTGTATCGTGCCATTTTACTTCTACTTTCCAAGAAGTTTGATCCGTTCCGGATGCCGGAGTCGCTATCACCGCATTTT
>JAAYQA010000008.1 GCA_012519495.1 Tissierellia bacterium | reverse complement strand
TTGCACTTGTCTCATTCCTTTCTGTTATTGGTCGTGCTTTAATTGTAAAGGTTTTTGAGACAGGTGTATTCTTTTTCAAAAGAAAAATGCTGAGGTGGTTACCCACCCCAACATTTAGTGTAGAGCCCAAAAAAACGACCTCGCTTTTTACGGGGTCGCATTTTGTCTTAGCGTCGGGTTTCTTTTACTTTGGCTGCTTTTCCTACGCGGTCTCTCAGATAAAACAGCTTGGCTCTGCGTGCGCGTCCTCGGCGGAGAACTTTGATGTTTTCCACGCGGGGGGAATGCAGCGGAAAGGTTCGTTCCACACCTACACCATACGAAACTTTCCGTACGGTAAAGGTCTGTCTGGCACCTGTGCCCTGAATTTTCAGAACGGTTCCTTCAAAAGCCTGGATCCGTTCCCGTTTGCCTTCGGTTACTTTATAGTCCACGCGTACCGTATCGCCTACGTTAAAGGGGGTCAGATTATCTTTTCTTTGCGCGTTTTCCAAATCGCGAATGTATTGATTCATATTGTTGCGCCTCCTTCCTTCCTGAATGTTCATACCGTGGATCGTGCAGAGGAACATCCGTTATCAAATTAGCAGTATATCATTTTAATCGCCGGGCGGCAAGGTTTTGCCGCAAACCTTTTTGTACAAATCCGGGCGTTTTTCTTTTGTGACGCGCAGCGATTCTTCCACCCGATAGTTTTCTATTCTTTTGTGATCGCCGGAAAGCAGAATGTCCGGGACGGACAGACCGCGCCAGATAGCGGGTCGTGTGTATTGCGGGTATTTCAGAAGTCCGTCGGACAGAGAGTCGTTTTCCACATTTTCTGCAGAACCGACCGTATCTTCCAGAAAGCGGGCCACCACATCGGTGAGAACCATGGCCGGCAGCTCGCCGCCGGTCAGTATATAATCCCCGATGGAGATCTCTTCGTCGATCACAGTTTGCAACAGGCGCTCATCGATCCCGTCGTAATGGCCGCAGATAAGAAGCAGATCTTCTTTTTTAGCCAGTTCCCTGGCTTTGTCCTGTGTGAGAACGGGGCCCTGCGGTGACAGAAACACCACATGCGATTCAGGTGCGGCATGGGCAGCCACGGCGTCGGCTATCGGCTGGCAACTCATAATCATCCCGGCACCGCCGCCATAGGGTGCATCGTCAACTTTTCCGTGTTTGGACTCGGTATAGTCCCGGATATTGACCACGGACAGCTCTATGATGCCGTTTTGCATGGCGCGCCCGATGATCCCGTATTCGCGCAGCTGTTCGATCAGTTCGGGAAACAGGGTGAGTATGCGCAGCTTCATTCGAGCATCTCCAGCCTGCGCACCTCGATGGTGCCTGCTTCCGGATCGACCCGGCCTACCAGTGCGTGCACAAAGGGGATCAACAATTCGCCTTTTTCGGTGTCTATGGCCAGTACATCGTTGGCGTAGGTCTCCAGTATATCGCTTACGGTGCCGAAAGCTTCCCGCGTTTCGGGATCGATAGCGGTGAGTCCTTTTAACTGATAGTGATACCAGCTGTCTTCCGGCAGTACGGCGGTTTCCGTTTCAGGTACATACAGGTACCGGCCTTTAAAGGGAAGCACCTGATTGATCGTGTCGAAGCCGGCAAAACGCAAAAGTGTCATGCCTTTGTGTTCTTTGGCCGATACGATCTCCACAGGCTGTTTCTCTTCCCCTGCATAGGCATGCTTCAGATGCAGCAGGCGGTCGGGTATGGCGGAGACGGCCTCTGCTTTTACCTCGCCCCTGATCCCGTGTGTATTGGCTATATAGCCGATTTTAACCCACTTGTCCTTCATTTTCCTGAATGTCCAGATGCACCGTGCGGTCATCGTTCATCGCTACGGCTTTTAAAAGCGTACGAAACGCTTTGGCAATACGGCCGCGTTTGCCGATTACTTTTCCCATATCACGCGGATCGACACGCAGAGTGATATACACGAGCTGCGCATCCTGTGCCGCTGTAACGCTTACGTGTTCGGGATATTCTACGAGCTCTTTGGCAATCGTTGTAACGATTTGTTCCATGTCGGCTCCTTTCGGATTAGTGCTTCTCGTTTTCTTCTACGATTTCTTCGGCGTCGACTTTATCGCCTTCCTGTTCCACCACTTCTTCTGTTGTGGGATCCGATACCGGGAAGTCGGCTTTTTCTGCAGCTTCTTCCGGATCAACCGGATCGCCTGTACCGGCGGGTGCCACGTCGGATTCTTTTTGGTCTTCTACGATCTGCTCGGCGTCTACCTTGTCCTCGTGTACGCTCTCTTCGAGTTTTACCGCTTCTTCTTTTTCTTCCACTTCTTTTTGCTCATCGGGAATAATGACGGTGCGGCCTTTCAGGATTCCGTTTTTCTTCAGAAGTTTTTCTACGGTTTCCGAAGGTTGTGCGCCGGTTCCCAGCCAGTAGGCTACGCGTTCTGCATTGATAGAAAAAGTCTTGTTTTTGTCGATCGGATTGTAATAACCCAGTTCTTCAATAAAGCGTCCATCACGCGGTGCGCGGGAGTCCGCTACGACGACACGATAAAACGGTCGTTTCTTGCTGCCCATACGTTTCATTCTGATTTTTACCATTGTTTGTCCTCCTCAAATCTTTTAGAAGAACGGCATCTGCATGCCGCGTTTTTTTCCCTTGCCCATGGAAGAGAATTTCTTCATCATTTTTTTCATATCCTTAAACTGTTTCAGCAGTTTATTCAGTTGCACCACATCCAGTCCGGCTCCTTTTGCAATGCGGTTCTTGCGGCTGGCGTTGATGATTTCGGGATTGGCGCGCTCTTCTTTTGTCATGGACAAAACGAGTGCTTCCACATGCCCGATTTCTTTTTCGTCGATCTGGATCCCTTTAAGTGCTTTGGCATTCATACCGGGTATCATGCCGAGGATATTTTCCAACGGTCCCATATTGCGCATTTGATTCAGCTGATCTAAAAAGTCGTCGAAGGTAAAGCTTGCGCTGCGCATCTTCTGCTCCAGCTCTTTGGCTTTTTGTTCGTCGATATTCTGCTGTGCGCGCTCTATCAGGGTCATCACATCGCCCATACCCAGGATGCGTCCGGCCATGCGCTCGGGATAAAACACTTCCAGCTGATCCAGTTTTTCTCCGGTTCCGATGAATTTGATCGGTTTTTGTGTGACTGCACGGATCGAAAGTGCAGCGCCGCCGCGGGCGTCTCCGTCCAGTTTAGTGAGGATCACACCGGTCAAGCTCAGCTGTTTGTCGAAATTTTCTGCCACATTGACGGCGTCCTGCCCGGTCATGGCGTCCACGACCAGGAGAATTTCCGTGGGTTTTACCGCGGCTTCTATCTCCTGCAGCTCCTGCATGAGGGTTTCGTCAATATGCAGCCGGCCGGCTGTGTCGATCAGTACGACGGTATTTCCGTCGCGTTTGGCTTTTTCCACCGCTTCTTTGGCAATCGTAACCGGCGATACATCGGTGCCGCGTTCATATACGGGCACATCCACCTGTTTACCCACTACCTGCAATTGTTTGACCGCCGCAGGGCGGTATACGTCACAGGCGACAAGCAGCGGGGTCTGATTCTGCTTTTTCAGCAACATGGCCAGCTTGGCGGCGTGGGTCGTTTTTCCGGCACCCTGCAGGCCGCATAGCATCATAACGACGGGTTTTTTTCCATCGAGTATCAGTTTTTCTTCTTTTTTGCCCATCAGGGCCGTCAGCTCTTCGTTTACAATCTTGACAACCATCTGCCCGGGGGTCAGGCTTTCCATAACTTCTGCGCCCTTGGCCCGTTCTTTGATCCGATTGACAAAATCTTTTACGACGCGGAAGTTTACATCGGCCTCCAAAAGGGCCAGCCGCACCTCCCGCATAGCGACATCGATATCCTGTTCGTTCAGCTTGCCCTTGCCGCGCAGGTTTTTCATAGCGGTTTGCAGTTTGTCCGACAGGCTTTCGAAGATCATAGCATCTCCCCTTCCTCGGAGGATAAGGCGCGCAGGCGTTTTATCAGCGGTGCCAGTTCTTTTGCCTGCCCGTTTCGGCTAATCGCTTCCAATGCGTTTGCCATCGCGGCCATCTCCTCTTCCAAAAAAATGAATCGCTCTTTCAGTCCCAGGCAGGCTTCGAATTCTTCTAATGCTTTATCCGCCCGCTTCAGGTTTTCTGAAACCGCCTGCCGGCTGATTCCCGTCAATTGGCTGATCTCTGATAGAGACAGATCCTGATTGTAGGTATATTGCGCCACTTCGCGCTGCCGTTCGGTGAGCAGCCCGCCGTAAAAATCCAGCAGCCGGCTCATCTTCATCCATTTTTCCATGATTCTCCTTAAAAGAGTGTCAAGGTTTAACCTTGACACTCTTGGTAGTATACGGGATTTCCGCCGATTTTGCAATAGTTGAGCCGGTTTTTTAGGAAAATATCGCGCGGACGAAGCTCTCTGCATCAAAGGGCTCTACATCGTCGATCCCTTCGCCGATGCCGATGAATTTGACGGGCAGCCGGTATTCCATCAGGAGCGGGAAGATCACCCCGCCTTTGGCCGTGCCGTCAAGTTTGGTGAGTATGATGCCCGTGGGATCGGCTACCTCGGTGAATTCCTTGGCCTGGGAAAGAGCGTTCTGGCCGGTGGTGGCATCCAGTACAAGCAGGGTTTCTTTTTGTGCATCCGGGTATTCCCGGTCGATCACGCGGCGGATCTTTCCCAGTTCCTTCATCAGATTCCCTTTATTGTGCAGGCGGCCGGCGGTATCGCACAAAAGAACATCGGCGCCGCTTGCCCGCATTTTGGCAATACCGTCATAAATGACCGATGCCGGGTCCGCCCCTTCCTGTTGATAGACGATATCGGTGCCGGCCCGTTCTGCCCAGATCTGCAATTGGTCAATCGCGGCCGCACGGAAGGTGTCGGCTGCAGCCAAAAGCACGGTATCGCCTCCTGTTTTCAGCTTGTACGCGAGTTTTCCGATGGATGTGGTTTTGCCGACGCCGTTTACACCGATGATCAAAACGATCAGCGGGCGTTCGTCGGAAAAAGGCACCTGCCCATCCTGTTCGCGGATCAGTTCCACCATTTGTTCGCTAAGCAGTTCTTTGATACCGGCCGGGTCGGTTATGCCGCCGGTGCGCACGCGTTCGCGCAGGCCGTCCATGATCGTCATCGTCGTCTGTACGCCCACATCGGCCGAAACGAGAATATCTTCCAGATCTTCAAAGAGTTCTTCGTCGATTTTTGCGTAACCCTTGATCACTTCGTCGATCTGATCGGTGAGTTTGGCACGCGTTTTCTGCAAGGAATCGACCAGGCGGTCAAACAGATTCTTCTTCGGCGCATCCAAGCGCGAAACGGGGTCTTTTTCCTCTTCTTCTTTGTGAAACCAGTTCTTAAACATGCTGCCTCCTGCCTATGCGCTTTGTTCTTTCTTTTTGTCTGCCAGTTCCAGCGGTATGATCCGGCTGGTGGCATTATCCTGCATGGTTACGCCATAAATGATATCGGCCAGTTCCATGGTCTGTTTTCTGTGGGTGATGATAATAAACTGGATCCGCCCGCGAAAACTCTCCAGATACTGCTTGTAACGTGCGATATTTGCATCATCCAAAGCCGCGTCGATCTCATCGAGCACACAAAACGGCGACGGGCGCGTTTCGAAGATGGCAAACAGCAGTGCCACGGCGGTCAGCGCCTTTTCCCCGCCCGAGAGCAGGGTGATCGCCTGCCGGGTTTTTCCCGGCGGCTTTGCGATAATCTGCACGCCGGCCTCGAGTACATCCTCGCCGGTTAAGGCAACTTCGGCCTGTCCGCCGTCAAACAGGATTTTAAACACTTCGGAAAACTTTTTATTGATCTGCACCATGCCGTCTCTGAACTGCTTACGCATGGTCGCTTCTATTTTGCGGATGACTTCTTTCAGGTCTTCGGCGGAGGCTTTCAGATCGGCGCTTTGTTCGGTCAAAAAGTCGAAGCGTTCCTGTACGGTTTTGTGTTCTTCGATCGATTCAAAACTGAAGCTGCCGATGGCCCGCAGTTGTTCTTTGATCTCTCTGACGCGGCTGCGGCTCGTTTTGATCTGCGGAGCGGCCTGCATTTTTTCGGCGGCGGTCTCCTCGTCCGTGTTGAGTTCCATCGCCACGGTTTCAAACAGCCGTTTTACTTTGTCCTGTGCATTTTCCAGGCGGAGCGTATGCGTCGCCTGGTCTTTTTCCAGTGTGCGGAAGCGTTCTTCCGCTTCTTTCTGTTCGTTTTCATGTGCCTGCAACGCATGTTCCAAAGTGGTTCTTTCTTTGTCGGAAGCCCTCTTCTTTTCCTGCAGAACGCGTTCTTTTTCTTCTGTATCCAAAAGCTGTGTGCACAGCTTGTCCCGCGATTGTTTTTCGGTTTCCTCTGCCTGCACGGTTTCTTTCAGCGCTTTTTGTGCGCCGTTTTTTTCATTTTCCCGTGCGTTTATCTGCTCCTGCACATCGGCCATACGGTTTTTTATGAGACTGATGTCTCTTCGTTGGCCGTCCGTGCGTGCACGGGTCTGTCCGTATTCCTGTTCGGCCTTGCGCCATTGCGCTTCCGTTTCTGCGAAACGGGCTTCGGTTTTTTGTGCGGCGCGTTCCTTTTCCGCCAGTTCCTCCTGCCGAAACAACAGGGTTTCACGCAGGGAACCGACGGACTCTTCCGTTTGCATTTGGGCCAGTTGCTTTTGTGTTTGTTCCAGGCTTTTCAGGAAAACTTCTGTCTGGGCCTCTTTGGCAGCCAGATTTTCTGCTGCTGTACGCCGGTTTTCATGCAGAATACGCCCTTTGTTCCGCGTTTCTTCCCGCTGTGCCGTGTTTTTTTCTTTGTTGTCGCGCAAATGCCGGATCCGGGTTCGGCTTTCCTGTACGCGCCTCTCCAGGGGCGGTATTTCTGCCGCCAGCTGATCCCGGTCCGATTCACGGGACAAGAGACCGCCTTCTTTTTGCGTATAGCCGCCAACCATAGAACCGCCCGGCAGCAATAATTGGCCGGCCCGGGTCACAAAGCGCAGCCGGTCATACGCCCGGTTTTTTCTGAGGCGGATTCCGGTATCCATATCTTCCAGTAAAACGGTGCGACCCAAAAGAGAAGACAGGACATGGCCGATGTCTTCTTTGGCGGATACAAAGTCCGTCGCTGCGCCGATCACGCCCTTTTCCCCGTCGGGTATTGCCCCCTGATACGGATAGGCCCGGATCTGATCCACCGGCAAAAACGTCACGCGGCCGATGCGGTTTTTCTTTAGCCATTCGATCAGTTGTTTTGCCTGTACGGCTTCCCGGGTTACGATATTGTGCAAGGCCGCTCCCAGCGCGATTTCGATCGGCAGGCGCATGGCGGAGTCGACCGTCAAAAGCCCGCCCAAAGGGCCGATAAACCGCGCGCGCAGCGTAGCATCCTCCTGCGCAGCACACAAAAGCTGCTGTACGCTCCGGTGATAGCCTTCGTGATTTTTGATCATGTGGTCGATCGCAAGCAGACGACGCTGTTTGGCTTCCAGTTCGTTTTCCTGTTCGCGCAGTGCGTTTTCTTCCTGCAGGATCGCCCGGGTGTCGCGCTCTATTCCGGCATCGTAGGTGCTCAGTTGTTCGGTCAGTGCCCTGTAGTCCTTTTCCGTTTGCTCCGATGCTTTTTTCAGCGCAGCATATTCTGTATGCAGGATGTCTTTTCGTTCTTCCTGCGCTTTCAGCAGCTCGCGGAGTTTTTCGGTTTGATCCACCCGTAACTGCGCGGCATTTTCTCCGGTTTGCAGCTGCAGCTGTGCATCGCGCCAGGCGCGTTCCGCTTCGCGTGCGGCTTCCTTGGCCTCCCGTAATCGGGTTTGCAGCTGTGCGGTTTCTTCTTCCAACCGCTCGCAGACGGCTTTTTCCTTTCCCTGCTGTTCTTCTTCTTTTTTCAGGCGTTCCCGAATCGCTTCTTCTTCTGTTTCCAGTTGGGTGTGCCGTGCGGTCAGTCGGGCCAGTTCGTTTTCCGCCTGCTCGCCTTCTTCTTTCAAACGTTGGGTATCGCGCTGCAAAAACTCGGATTTCTGTTCGGATAATTGCAAATTGCGTTCCGCCGATTCCCGATTCCTGGACAGGATCCGCTCCTGTTCATCCAATGAAGCCTTCTCCTGGGCCAGCCACTCCCGCTTTTCCAAAAGCGGCCGGACTTTGGCGCGGATCTCTTCTCTTTTTTGTTGCGACAAAGTCAGATTTGCCTGCAGCTGTTCTTTTTCTTCTTTCAGTCCCTGCAGCAAAAGCTGCGCCGCCTTTACTTCTTTATCGTAAAAAGCAAGCGTGTGCGTTTCGTGTTCAACGGTAAGTTGCATGCCCTTTTTTGCTTTTTCCGCTTCTTTGGAAAGATAACGCAATTGCTCTTTGAGCTGGGTTATGATATCTTCCACCCGCAGCAGATTCTCTTTTGTCTTTTCCAGTTTGCTCCGCGCTTCTTCAATCTGATAGCGGTATTTGGAAATGCCGGTGGCTTCTTCAAACAGTTCCCGGCGGTCCTGATCTCTGGTGCTGATGATCTCGTCGATTTTTCCCTGTCCGATAATGGAATAACCCTCTTTTCCGACACCGGTATCCATAAAAAGAGAGCGGATGTCTTTTAATCGACATCCTGTACGGTTTAATGCGTATTCCGTTTCCCCGGATCGGAACAATTTGCGGGACACAACCACCTCATCGTAAGCTATCGGCAGTTTTTTGTCCTGATTGTCCAATACCAAAGTCACCTGTGTCATATTGAGCGGTTTTTTCTGATCGGTGCCGGAGAAGATGACATCCGCCATTTTCCCGCCCCGCAGGCTCTTCGCGCTTTGTTCGCCCAGCACCCAGCGCATCGCATCGGCGATATTGCTTTTTCCGCTGCCATTGGGTCCTACAATCACAGAAACCGGCCGGTCAAAATGCAGGACCGTCTTTTGTCCGAACGATTTGAATCCGTAGAGCTCGAGTCGTTTGAGTCGCAATGTCATCCCCCCCTTTCGTTAGTCATATATGACACTATGGATGCAAAAGCCCCGCACGGACCAGTGCTTCCCGCGCTGCCATCTGCTCAGCTTCCTTTTTGCTTTTTCCGGAACCCACTCCCAACTGCAGCGGGCCAACATGGGCGGCCATCGTAAAGATCTTGTCGTGATCGGGTCCGGATTCCATAATCATGGTATAGCAGACTTTGTCTTTTCCCGTCCGCTGAAAATGCTCCTGGAGCTGTGTTTTGTAATCCCGGAACAGATTTCCCGCACTGGTGGCTTCCACAGCGATGGATTCAAAGCGTTCCACCAGCAGGCGATACGTTTTTTCATAGCCCGTGTCGATATAGACCGCTCCCCACAGGGCTTCAAATGCATCGGCCAAAAGCGAATCGCGCTCCGCCCCGCCCGAGAGTTCCTCGCCGCGGCCCAGGCGCATATAATCCCCTAAGCGCATCAAGCGTGCGGCATAGGCAAAAGTGGGTTCGGACACAATCACCGAACGCCTTTTGGTCAATTCCCCTTCGGGTACATCGGGGTATTTTTTGAACAAGACATCCGATGCGACCAGATTCAGAACGGTATCGCCCAAAAACTCCAGCCGCTCGTTGTCTTTGCTGTCATAGCCCTTGTTTTCATTGGCGTAGGATGAATGCGTCATCGCGACATCCAGCAGGCTCCAATGCATAAAGTCATAGTCGATATCGGCTGCCAGTGTGCGCAGCTGTGCTTTTCTTTGCGCAGAAATGCGAATATTCGGGATCGGATAATTCCAACGGTCATACATTAGGCGCCTCGTTCCGGATTCTCTTGGAGCGCTACGGTAAGAGCACCGATGGTGTCTTTTTCAATAAAGAGCACCAGTTTGTCGATCCCGTTGGCAATCGCCTCGGCATTCGAAGAGCCGTGGGCTTTGAATAGGGGTTTTCGGATACCCAATAAAGGAGCGGCTCCGGTTTGTGTATAATCCAGCCGGTTTTTCAGATTTCGCAAGGCGTCTTTTGCCAAAAAAGCGCCGATTTTTGTTTTTGTGCCGGCCATCAGTTCTTCTTTCAGGGCAGAGGTAATAAAACCTGCCGTTCCCTCCAGGGTTTTTAAGGCAATATTGCCGGTAAAACCGTCGCACACGACCACATCGCATACGGAGGAAAACAGATCTCTTGCTTCCACATTGCCGATAAAATGAAGGGGCGCGTTTTCCAGTAAAGAAAAGCTCTCTTTGGTAAGCGCATTTCCTTTGCCTTCTTCGGTTCCGACATTCAAAAGACCGACCCGCGGCTGTTTCAGACCCAGTACATTGCGCGTGTAGATCGATCCCATCAGGCCGAATTGCGTTAGCAGCCTGGCATCTGTATCCATATTGGCGCCGGCATCCAAAAGTACCGTCGGATGCGGCCGGGTCGGCAAAAGAATGGTGAGTGCCGCGCGGGAGATACCCGGCAGTCTTTTGGTGATCAATAGACCCGTGGCAAGCATGGCTCCGGTGGAACCGGCCGACAATAGGCCTTCATAGTCTTCTTCCATCTTTCTTGCACCCAGTACAATGGAAGCCTGTTTTTTTGCGCGTACCGCTTTGGCCGGCTCTTCTTCGTTGCTGATCCATTCGGAGGTCGGCAGGATTTCCATACGCTCGGGCAAGTCCTCCCCGAGCGTCTCCGGACCGATCAGCCCGATGAAAAGACCGGGGTGTTTTATAAGCGCCTGTTTGCAGCCCTGTTTGATTTCTTCCGGCCCTTTATCCGAGCCGTACGCGTCCACCAAGATTTTCATGCATCGCTCCTTTTTGTCACTTGTACTTATTGTATCACAAGAATATACCCGGAATCTTCCGTGCATGCAGGCCCCGACTGAACGGGACGGTAAGAGTCGTCTTCTTTCGCAAGTTTTATGAACAGACAAGAAAAGAGCCGCCCGCAGGCGGCTTTCCGTTTCTTACTCAACTTCCAGTACTTCTTCTTTTCTATAATATCCGCAGGCGCGGCATACGCGGTGCGGCAATTTGGGTTCATGGCAATTGGGACATTCCATAATGGTCGTTCTGTTCAGCCGATAGGAAGAAGCACGTCGTTTGTCTCTTCTTGCTTTTGAAGTTTTCCCCTTTGGTACTGCCATCTTTACACCTCCTCACATCGTTCGGTTCTAAGATCCTCCGATCACGATGTGCATGGGAGGCGTCAGAACAAATTGTAGTATACGGTAAAACGGGATTGATGTCAAGCGCAAAGCACGCTATTTTGTCAGGGCTACGGTGTCTCTGGCAATCATCAGTTCTTCGTCGGTGGGGATAACAAAAACTTTTACGTCTTTTTGTGCTTTGGAAATAAGCGCTTCCTTGCCGCGCAGGCCCGTATCCAATGCTTCGTCCAGCTCAATCGCCAGGCATTGCAGTCCTTCGCAGATGCGGTTGCGTGCACGGGGCGAGTTTTCACCGAGTCCGGCGGTAAATACAATGGCATCCACTTCTTCCAAAAGCGCCGTGTAACCGCCCAGATAGAACTGTACGCGATTCACAAACAGATCCAGTGCCAGGCGCGCGCGTTCGTTGCCGTTGTCCGCAGCTTCTTCAATATCGCGGAAGTCGGAACTCACACCGGATACGCCCAGTACACCCGATTTTTTATTGTACAGCGTGTCAACTTCTTCCACCGTCATATCGGCATTGTTCATCAAAAACGGAGTAATGGACGGATCCAAAAGCCCCGAACGGGTTCCCATGACCAAACCGTCCAGCGGGGTGAAGCCCATGGAAGTGTCGTAGGACTGACCGTTTTTAATGGCGCAGATGCTGGCCCCGTTACCTAAGTGGCAGGTGATGATATTGCACTCTTCCAGCGGTTTGCCGAGCATTTCCGCGGCGCGTTCGGCCACGTATT
The DNA here is from genome assembly GCA_012519495.1 of Tissierellia bacterium. Taxonomy (GTDB): domain Bacteria; phylum Bacillota; class Clostridia; order Tissierellales; family Peptoniphilaceae; genus JAAYQA01. The sequence continues at coordinate 97,476 of JAAYQA010000008.1, read as the reverse complement.
TGTGCGAGGTTCCGTGGAAGCCGTATTTGCGGATGCCGTATTGTTCGTACAGCTCATAGGGAAGCGCGTACAGATAGTTTTCCGGCGGCATCGTCTGATGGAATGCCGTATCAAATACCGCTACATTGGGAGTATCCGGCAGCGCTTTCTGAATGGCTGCAATACCCATCAGATTGGCGGGATTGTGCAGGGGTGCCAGGTCGATGCAGTCCTCAATGGCTTTAATGACTTCGTCGGTGATAACGACCGATTCCGCAAATTTTTCGCCGCCGTGCACCACGCGATGTCCTACCGCGGATATTTCATCCATCGATGCAATGACGCCGATCTCGGGATCGGTAATGGCACCGAGCACCGTTTCAATGGCTACCGTGTGATCCGGCAGCGCCTTTTCAATCACTTGCTTTTCTTTTCCCGTTACCTCGTGTTTGACGCGGGAGTTGTCCATTCCGATCCGCTCGGCCAGTCCTTTTGCCAGGACCTCTTCGTTTGTCATATCAATTAATTGATATTTTAAGGACGAACTACCGCAGTTTACTACCAGTACTTTCATTTCTGCCTCCTTTGGGTATTTCTGTTTCTCCTTCTATTATAAGGAAAGAAGCTTCGTTTCACAATAGACAAATGCATAAGTGTGCATTTAGAAAAGAATCCCTATGGTATAATGCAAAAAAAAGGAGAGGCTATGACAACAGGTATTATCGTAGAATACAATCCGATGCATACAGGACATCTTCTGCATGTGCAAAAAGCGCGGACGGATTCGCAGGATACGTTGATTGCGGTTATGAGCGGGTGGTTTGTCCAGCGCGGTGAGCCGGCCATTACGGATCCGTACAGCCGCGCACGAATCGCCGTAGAAAACGGCGTCGATCTCGTTTTGCTGCTCCCAGTCGTGCATTCGATCCAAAGTGCGGAATACTTTGCAAAAGGAGCGGTGGATATTCTGCTGACAGCCGGGGTAGACCGTATCGTGTACGGATCGGAACAAACGGATGCCTTGCAAAAAAATGCCACCGATGAAACGAAGCTGAAGCAGGCGCTGCAAAACGGGGATTCGTATGCGGGCGCCATGCAAAAAGCCCGGGGCGGTGTTTTTTTGGATGCCAACAGCCGCCTCGGACTCTGCTATCAGAACGCCGTAAAAGACAAAAGGGCCCATGTGGAAGTCTGCTCCGTTTATCGGGCACCGTGGCCCGGTTCTTCCGTGCCTGTGCCGGAACAAAACGCGTCTGCTCTCAGAAAACAGATGCATACAGGAACCCTGCCGGAAGATGTGGTCGGATCCCCGCCCGGTCCGTATGCCGCACTGGAAGACTATAAGGAAATCCTCCGCTATCTTCTGTTTTTTCCGCGGGAGGATCCTTCCCGCTTTCCCTATTATGAACCGGGTCTGACGAATCGCCTGCGAAATACGTACACCCGGGCAAACACTATGGAAGAATGGATCACATTGGCACGATCCAAACGCCATACCATGGCGCGCATCCGGCGCTTTCTTCTGCATCTGCTTTTGCACTTGCCCCAAAAAGAAGTCCTGCGATACCGCGATCAGCCGCCCGATGCCCTCTATCCGCTCGCGATGAATGAAAAAGGCCGCGCCTATCTGCGCAGCCGGAAAAACACCCTGCCGATTCTTTCCACCAAAAAAGCCCTCCGAAAATACAGCGCACAAAACGAAACCCGCTATCAGTGGGATCTGCTGGCCGAGCAAATATATGCCTATCCGATAAGAAAACAGAAAGTCAACCCATAACGATGGTTGTTGCAAAACGCAAAAAGCGGAAGAAAAACTCTTCCGCTTGTTTTGTGTCTATGCGTTTGTTTACTTGCTTTTTCGCAGTTCGTTGCGGCTGTCTTCGATACGGGTGAGCATCTCGCGCAATTGTTCCTGCGTGTTTCCGAACATATCGTCGATGTAGGTAGTTGCCTGCAGGGTGACGCTGCGTGCGTTTTGTTCTGCTTTGGCAATGATGTCGCGGCTGACACTTTCGGCATTTTTGGTAATGTCGTGTTCGTTGATCAGGCGCTGCATCTGCTGCTGTGCTTCGTTGCGGATACGGTCGGCGTCGGTGAGCGCACTCTGACGGGTCTGTTCCGCACTTCGTTTGGCTTCATCCAGTATGCTCTGGCGATCTTCCGTGATGACGGTCGCTTCGCGGATGGCATCGGGCAGGGTAGCCCGCATTTCATTGAGGATTTCTGTTACCTCGTCTGCATCCACCATGACTTTTTTGGTCAATGGAACGGAGCCGGCGTTATCAATCAGGTCCTCGAGCTCTTCAATTAATTGTAGAATATCCATGTTTACCTCCTGAATTTATCTTTTAATGCCAGCTCCACCGGTTCCGGCACAAAGGAATGCAAATCGCCGCCGTGCATGGCGACTTCTCGTACCAGACTGGAACTTAAATAGCCGTATTTTCCGGTTGCAACAAAAAAGACGGTTTCCAATTCCGGCAACAACTGCCGATTTAACAGAGAAATCTGCATTTCGTACTCAAAATCCGAAACCATGCGCAGCCCGCGTACAATAATATCAGCCTCGTGCTGTTTTGCAAAGTCGACGAGCAAACCGGAAAAGCTCTCCACACGAATATTGGTGTCCGTGTTTACGATTTGGCGTATGAGCTCGACGCGCTCCTCCAAAGAAAACAGATACGTTTTTTGACTATTGTTCAGTACCGCAACGATGACTTCCGGATACACGCGCGCTGCGCGCTTGATAATATCCATATGTCCGTAGGTTATCGGGTCGAAACTACCCGGATAGACTGCCAGCATATCAGGCTCCCTTATAAAAATGTAGCGACTTGGAACCCCGGAAACGCTGATCGTAACAGACAAGATCCGGCAGATCCACGGGTTTCGCTTCTTTCTCCTGCTCGGTAATAATGAGCCCGGTTGCATTCAGTATATCACAAAAACGGACAGCCGTTAATGTTCTTTTGACCATTCCCTTTTTATAAGGCGGATCGATATAAATATAATCGAAACGCAAACCTTCCTTTTGTACTTTTTTCAGCTTGCGAACCGCGTCCGACTTGGTTACCTGCGCGCGGTCCAGCACTTTGGCGTGCTCCAGATTGCGAAAAATCACGCGGATACTGTCATCAGAAAGTTCATTAATATACACAAAGCCCGCACCCCGGCTCAAGAACTCCAGCGCAACCGCACCGGTTCCCCCGTAGAGATCCAGAACCAGCGCCCCGGGTTTTATGGGCTGCAGAATATTAAACAGCATCTCCCGCGTGAAGTCGTCTGTAGGCCGCACCGGGCTTTTTTTGTCGGTATATAGTTTCAGGCCTTTGTATGCCCCTGCAATGATTCGCATAGCAAGCTCCTAATTGAGTATGATGTCCTGGCCGACTTCCGAAAACTTTTCGGTGATGCGTTGGCGCAGCCAGCGGTGTTCGTGTTTGTCCAGCTTAGGATCTTCGCCGAGCAGTTCTGCGGCATCGGCCTTGGCCTGCTCAAACAGCGACCGGTCCCTGTGCAGATCCCCGATCGTGAAAACGGGCATCCCGTGCTGGCGGGCGCCCAGCAGTTCACCTGCGCCGCGCATTTTCAGATCTTCCGATGCAATGACAAAGCCGTCGTTCGTGCTTTGCATAATGCGCATGCGTTCAAAGGCTTCCTCGGTTTCCCCTTCATTCAGCAAAATACAGTACGACGCATGTTCGCCGCGTCCTACCCGGCCGCGCAGCTGATGCAATTGCGCGAGGCCGAAACGTTCCGCATTGTAAATGGCCATCACATTGGCATTGGGTATGTCGATGCCGACCTCAATCACCGTCGTCGACACGAGTATATCGAGCTTTCCTTCCGAAAAGGCGCGCATAATGGCCTCTTTTTCCGCTGCAGGTAAACGCCCGTGCAAAAAGTCCATCCGCCGGTGGCGAAAGAAGGTCTGTGAGATACGCGCATACAGGGTTTCAACCGCCTCCAGGGCAAGTTCTTCATTTTCTTCGATCAAAGGACAAATGATAAATGCCTGTCTGCCGCGGTCGATATTCGTATTGACAAATTCCGCCATGCGCGCTTCCTGTTCTCTCGTGATCACAATCGTTTCAATCGGGATGCGCCCCGCCGGTAATTCGTCGATCGTGGATATTTCCAGATCCCCATACCATAAAAGCGCCAAAGTACGCGGGATCGGTGTAGCAGACATAACCAGCACATGCGGGTTTTCCCCTTTTTGGGACAAGGCCGCTCTTTGCTTTACACCGAAGCGATGCTGCTCGTCGGTGACGGCAAGCCCGAGGTTTTGAAACTGCACCCCTTCCCCCAACGCTGCATGCGTACTGATCAACACATCCGTTGCCCCGTTTTGCAAACGGCGCAGCATATTCTCGCGCTCTTTTTGCGGCGTGCTTCCCAAAAGCAGCTCCTGTCGCAAACCGCGAAACCGCATCAGATTCATGAGCGAGGCATGATGCTGCCGGGCGAGAATTTCTGTGGGTGCCATGTACACCGACTGAAAACCCGCAAGAAACGCCTGATAGATCGCCAAAAAGGCGACGATGGTTTTTCCCGATCCCACATCGCCCTGCAACAATCGGTTCATGGGACTGCCGCTCGCCATATCCTCTGTAATCTCCGCCAGGGCGCGCCTTTGCGCACCGGTCAGGCGAAACGGCAAAGAAGATATAAGCTCTTCTGCTTCTCCGGCAGGAATAACCGGCGCATGCTGTGTTTTGTTTCTTGCTTTTCGCATTTGCATTCCGGCACAAAAAACAAAGAATTCCAGATATACCAGCGTCTGATACGCGGTTCGCAAGGCATCCATGGAAGCAGGCCGATGCATGGTTTCTACGGCTTCGGCCAAACCGATCAGCCCGCGTGCATCCCGCAAATCCTGCGGCAGGATCTCCGGCAGGTCCTTTGCGTACAGAGCCACGGCCTGACCGGTAAAAGACAGCATATCATTCTGTGAAATCCCCTTCGTCAAAGGATACACCGGTACAATACGCCCCATCTTTTCCGTGCCGCGGTTTTCGACCACCGGATTGGTCAGCTCCACGCCGCGCCCGCTTCTTTTTATCTTCCCGTACACATCATAGGGGGTATGCATCTTCAGGCGATTCGCAATATAGGGCTGATTAAAAAACACCAGCGTGATAAAATCCGTTCCGTCGGTGGCATGGGCCCGGGTCATTCGCATGCCGCGGCGCAGATAGCGCGTGTGCGGCTGGGAGGTAATCGTAAGCGTCATAAACGCATTTTCTCCGTCCACCGCATCCCGGATCCGTATTTTTTTGCTGCGGTCATCATATTGGCGCGGATACAGAAACAACAGGTCCTTATCCTGTTCAATCCCGATATTTTTCAGCATTTCCCGTTTTTTCGGTCCAAGTCCGCGTATCATGATTCCCTCCCATAAAAAACCGGCACCCCTGTGCCGGCGAGACTATAGAAAAAGTCGTTCTTGTAGAGCCTCCCGCAGATTGGATCGGGAAATGGGCAAAGGAGAAAAAGGGTTTCTCCGCAGCCGGCATTGCAGCCCTAGCTCGTTTTGATGCTTCTCAAAACGATGGCAGGTCTCATGCAAAGCCTTCCCCAAACGGATGCTTCTCCGATTGATGGGAAGCCCTTGCTCGGAGTGAGCGACAGAGCCTGTGGGCTAAGGCGGAAATTGCGCCACAGCCGCGTTCTTGTGGCACACTTTTGCCACTGTCGCGGCTGTAATTTCCGCCGTGCCCCAACAGGCTCCCGCGCACGGAGCTGTCGGCGGAGGAGATCCCTTTTTCGACCCCTACGCTCCGTTGGTTTGTCTTCATGCTGACCGGCACTCTTGTACCGGCCTTTCTTTTATTCGATCGAAAAGATATAAAAGTAGAGCGGCTGGCCGCCGTGGGCGAGCTCTACATCAATGTCCGGGTATTTTTTGCGGACGGCTTCCAGCATTTTCTCGGCGTCTTTTTCTGTTGTATCTTCGCCGGATAACATCGTGATCAGGGACGACTCTTTGGTAATCGTCTTTTCCAGAAGCTGCATCACGACATTTTTTATATGCTTGCCGGAGGCGTGAATCTCGTCGCCTTCGATCCCGATGAAACTGCCCTTGTGTATCTTTTTGCCCAGTATGGAAGTGTCCCGCACGGCATAAGTGATTTCCGCGGTGCGCACATCCTTTAAGGCCTCGGTCATTTGCTTTTCGTTATCCTGCGGAGACTTCTCCGCATCAAAATGCATCATGGCGGCAAAACCCTCGGGTATGGTGCGCGTGGGTATAACCAGCACATCTTTCTTGCTGAGCTTGGCTGCCTGATTGGATGCCATGAAAATATTGCTGTTATTGGGCAGAATATATATCGTGTCGGCCGGAATCGCCTGTATGGCCTGCAGTATATCTTCCGTAGAGGGATTCATGGTCTGCCCGCCGTTGATGATACGGTTTACCCCCAGATCCCGGAAAATGCTCTGTATGCCTTCTCCGGTGGATACCGATATGAAACCGTAGGGTAACGGTTCCTGATTCTCCGTTTCCTCGGTTTGCAGATCGTTTGCATGGGTTTTTGTCAGCGCGGCATACTGCTCGCGCATATTGTCAATCTTAATATCCGTCAGCGAACCAAGCTGTGCGGCTCTTTCCAGCACCGCACCCGGATGGTTGGTGTGCAGATGAATTTTCACACGGGTCTCATCCCCCACTACCAAATGGGAATCGCCTTCTTTGCCCAGCTCGGTGCGCAGGCTTTCGATATCGATATCCTTTCCGAGGATCATCAGCTCTGTGCAATAGCCATAGGTGATTTCACCGGAGACTTTTTGCTGCGCGCGCACTTCAGCGTCAAAGTCTTCCGCCGCTTTCTGGAAATCGACAGGAATATCGCCGTCTTCTTCGGACAACGCACCCTGCAGCATAACCAAAAGACCCTTGCCGCCGGCATCGACCACACCGGCTTCCTTTAATATGGGCAAAAGTTCCGGGGTCTGCATCAGGCTTACTTCGCCTGCCTGCAGCACGGCTTTGGCAAATTCGTGCACATCCTGAAAATTCGCACCGTCTTTTTCCGCATACTCCGCCATCTCCCGCATCACCGTCAGCATCGTGCCTTCCGTGGGTCGCATTACGGCTTTGTAGGCCGTTTCCGATGCATTCACAAAGCCCGACACCAGACTTTCTGTATCCAGGGTATCCTTTCCGTTTAATCCGCGCGCAAAACCGCGGAAAATCTGCGACAAAATGACGCCCGAATTGCCGCGGGCTCCCATCAGTGCACCGTTTGATATCGCCTTGGCCACATCGTACACGCTTTTGCACTCCGTTTGCTCCATCTGACGGATGGCTGAACGTAGCGTCAGCGCCATATTGGTACCGGTGTCTCCGTCCGGAACCGGAAACACATTGAGCGAATTCACATATTCCTTGTTTTGTTCCAGGCTGTTGTACGCGCGTATAAAGCCCCGCGCGAGATCCTGGGCCCCCCAATCATCCATGTTTCCGCTCCGTTAAATCCGTATATCCTGTACGAGAACAATCACTTCCCGTACATGAAGGCCTGTTGCCTGTTCCACCCGGAACTTGACCGATTCGATAATATTCTGCGACACAATCCCGATCCGGACATCGTATTCAATAACAATATTCAAAATGATAGTAATCTGATTGCCTTCCGTGAGTATCTTTACACCCTTGCCTAAATTCTCCTGCTTCAGCAATTCGATCAGATCTTCACGCAAATCATGTGAAGCCAGCCCCACAATGCCGTAACTCTGCATGGCGGTTTCGCTGGCGATATTCGCAATAACGGAATCCGCAATCGTGATGGTGCCGTACCGATTAATGATGCGTCCGGGCATAGCAATCCCTCCTGTATTTTAATTTTATCGTGCGTTCTTATTCGAAAATTACACAGTTCATGGGGTCTATTATACCAGTCGGCTGTTATTCTTGCAAAAAAATACCCCCGTGTGCTATAATAGTTCAGGTTATCCCCTGAACGGGGAATGTAATCATTACGCATGAAAGCAGGGGGTGTCATAATGGCAAAAACATGTGTGGCTTGCGGAAAATCCAAATCCTTCGGACATAAAGTCACTTTCTCCAACAAGAAAATCAATCGTTCCTGGGCGCCGAACATTCGCAGAGTACGCGCAGTCGTCGACGGAACCGTAAAACGTGTGAACGTGTGCAGTCGCTGCCTGCGTTCCGGAAAAATCGAAAGACCGATTCACAACGCGTAAGCAAAAAGAGCCAAACCGGCTCTTTTTTTGTTTGCGCCGTAGGCGCCTACGGCGCCTACGGCGCAGTGAAATCGGCCTACGGCCGGTGAAATACGGCTGCGCCGAATGAAATAACTTCGTGCATCGCTTCCTCTTGCACTTGTAATGAAATAGGCGCCTGAAGGCGCCCATGGGAGAGGAAGGATTGATAGAAAAGAGGTACGGGTATGAAGGTGTGCGGTATTAGGATGCGGGTCGCGTTGTTTGGTGTACGTTTGGCGCGTGGCCGATATGGAATGCGGCCACTACGATTGCCGTTGTTATATTGTTCGAAGGCAGAGGTTTAGCGGAGTGCTGACCCGGTGTAAGGAGAAAAAGCGTTTGCGGAAGAGAGTATTCGGAGCCAATGGGTCGACTTGCGCACCAAGGGCGAAAATCGCTACAGGCGCATGTCTGAGTCCGGCACGCAGTGTTTTCCTGCGTGGCGGGCGAGTTTGCGCCTGTATTTTCGACCGGGTGCAAGGCAAGTCGCCATTGGCGGAGCTACTCTCTGGAGTAAACGGTTTTTCGACCCTCACCACTTTGTTTGGGGGACGTTTGACGCGTAGCCGATATGGAATGCGGCCACTACGGGCGAATTCGAGGTCGGTTCCGGTTCATGCGGCGAAGCCGTATTTCAACGGCCGTAGGCCGATTTCATTGTTCTTCATTCGCTCCGTCCTTTGATTGAATCAGCAGGCCGCGGCCCCGGTGGACGGTGAGCAGGGCTTCCTCTGCGATGATTTCGTTGCTGACGCCAAGGCTGGATCCTCTTTTTATGGTATGCCTGTCCAGCGGGTATTTCACGCCGGTGATGCTGACCACGATGGTCTCATCCAGCGGAAGCAGCGAGAGATAGTCTCCTTTTTTTTGTATGCGTCCGGATTGCAATGCGCTGATTTCGTTGTGCATATCGGCGATACTTACGGGTATGCCCTGCTCTGCCAGGGAAACCAGCAGGCTCATATTGGCCAGTGTGTGGTCCAGTCGGGTGCCTGTGGCACCGATCATGCGAATGCTGTCCGCCCCTTTTTCTATCAGCAGCTGTACGGCCAATGCCATATCGGTGTCGTTTTTTTTCGGCGGATGCCGCACAATCTCTACCCCAGCGGCTTGCATCCGGGACAGATCACCGGGGTGTATGGAGTCCATATCGCCCAGCAGAATATCCGGATACAGATTTGCCCGTAGAAAATACCGGGCGCCACCGTCGGCGCAGACGATGCAGTCCGCCTGTTCCACTTCTTTTCGGAACCGTTCTCCTCCGGCCGATTCCCCGCTGCCTACGATCAGCCCTCTCATGCCTGCGGCTGCGGGAGCGTGCGCATGACGGGCTTAAAGATAAGCACCAGTAAAAACGCGGCCAGGATGGCGTCGGGAAGTATATAGCTTGCGTTATACGTGATGGTATACCAAAGCGGATTCATACCTTCGGGCGCGTATTCGGCAAAAAACACATAGCCGGAAGCAACGGCCCCCATAAAGCGGCCAAAGATTCCCAAAAAGGAAAAGCCCAGCACGAACGACAGATTCTGATACTTTGCATACAAGGCCGCCCCGAAACCGGCCAGTCCCAAAAGACCGTACGAGATCGGATAGTCCAAAAGTACTTGCGGCACGCTGAAAAAGTAGGGCTTGATGATAAAGTCAAGCAGACCGTAGATCGCGCCGACAAGGATGCCGGGGCCGGTGCCCCAGCGCAGCGCAAACAAAAGAAGCGGCAGCATACCTCCCAGGGATACCGATCCGCCCTGCGGCATTTGATACAGTGTGATATGCGAAAGAATGACCGACAGGGCGATCATGATTCCGCCTTCTGTCAGCATACGCACTTGTGGATTTTTCATACAAAACTCCTTTCGTGGCGAAAGGAGCGGGTGCTTCAAAGAGACACACTTCCCTCCGCCGGCATTATCCGGATCAGGTCCAGGGGTTGTCGTGAGACTCTCAGCATATTGCTCCCCCAGTGTTCTTATGACAGATTCGGTTGTGATGAGTCGGTTAGAAGACGCTGATAAGCCCGGATGCGTTCTTCTTTGTTTTCGGCTGCAAATATATCCGAGCCGACGACGATGAGATCGACACCCAGCGCTTTCAGTTTCTGCGCTTCCTGCATCTTCACGCCACCGTCTACCTGTATCTTTACCCGATGCGGCAGCGTTTGAATCATTTCTTGTATACGAAGGATTTTCCGGTCGGTTTCTTCGATGTAGGACTGACCGCCGAAACCGGGGTTCACGCTCATTAAAAGCACATGATCCACCAGATGCCAGACATATTCCAATACAGAAGGCGGCGTGGAAGGATTCAGACAAACTCCTGCCAACAGCCCTTTTGCCCGGATATTTGAAAGAGTCCGGTGCAGATGCCGGACCGTTTCCGGATGTATGGTGATGGTCCGGCAGCCGGCTTCGGCGAATGCGTCGATCATGTCATCGGGATTTTCGACCATCAGATGCGCATCAAATTCCATGCGGGATATTTTTCGCAAAGACCGCACGAGTTCCGGCCCGAACGAAAGATTCGGCACATAATGTCCATCCATGATATCCAGATGCAGATGTTCGACGCCGTTTTCTTCCAGAAGGGAAAGCGCACTTCCCAGTTCGGTAAAATCCGCATTCAAAATCGACGGGCTCAGTTTAGACATTAGTATCTCCTTTGCTTTTTCGCTTCTTCGAGCAGGATCAGATAGTTTTCATACCGGTGACGGGCGATCCCTCCTGCTGCAAGTTTTTCTTTTACGGCGCAACCCGGTTCCTGATGATGCAGACAATTGTCAAAACGGCATTGTCTCTGCGGAAATTCGGGGAAATAGTGGCTCAGATCGGCTTCTTCCATCGCGTCCAATTCCAGTGTCTGAAAACCCGGTGTGTCCAGCACATAGGCGTCGTTCGCAATGCGCGTGATTTCAATATGGCGCGTTGTGTGGCGGCCGCGGCGCGTCCGTTCGCTGACGGGGCCTGTGCGGAAGGCAAACGCGGGATACAGGGCGCTCAAAAGGGCCGACTTACCCACGCCGGACGGACCGGCCAATGCGGTCGTACCGGATGCGAGGCGTTCTTTGATCGTCTCTAACCCTTCCTTGCGGATCACGCTCGTAAAATGGACCGGATACCCGATCGCCCCGTACACGGATTCCAGTTCGTCCTGTTCTGCCTGTGGTGTCAGATCCGATTTGCTGAAGATGATTTCCACATGCAGATGCTCTTTTTCGCACATGACGAGAAAACGGTCCAGCAATAAATAATTGATTTGCGGCGAATGTCTGCTTGAAACCAAAAGTACGCGGTCGATATTCGCGACCGGAGGGCGCAACAGCCGGTTTTTCCGGGGTTCGACTTCTTCTATGTAGCCGATGTCTCCATCGGGCGCCATGCGGATGCGCACATCGTCGCCGACGATCGGTTTTGTGTCAGTCTCGCGAAAAACGCCCCGGGCCTTGCAGACCACGGGGCCGTCTTTCGTGTGCACGGTATAGAGTCCGCGCATAAGTTTTGTTATTTTCCCTTTAATGTGTGCGCTCCTTGTCTTAATGCGTGATGGTTCGTACAAAATTGCCGTTTATATACAACTCAAAGGACAGGCCCGGTTTGTCCATGATCCGTATTGTCTGTGTCCCGTCCGCATAATTGTAGGGTTCGTTTCGAATATCTTCTTCGTTTTCTCCGTCCACCCGGACGATATGCACCTGATAGCTTGTTGCGCCTTCTTCCTGGGCGGGCGGATGGATGGGAATCACATATTCCACATCGGAAACGGGCTCGGTTTGTTCGGGTTCGGTTTGCGGCGGTTCTGTGGCCGGCGGCTCTGTGGGTGCGGGGCCTAAACTCACCACAAGATCAATCGTCGTTTGCGGGTCTACCACTGTCCCCGGTGCAACTGACTGCCGCATCACGGTGTTGTTGGCATACGTATCACTGTGTTCGCTGTCTACCTGCCCCACGCGCAGATTCAAATCCTGCAGGGTGCGTATGGCCTGCAGCTGGGAATTGGTCCTGAGGTCGGGCATACTGATTTCCTCTACCTGCCGCCCCTGGCTGACCGTAACCGATACGGCCGTACCTACGGGAACCCGTTCGCCGTATTCGGGATTCTGGCGCATAACGGTTCCTTCATTATACGTATCCGAATAGCCGGTACGGTGTTCGCCCATTTCCAGATTGTCGGTGCGCAGCCGCGCTTCGGCATCGGCCAGGGAGAGATTCAGCAGATCCGGTACGGTGGTAAGTTCCTGGCCGAGGGAAACTTTCACCAAGACGGTTTCCCCGCGTTGTATGCTCTGCCCGGGATTCACCGATTGTTCTAAGATTTCTCCTTCGGAATATTCCTGGCTGTATACTTCTTCCGATATTTCAATGACAAAACCGTTGGCTTCTGCCAGAACCTGTGCCTCCGGGAGGGTTTTTCCCAGCAGCGTGGGGATTTCCACACTCCGGCTCTCTGTTGCGGGGGTGTTTTCACTGCTTGCTAATATCCCGCGTATCACCAGGAATCCTCCACCGACCAAAAACAAAGTCAGAAGGACCGGCAATACCACGCGGCGAAAGAAATCGGGACGTTCTTCCGCAATGGGCGGCTGATTAGCCGTGCGCTGATAGATGCTGCGCGGCGGCGACGGCGGTTGCGGCTCGTCTTGCTGATCGGGTTCGGGTGTGTCTTTTATGACGGGGATCACCGTTGTCTGATCGGCGGGTGCTTCGGTTTCTTTTATTTCCAGCGTCTTGTATTCCCGCAGATCGCGCAGCATTTCGTCGGCGGACTGATAGCGCGTGGCCGTTTCTTTTTCCAGCGCCTTTACGATGATATGGTTTAAGCCTTCCGAAAGCGACGGATTCAGATCTTTGGGCGGAATCAGTTCATGCTGAATATGACTGATAGCGATGGCGACTGCATTTTCCCCGTCAAAGGGCACGTTGCCCGTGGCCAGCTCATACATGACCACCCCTAAGGAATACAGATCCGATTTCTCGTCGATAAATTTGCCTTTTGCCTGTTCCGGCGAAATATAATGGACTGTACCCAGGATGGACGAGGTGTAGGTAATGGTGGAACTCGTAGAGATTTTTGCGATACCGAAGTCGGTAACCTTTACTTCGTCGTCTTCATTGATCAGAATGTTCTGCGGTTTGATGTCCCGGTGGATAATGTGGTTTGCGTGCGCGGCTTTCAGCGCCTGCGCTATCTGTGCGGCCAGACGGACCGTGCGTTCGTCATCCATCGGCGCTTCGTCTTCAATCACCGATTTCAGCGTGCGGCCGTCGATATATTCCATCACGATATAGTACAGCGTCCGCTCGTCGATTTCTTCTTTTCCGACATCAAAAATATTCACCACATTCGGATGGTTTAAAGATGCCGCCGACTGTGCTTCATTGCCGAAGTTCGTTATGAATTCCTGGTCGCCGACAAACTGCTGTTTCAGGAGCTTGACCGCGACATTCCGCTTCAGTACGAGATCGACGGCGCGGTAGACTTCCGCCATGCCGCCTTCTCCGATTTTGTCAAGAAGTTCGTAACGGCCGGCCAGTACGATATGGTTCATGCCGTTTCTCCTTTCCGCATACAAAGCGCCAGGGTGATATTGTCCCTGCCTCCGTTTTCGTTGGCTGTCGCGATGAGAGTGTCCGCCTTTTCAGCCAGCGTTCCCTCTCCGCAAAGAACTTCGTTGATTTCCTTTGTCGTCATTTCGTTTGTCAGACCGTCCGAGCACAGTAAAAGGATCGAACCCGGCTGCCGTTCGATTTTCTGGAAATCGGCATGGATCGTGGGTTCGGTTCCCATGGCACGCGTCAGCATATGACGCAGATTTTCGTTGACCTGCCCGCTGTTGCGTATATCGTTGGAAACGGAATGGTCGATCGTAAGCTGCACGAGCCCGTCTTCGTTGCACAAATACGCGCGGCTGTCGCCCACATGGGCAATATGCACCGCGTTTTCATTGGCGATCGCCGCTACGAGGGTGGAACCCATCCCGGCGTAATTGGCGTCTTCCTGCTGACAACGATGCACCTGTTCGTTCGCATATGTTACGGCGTCTTTGAGAACCTGCGGCATATTGTTCAAATCATGCTGCAGCAGATAGTCGCGCATGTTTTCCACGACCATGCGCGAAGCTACCTCCCCTGCCCGGTGTCCCCCGAGTCCGTCTGCAAGGAGAATGATCTCGTACGGTTCGGCCGTAAAGTGTAAGACGGCGTCTTCGTTGACGGGGCGCACGCGTCCCTTATCGGTTCTTGTCTGAATTTCCATACTGCACTTCCTGCCTTCGGTTTTCCTGTGCGCGCAATTGCCCGCACGCCCCCTGTTCTTCCAGCCCGATGCTTTTGCGCACGGTGGTACGTATACCCCCGGCATTCAGACGCGCGGAAAAACGCTGCAGCGCTGTGGCATCCGGTCTGGTTTTTTGATACTCCTTGATCGGATGATAGGCGATCAGATTCACATGCGCCTGCCTGCCTTTCAGGAGCTGGATCAGTTCTTTCAGATCGTTTTCTGTATCATTTACACCGGGAATCAGCGTGTATTCGTAACTGATCCGCCGGCCGGTTTTTTCAAAATAGTCGTCTGCCGCAGCGATCACTTCCTGTATCGTATAGTGTTCGGCTATCGGCATAATCTCCCTTCGTTTGCGATCATTTGCCGCATGCAGGGAAATCACGAGATTGATCGGCATGTCTTCTTCTGCCAGCCGGCGCATGTTCGGCACGATTCCGCAGGTTGACAGGCTGATATTTCTATAGCTCATGCCTTTGCCGTCCGGGTCATGCAGTATGCGCAGCGCCGCGACGGTATTCGTGTAGTTTTGCAGCGGTTCACCGATGCCCATCAGGACAAGATTCTGTATCGTTTCCCCGGAAGCCCTCTCGGTTGCATATACCTGCGCCGTCATTTCACCGGTGCGCAGATTCCGTATCAGCCCGTCTTTGGTCGACGCGCAAAAGGCACAGCCCATGGCACAGCCTACCTGTGTCGATATGCACAGGGTATTATGCGTTGGATAGCGCATAAAAACCGCTTCCACGATCCGGTCATCCGACAGGCGCAGGCCGTATTTGATCGACCGGCCGTTTTTGGCCGGCAAGGTTCGGATAATTTCCGCGCCGTCTACCCGGCCGTTGGCTGCCACCTTTTTTCGCAGTGCTTCACCAAAGCCGGTAATATACGACAAATCGGTTTGTCCGTGTTTATGAAAATGCGTAAAGAGCTGACTCCCGCGAAAAGCCGGTTCGTTGATCGTTTGCATCCATTCGCGCAAATCACTCTGTTGTAGTCCGTTCAGTTCTGTTTGCATGCTTCCTCCACGCAAAAGATTATACCATATCCGAGAAATTGTTTGCGCGTCATACAAAATTAAGTCACAAAAGGCCAAACCAAACCGCTTTTGCCGGCTTCTTTATTTACGGCGCAGGCGCGCCATGTAAAAGCCGTCCGCTCCGCTTTCGGTCATATCGATCCGCCGTTCAAAGTCTTTTCCGTCGGGCACATAGTCCGGATGCTGTGCCAGAAAGCGGCGCACCTGCTCCTCGTTTTCGTCCGGTAAAAGCGTACAGGTGCTGTATACGAGCTTGCCGCCCGGCCGGACATACTGTGCGGCCTGTCTGAGAATATCTTTTTGCAGCACAAGTAGTTCTTTGATGTCTTCCGGTTTGCGGTGTACTTTGATATCGGGTTTGCGGCGCAACAAACCGAGCCCGGAACACGGTGCGTCGACCAAAACACCGTGAAAGGCTTTCTCCCATTCTTCCACCCGTACGGTGGCATCCTGCACCCGGGTTTTGATAGATTGCAGCTGCAGGCGCGCCGCATGTGTTTGGATCTTCTCCGTTTTTTGCGCATAGAGATCGCAGGCGACAATTGTCCCGCGATCCTGCATGGTTTCCGCCAGTTGGGTGCTCTTGCCGCCGGGTGCCGCGCATACATCCAGCCAGGATTCTCCCGGCTTGGCACCCGCATGGAGCACCACCTGGGCGGCGGCTTCGTCCTGTGCGGTAAAATGCCCGTCTTTATACATGGGAGAAGAAAAAATATCCCGCGGTTTTTCCACAATGAACAGTCCACCCGGCCAGGCTGAAGGGCGCAGGACCATACCGTGCTGCAAAAAGTCCTCTTGCAGTTGTTGCCGGGTCGTTCGCAGCGGATTGATGCGAATGGAAAGGCGTGGCGGCTGTGCGATCGAAAAAAGGAGCGCCTCGGTTTTCTCTTTTCCGTAAACGGCAGTCAGTTTCTCTTCCAGCCACTCCGGTACCGACGCCGACGGAGTCTTGTGTGCGCTGTCTTTTTGCAGCGTACGCAAGAGGCCGTTGACAAAGCCCGCATAGCGGGGCATGCGTTTTTTTGCAAGATGCACCGCATCGTTTACGACTCCGTGCGGGGCGGTTTTATCCATATACCATAGCTGATACAGGGACAGACGCAGAATATTTCGTATTACGGGATCCAGTCGTTTTCTGCCGGACCGGTTGGCGCGGTCGATGGCCTGATCGAGTTCCTCTTTTCGGTCCAGCACGCCGTAGACCACATGCCGGACAAAACCTTGTGTCCGTTCATCCCGGTTCTTTAACTGTTGTTCCAATACGCGTTTTGCAAACTGTCCGCCGTCTGTAATATCCGCAAGACAGTGAAGGGCTATTTCTCTTTCTTTCATCGGTATCTCCCATTGAAAACGACCGGAACCTCGCTCCGGTCGTATCGTTTATCGGCGATTGCGCAAAGACAAAAAGCGCAGCAGATTCGCGGCCGATACCAGGGTGGCAGCAATATAGGTCATCGCTGCAGCGTTCAGCACTTTTCTTGCACCGGGCTCTTCCTCCGGCCGGATAAAACCCTGTTCGAGTGCAGCGAGCGCCCGTTTGCTGGCATCAAATTCCACCGGCAGGGTGATCAGCTGAAACACGAGGATCAGACCGAAGATGATGAGTCCTAAGTCAAACAGGCCGGTAATGCGTAAAAACAGTCCCAGCAGGATCAGAATCATCACAATATTGGAACCGAATGCCACAATCGGCGCCAGCAGATTGCGAAAACGAAGCGCGCCGTAGCCTTCGGCATCCTGTACGGCATGGCCGACTTCGTGTGCCGCTACGCTGACCGATGCAATGCTGGTCCCGTGGTAGACATGATCGGACAGGCGCAGGACATTGGAGCGCGGATCGTAGTGATCGCTCAGTTCGCCGGGGACCCGTTCAATGGGTACATTGGACAGTCCGTTTTGATCCAGCATGGTTCGGGCGACCTGAAAACCCGTGTAGCCGCCGTTTGTGGGTACCTGCAGGAACTGACTGAATGTGGACCGCACTCTCGACTGGGCAAACATCCCGAACAGCATCGCGCCGATTAAAAGCAAAAATGTGGTGGTTGGTGTCATGGTATACTCCTTCTAATCTAAAGTCTGAGGGACTTGCAGCGGCTTGCCGCGCAAATAATCCGCAACGGGCATGCTGCGCCGGCCCTCGGGCTTCACTTCAAGTATGCGAATGCATGCATCCGCACTATTGATATATATACCTGTTTCATCGGCACGGTAAACAATGGCAGGCGCTGCCGGGTTATCTTTGGGCCGGATTTCTGCACGAAGGATCTGCATGCGCTTGCCGGCAAAGAGGACAAAGGTGCCCGGCCAGGGGTTCAGCGCCCGGATTTTCCGGTCGATCTGCTCGCCGTTTTGTGTGAAATCCAGATGCCCCATGGCTTTCTCGATCTTTTTCGCATAGGTATGGGGACCTGTTTGCGGGATCCGTTTGGCAAAATAGTACGGATAGTCGGACAGAACCCTCCACAGCGCTTCCGCTCCGTCCACGGCGAGGGTATCGTGTAAAGTCTGTGCAGTCATCCCCTCCAGGGGCAGCACGGTCTGCAGCAGGACATCTCCTGTGTCCATGCCTTCATCCACCAGCATGATGCTGATGCCGGTTTCCGTTTCTCCGTCCAGTATCGGCCAGACGAGCGGTGCCGCGCCGCGGTATTTCGGCAAAAGCGACGGATGCACATTCAGCACGCGTTGCGGCGTCAGCGCCAAAAACCCGGGTTTCAACAGCTTTCCGTAGGCCACTTCCACAATAAAGTCAAATGCAAAGCCCGACAGTTCTTCCAAAACGTCCGGTGCATTCACATCGGCAGGAGTCAAAACGGGAATCCCCAATTCGTTTGCCCGCTTCTTAACCGGTGTCGGCGTTACCTTCCCCCGGTGCCGCGGTTTGTCCGGTGTGGACAAAACAAGCGCGACATCCGCCTTTTCATGCAAGAGCTCCAGGCTCGGGATGGCAAATTCCGGCGTGCCGGCAAAGCAGATCTTAAGCTTCTTCATTTTCTTCCTTGTCTTCTGTTTCCTGTATGTCTTCTATATCGACTTCTTCCACGACGAGATCGCGAAACAGGATTCCGTTCAGATGATCCACCTCATGACAGACGGTCTTGGCAAAAAAGTCTTCCGCGTCTGTCTCTACGGTTTCTTCTTCCAGAGTTTGATAGCGCACCGTGATTTTCTGCGGGCGTTTTACCGTGCCGGCAAAACCGGGAATCGACAGGCAGCCCTCGATCTCTGTGCATTCGCCTTCTTCGTTTATAATCTCGGGATTGATGAGAATCTGCGGGCCGTCTTCCAAATGCACCGCAACCATACGGCGCAAGACGCCCACCTGCGGAGCGGCAAGCCCCGCTCCTTCCGCTGCATCCATCGTTTCCAGCAAGTCTTCTGCCAGTTCCTTCATCCGCGGGGTGATCTTCCCCACAGGCTTGCTGATTTTTCGGAGTATGGGATCTCCTTCTTTTCGGATATTTCGTAATGCCATAGCTTTCCTTTCTGTCTGAAACGCAGGTGCTCTCGTTCAGGATTCAATAAAAAATTGTAAATTGACTTCTTTTTTTGCCCACTTGGCATAAAAGCGCTCTTCCAGCCAGCTGACGATTTTGTGCAGTTCTTCGTCGTGGTCCTTGATCTTTAAAACCAGCTGATGCCGGTAGCGGTTTCTGAGACGTGGAATGGAACACGGCGAAGGGCCGATCAGCTGGACATAATCCAGTTCTCTTGCGCGGATAAACGCGCGCATCGCGCCGGTGATCTCCCGCAGCGCGGCCGGACCGGGTTCGGGTTTTTTTGCCGCCGCAATGATCGTCACCAAAGAGACAAACGGCGGATAGGAGAAATGCTCCCTGAGGGCAATCTCTTTTTCATAAAAGCGTTCGTAATCATTTTGTGCGGCCGTTTGTATGGCAAAATGCGTCGGGTGATACGTTTGCAGAATCACGCGACCGGCAACATCACCCCGCCCCGAACGGCCGGACACCTGCGATATCAGCTGATAGGTCCGTTCATTGGCGCGATAGTCGGGCAGATTAAGACTGATATCCGCCATAAGAATCCCTACCAAGGAAACGCCTTCAAAGTCCAGTCCTTTGGCAATCATCTGTGTGCCGATGAGTATGTCGATATCCCGCTTGCGCATTTGTTTGTAGAAGCGTTCATAGGCACCCTTTTTTGTTGTGGTATCGGCATCCATCCGCGCGATGCGCGCTTCGGGAAACAGATCTCTTGTGTAACTTTCCACCTGTTCGGTGCCGGCGCCGAAATGTCCGATGGCATTGGAGCCGCATTCCGGACAGACGCGCGGAATCCGCGCGGTTTTTCCGCAGTAATGGCAAATCAGAAAATCCGCATGCCGGTGATAGGTCATAGACACGTCGCAATCGTCGCAGCGTTTAACAAAACCGCATTTGCGGCAAAATACAAAAGAAGAATGGCCTCTTTTATTTAAAAAGAGGATTGCCTGTTCGTTTCGTTTTAGAGTTTGTTCCAATGCAGCCCGCAGCGGCCGGCTGAACATCGACGTATTTCCCGCGCGCAATTCTTCTTTCATGTCCACGATTTCTGCGGTCGGAACCCGGCGTTCCCTCACCCTTTGGGTCAGCGGCAGCCGGATTATCTCTTTTTGTGTCGCGAAATAGGTGTCGATACGGGGAGTGGCCGTCCCCAAAACCAGGGTGGCGCCTGTCTGTTCCGCCCGTTTTCCGGCTACCTGCGTCGCATGATAGCGCGGGTGGTTTTCGGAACGGTAGCTGTCTTCCTGTTCTTCGTCAATGATAATCAGGCCGAGATCCGAAAAGGGTGCAAAGACAGCCGAACGCGCACCCACGGTGATTTCCACTTCCCGGTTTTTGATCTGTTTCCACTGCTCAAACCGTTCTGCCGGGCTCAGCCTGCTGTGCAAAACGGCGATCTTTTTTCCGAACCGGCCGGTAAAGCGGGCGATCGTCTGCGGGGTGAGGCTGATCTCCGGCACGAGTACAATGGCCTGTTTTCCGCGGCGCAGGGTTTCTTCCGCCAATTGCAGATAGAGCTCGGTTTTTCCGCTTCCGGTAACGCCGTGAACCAGAAAAGCCCCGCCCGTTTGCTGTATGATGGTTTCATAGGCGTTTTGTTGCTCGTTTGTCAGCGGGAGCGGTTCTGTACGCGGTTTATCTGTATCTTCTATGACCTGGCGGCGCACCCGTACCTCGTGCCAGTCGACCAGACCTTTTTCTTTCAGCGCGTTTAATACCGAAGAACTGGTCGCGAGCGCCTGCAGGAGTTTGGGCCGCGCTGTTTCTCCGTGTTCCTGCAAATACGAGAGTACGGCGCGCTGCTTGTGCGCCCGTTCATCGGGGAGATGATCCTTGTTTCCCGTTAAAAATACGCGCGTTTCGTTTTTGTATTTGCCTTCGGCTTCGATCTCATACCACAGGCGGATCGTTTTGTCCTGCAAGCCCTGCCGCAGCCGCGCGGGCGTCTGTGCACCCCAGCGCTCGGTGAGCGTTTCTTTTGTGCATTCTTCGCCGGAAGACAATCGATACAGGGCACGAATCTTCTTTTCATCGCCCGGCGGACTGACCGCACGGAAAGCGCGGTACAGATTGCAGTGAGTCGTTGTATGCAGCCAGAACGCGATTTCCATCAGTTCTTTTGAAACCACCGGCTCCACATCCAATACATCCACAATGTCTTTTGTGGCAAAGGCGGGGGGCACGCCGGTTATTTCTGCAATATAGCCGGTAATGGCCTGATTGCCCCGACCGAACGGAATGAGAACGCGTTTGCCGATTTCCGCTTCTTCGGAAAAACAGGGCGGAATACGGTACGTGTAGAGCTGATCCGTACTGCGGTGATCCTGCAGGACGACAATGCGGGCAAAGCTCATAAACTCGCGTTCTTTCCCTGTAAAACGCGGGTCAGTATGCGATCGGCCAAAGCGGCTTTGCGCATTTTCGGCAAGGCGACTTCCCCGTTCTCATCGATCAGTGTGGCAATATTGGTGTCGGTGGCAAAACCGGCGCCCTCTTGCGTTACATCGTTTGCGACAATGAGGTCGGCCTTTTTCTCCTGCCGTTTTTTTGCCGCATAAGCGGTCAGATTCTCTGTTTCTGCCGCAAAGGCTACCACAAACTGATGCGTTTTGTCTTTTGTGACCGTCTTGAGAATATCGGGATTGCGCACAAATTCCACCGTCATCGTATCGTCGGATTTCTTGATTTTCTGTTCCCGGACGACCGCCGGGCGGTAATCGGACGGCGCAGCCGCCATCAAGAGGCCGTCGGCATCGGCAAAGTGTTCCTGTACAGCTGCAAGCATCTCCATCGTCGTGTGGACGCGGACGGTTTTGGCCCCTTTTAAGGCAGGCAGGGAAGCTGCCGTGATAAATATCACTTCGGCCCCGCGCAAAAGTGCGCGATGTGCCAGATGCCACCCCATTTTCCCGCTGGAGTGATTGGTCAGATAGCGGACCGGATCCAGACTCTCCCGGGTGCCGCCGGCGGTTACAATCAGCCGCAAGCCCTGCAGATCCTTTTTGGTGAAGTGATCGCGCAGCGCCTGCAGGATTTCCACCGGTTCGGCCATGCGGCCTTCCCCGATCTCGTTGCAGGCCAAAAAGCCCTGCCCGGAGGCAATAAACTGCGCGCCGCGTTCGGCAAGGATCTGCATATTCTTCTGTGTGGCCGGATGCTTGAGCATTTTTGTATTCATAGCCGGAGCCAGCATTAAAGGACAGGTGGCTGCCAGTGCCGTTGTACTCAACAGATCATCCGCGATACCGTGTGCCAGCTTGGCCATACAGTTGGCCGTAGCGGGGGCAATCAGAAACACATCGGCGTCTTTGGCCAATTGGATATGCTCCACCGCTTCGGGATTCTCCCGGTCAAAGCCGTCGGTATGCACTTTGGCACGCGCCATGGTTTCAAAGGTCAGCGGTGTCACAAATTCCATCGCATGCCGCGTCATAATGACATCCACATGGACGTTCCTCTTTTTCAGCCGGCTGATCAGATCCAGCGTTTTGTAAATGGCAATACCTCCCGTGACGCCCAGGAGAATGCGCTTATTCATCGCCTTCCGACCCGGGTTCGTCGTGGGCAATTTCCACTTTGTGTTCCAGGATTTCTTCAATGGCAATACTCACCGGCTTGAAGCTGTCGGTTTCGATCAGCTTTTGGGAGCCGTCCACGATTTTTCGCGCACGCTTTGCCGTTGCATTTACCATGGCATAGCGTGAGCTGGTAATTTCTTCTAAATCTTTAAAGGAAGGTATATTCATGTTTTCTCCTATCTCATGCTTTCTTCAATATGCGGATTGTTGACAACGCGCATCCGTTCCGCCCGGATGATCGTGTAGATCTGTTCGGCTGCGGATTGCACCTCGTTGTTGATCACAATATAGTCGTATTTGTGAATGTAGGAAATTTCGTTGCGGGCATTTTTCATGCGCAATTCGATGACTTCCTGGGTTTCCGTACCGCGGGTGACAATCCGGCGGCGCAACTCTTCCATATCCGGCGGCAACAAAAACACAAATACGGCACCGGGATGATTCTGTTTTACCTGCAGGGCTCCCTGTACGTCGATCTCCAAAATGACGATCTCTCCCTGCTCGATCTGCTGATTGACAAAGTCCTTGGGTGTGCCGTAAAAATTGCCGTGCACTTTCGCGTATTCGAGCAGACCGTCGGCACGGATCATGTTTTCAAATTCTTCGGTTGTTTTAAAATAGTAACTGACGCCTTCTTTTTCTTCCGGCCGTTTGGTTCTTGTCGTCACGGAAGTGGAAAGTTTTAATTGCGGATGACTTGCCATCAGCGTGGTGCACACGGTTCCTTTTCCTACGCCCGACGGGCCGCTGATCACCAGTAAAAAGCCTTTCTTCTCTGCCATTGACTCCCCCTATTCCAGATTCATGATTTGTTCGCGCATTTGCTCGATATCCACTTTCAGGTTAATAGCGGCATCGGTTTGTTTCAGATGCTGCGACTTGGATGCGATCGTATTGGCTTCCCGGTTCATTTCCTGGCAAAGAAAATCCAGTTTCTTTCCGACCGGTCCCTCTGTATCCAACAACGATCCGAATTGAGCCACATGGGACGACAAGCGCGTGAGCTCCTCTTGTACATCGGACTTGTCCAAATAAAAGAGCAATTCCTGCTGCACACGTCCTTCCTGCCAGTCGGGATTGTCTTTCAGAAAATCTTCCACTTTCTTTTCCAGCTTTTCTTTTGCTTCCTTTTGTATCTCCGGCAAAACCCCTTGCAGGCCGGTTATACTCTCTTTGATACTGCGGATATTATGATCCAGCTGCGCCCGCAGGCCCTCTGCTTCCTGCTTTCGCATCGCGACAAACGCATCAAGGGCTTCCTGCAGAATCAAAAGCAGTCCTTCCTGCAAAATGCCTTCATCCAGTTTTGTCGGTTCTTCCATCAGTAAGTCCGGCACCAGTAAAAGATCCTGCAAACGAACGGGTTCTTTCATCCCGTAGCGGCGCTGCATTTCATCCAGAGCGTGTTTTACGCCGTCCGCGCGCGCCGTATCCAGTGTGACATGGCTGAGCGGCGCGTCGCCCGTGCGGATCTGTACAAATACTTCCACGCGGCCCCGGGACACTTCCTTTTGCAGGCATTCTTTCATAGCCGCTTCCATCGGGTACAAACGGCGCGGCAGACGAAAATTTATATCCAGCGATTTATGGTTCACCGATCGCACAACGACTTCGATCATCAGACCGCAGATTGTTCCCTCGGCCCGACCGAATCCGGTCATGCTTCTCATATACATCCCCCCTGTTTGTTCCATTATAGAATAAATCGTTCGCAAATGCGTAATTTTATGACAGATTCGACACAGCTTCCCTGTGGTATACTTACAAAAGAAGAAAGTGAGGCAAACAGCATGAGTTTTGATGGGATTGTAACCCGCGCGATGACAAATGAATTGGACACGCTTCTGCGAGGCGGGCGGATTAACCGGATTCATCAGCCGGGGGCCGCCCTTTTGCGTCTGGACGTTTACGCAGGCGGTAAGAATTACAAGCTGCTGCTGGATACGGCAGGCAATACGCCCTATGTTTATATTGCGGATCATGTACCTGAGAATCCCGAAAAACCGCCGCAGTTTTGCATGGTTCTCCGCAAACATCTGCAGGGCGGCCGGATTCGTGCCATCCGCCAGATCGGCATCGACCGCGTCATGCAATGGGAGATTGACACCCGGGACGAATTGGGTGTGGAAACAAAAAAAGTGCTGCTGGCCGAGCTGATGGGAAAATATGCCAATATCTTTTTGCTGGATGCCCGGCAAACGATCATTGAACCGATGAAACGGATAAGCGGCGACATATCCAGTGTGCGTCCGGTGTATCCGGGTATGCCCTATACCGGTTTTCCGAGCGGAAAAGTATCGCTTTTGGATACGCTGCTCCTGCCGGGAGAAAACGAGGCTTTGCGCATACAGAAATGGCTGCTGCAAAGCTATGAAGGATTCGGACCGCCGCTTACGCGGGAACTGTGCTATCAGGCTGAGATTGACCCCTCCCGTCCGGCATCGGCCTTGACCGGACCGGAACGCACCCGCCTGGAAAAAACACTGGCGGATTTTCGCGAGAAACTGCTTTCTCACAGCTATCAGCCCTCTATCATGGGTGCGGGTAAGGCCTTTTATGCCTACCCGCTGCATCATCTGGGTGAAGATATCCGGGCTTGTCCGTCCATGAGTGCCTGCGTGGAAAGCTATCGCCTGAAAAAACAGGAACAGGCGCCGACCGATTCACCGGGACGCGGTCTCACCCAAACCGTGCGAAGGCTTCTGGAGCGGGCACAGGCAAAGGCCGCAAAAATGCAAAACGAATATGAAGACAGTCTGGACCGGGAGAAGGATCTGCTCTATGCGGATCTTTTGTCCGCACACAGTCACGCTGTACAGCGTGGTGCCACCGAGGTCGAAGTGCTGAATTATTTTGACGAGAACACGCCGATGATCGCGATTCCTCTGGATCCGAAGAAGAATGTCTGGCAAAACGCACAGAAATTCTACAAAGCCCATTCCAAAAAGAAAAGCCGGGAAAAGCGCCTGGCAGTCCTCCTGCCGCGTGTGGAATCGGAGATTGCGTATTTCCGGCAGGTGCTGCAGGATCTTTCCCTGGTGCAAACGCGGGAAGAAGCAGACGAGATCCGCGCAGAACTGACCGATGAAGGGATTCTTCGCAAAAAGGGTCCCCAAAAAAAGCGCAGGGAGAGTTCACGACCGTACCAGTTTGTCTCTTCTGACGGCTATACGATTTATGTCGGGAAGAACAGCCGGCAAAACGATCAGCTGACCATGCGCACCGCCGGCAAAGACGACTTTTTCTTTCACGCCAAAGACGTACCCGGTTCGCATGTGATTGTGCGCGCCGACAAAGAGCCTTTGCCCAAACGCACGCAGATGGAAGCGGCGTGGCTGGCAGCCCTGTACAGCAGTGAAAAAGAAGAAAATCATGTACTGGTCGATTACACCCGGAAAAAGAATGTACGAAAACAAAAAGGTGCCAAACCGGGGCAGGTACTGTATGACCCCTATGATACCGTCACGGTGGATCTGAAAAATCCGGCCAGCTGGCCGGAACAAAGAAAGGGATAAAGCATGAAAAAACTCCAACTGGCCCAACTGCCGACCCGGATCGACCGCATCAAAACCCCGCCCACCGAAGCCGCTCTCTGGATCAAACGGGACGATCAGACCGGGCTGGAACTCTCAGGCAACAAAGTCCGCAAGCTCGAATACGCGCTGCAGGAAGCGCTGGAGCAAAAAGCCGACACCGTAATCACCTGCGGCGGCATACAGTCCAATCATGCACGTGCCACTGCCGCCGCCTGCGCCCGCCTGGGACTGCGCTGTATCCTTCTTTTGCAGGATGACGGACAGCGCAAGCCAAGCGGCAACTACTTTTTGGATACCCTCTTAGGTGCTGAAACCGTCTTTCTTTCAGAAAGCCAATACCAAAACGAGCTGGACGAGATTCTGCAAAATATTGCAGACGTGCAGAATGCCCAAGGACACACCGCCTATACGCTTCCGATCGGCGCATCCAACGGGATCGGCACTTTCGGGTATTACGCAGCTTTTGCGGAGATTCTCGCACAGGAAAAAGAAGCAGGCGTTGTCTTTGATACGATCGTTTGCGCCGTCGGTTCCGGCGGGACCTATGCAGGCCTTTTGTTCGGTGCGATTTCTGCCGGTAGCAATAAAAAGATCGTCGGCATTCCCATTGCAAAAGACGCAGCCTATTTTACCGACCGCGTCCTTTGCCTGTCTCATGATTTTTCCGCCTATCTGCCGCAAAAGCTTACCTGCCCACCCGAACAGATCCGTCTGATTGACGGCTGGACCGGTCCCGGCTATGCTAAAAACACGGAAGAAGACTTTGCCTTTATCCGTACCTTTGCCCGAAACGAAGGGATCGTTCTCGACCCGGTCTACACCGGCAAAGCCATGCGCGGCCTGTACGAAAGCCTGCAACAGGGACACCCCCATGTAGCCGGTGCAAAAAACATCCTGTTTATCCACACCGGTGGCGCCTTCGGGCTATTCGGAAAAGAAGAGCGGTTTTTGTGCAACGGAAAGAAACCGACTGCAAATAAGCGTCAAAAAAGCGGCTGTCAGTAAACAGCCGCATGAGATTGTAAATAAAGTCGTTCTTGTAGAGTCTCCGGCCGTTCGAATCGGAAAAATGGTTAAAGGAGAAAAAGGGTTTCTCCGCAGCCGGCATTCGAAGTGAGCGGCAGAGCCTGTGGGCTAAGGCGGAAATTGTGCCACAGCCGCGTTCTTGTGGCACGCTTTTGCCACTGTCGCGGCTGTAATTTCCGCCGTGCCCCAACAGGCTCCCGCGAACGGAGCTGTCGGCGGAGGAGATCCCTTTTTCGACCCCCATACTCCGTTGGTTTGTCTTCACTCAGAAGCGGCTGTCAGCAAACAGCCGCTTTGGTTTATAAGCCCACTTGCTTTTCCGCTTTTTCCTTTGCCTTCTCCTCTTCATCCTCAAACGGAGGCAGCGCCTCTTCCAATTCTTTTTTGGAAAAAGCCTGGCGCGCTTTTTTGAACAGATCCTCTTCTTCCTCGGTCATATGATGCAGTACATCTCCTTCAATCTCCTGCAGCATTTCCAAATCAAGCGGGGCGCCTTTTTGCATGGTGCGGATCAGCTCCAGCATTTTATCCTCCGCTTCTGTATGTTCCTTGCGCAGATCGGCGATGAGCTCTTTTCCCTTTTCGTCATAGGAAGCCACTTTGGGAAAGGCCACCGCTTCTTCCGCCCGGTGATGCCCGGTTAAAAGCGCATAGAGTTCTTTCAGATAATCCAGTTCCTTTGTTCTTGCCGTATGAATCTGATGCAGCACTTCACGCGCCTCATCGTGCTCTTTTTTGATTTCCTGTAAAATATCCGCCATTATTTTCTCCTTTTCTTCCGTTCAAAACGAAACAGATGTTCATACGGGTTTTTCTCTCCCCGTATCAGATCGAGCAGAAGCTGCGCCCCGACCGAAGAATACACGGTGCCGTTTCCGCCGTAGCCGAAGAGCCCGTAGCACTCGGTTTGCCCGGGCAAGCGTCCCATGATCGGCATGCCGTCATTAGTCTCCCCGAAAAGAGCGCCATATACCCGCTCCGCTTTCACATCGATCTGCGGAAACAGTTGTTTCAGTTCATGCAGGAGTTCCTTCCCGCGCTTTTTGATCCGCCGCACAGAAGGCAGCCGGTCGGTCTCTTCGTCCAGCCCGCCTATCACAATACGGTTTTCCTGCGCCCGGCGCAGATACAGATACGGACGCGCCGACTCCCACAGCATGACATCTTCCGGCCAGAACCAGGCTTCCGGAACGGGTTCTGTAACCAGCGCATACGAACGCACGCGTTCCACCATGCCCTTCAGATACCGGTCCGCTTCGGTCTTTGCATAGCCCGTTGCGAGGATCAGCGCATCTGCCTGCAATGTGCCCTGATCGGTCACGATCTGTACGCCCTTGTTTTCCGTATGCTTCCGATACCCGCAACCCTCGTGGATCACAAGACCTTCCCGCACGGCTTCTTTCAGCATCTCCTGCACAAACGCGTACGGATTTATCTCCGCATCCTGATGTGCCAATAACCCGTTGTAGCGATCGACGCCGAAACGGGATTTCATTTCCTGCGGCGCCAGGTATTCCACCGGATAGCCGGCGTCTTGCAAGGCCTCGTACTCTTTTTTTATATAATTCTGATCTCCGCGTTTGGACGCATAATAGAGGCTCGTCCGTTCAATACAGTGCACCTCTTCGGAAAACCCGCTGCAGATCGACTTGATCTCTTCCAGGCCCTTAAAAGAGGCTTCGTAAAACAAACGCCCGTCCTCTTTTCCGAAGCGCTTTATCGCCATAAACAGCGGCAGGTCGCTGGAGTACTGCAAAATCCCCGTATTGGCCGCACTGCTTTGCTCGCCCAGCCGCCCCTTTTCCAAAAGGCATACCCGGTAGCCCGCTTTTGTGAAGACATAGGCCGCAAAGCTCCCGCTCATCCCGCCGCCCACGATCACAATATCGTGCTGCGCCTTCCGAAACGGAACCCCGCGAACCGCATCCTTCGTTTCATCCCAAAACGTATCGCCCCGTATCATCTTCTCCTTCGCCATAGACACCCCCTGTTTGGTAAATCTTTGTCTTTCTGAACTATTCTATAATATACCCAAAAACACTCTGACGCCCACGGGTAAACCCCGGCGGTAACGTAAAAAAGGGCGCAATGCATGCGCCCTTACAGTGAAAAAGATATGCGTGGTTCGTAATTGAAATACCCGGATCAGCCAACGTTTGGCGCAGGCCGGGACAGGGCCGGCCACTACATCACACACGGCAAAGCCGTGTATATCGCACCGAGCACAAGCCGGGCGCGTTAAGCGCCGCGCGTGTGAGGTATTTCGCATGAGCGTAGCGAATATTTCGCACGCCGTAGGCGTATTTCGTTGCGCCGCAGGCGCCCCTACTTTGCTGCTTCTACGAGGCGTTTGGCTTGATGGCGTACGGCGCCTTCGATATCGTTGGCAAATCCTTCGCGAGTAGCTGTACCGGTTGTTCCGTAGGGGTTTCCGCCGGCGGCAAAGACCGAATCGTCGGTATAGCCGACCGGTACGATGATGGCGCCCCAGTGCATCATCACGGTATAGATCGCGTGGATGGTTTGTTCCTGCCCGCCGTTGTTATTTTGTGCCGAGCTCATGGCCGATACATATTTGTTGGCGAGTTTTCCTTCCGACCAGGGTCCGCCCTGTCCGTCGAGAAAAAATTTCATTTGTGCCGCCATGTCGCCGAAACGTGTCGGTGCGGAGAACAAAACTGCATCGGCCCAGATGAGGTCATCGGAGGTGGCGACTTCCACATCCTTGGAATCTTCCAGATACTTTGCCCAGCCGGGATTGTCTTTGGCGCCTGCTGTATCCAGCAGCTCTTCCACTTTTCTGAGACGGACTTCGGCGCCAGCCGCTTCCGCTGCTTCTTTGGCCCATTGGGCCATTTGGAAATTGTGTCCGGTTTGACTGTAATAAATGATGGAAAGTTTTACATTGCTCATGTTTTCTTGCTCCTTTTCTTATGATTCAGGTTGGTCTTTGATAAAGTTTCCGTTTCGCAGATCCATGAAGGCCTGCGTGATTTCTTCTTTGGTGTTCATTACGATCGGCCCGCCCCATGCGATGGGTTCGCCGAGCGGCGGTGCCTGCGCATAAATGACGCGGGCGGGTTGGTCGGTGCTTTGGATGCGCACGTGGTCTCCGTCTCCCAGAAGAACGGCGGCTTTTTCCGCTATCGTCTTTTCGCCGATGACGGCATCGCCTTCCAGTAAAAAGACAAAGCTCGTTTCGTCGGAGGCGGAAGGAAAGCGGACTTCACTGTTTGCTTCCAGATACAGTTCCAGAAAGGTGGCCGGTATATGATGTGACTGCGCACCGATGGTGTCTTTATAGGATCCGGCAATCACGCGCACCGTGGCCCCTTCTTCCTGTACGACGGGGATGTCGGCCGAATGAATATCAAAGTATTTCGGCGTGGTCATCTTGTCTTTTTGCGGCAGATTCAGCCAGAACTGCAGTCCCAGCATGCGCTCTGCCGGCTGCGGCATTTCTTCGTGCAATATCCCGGAGCCCGCTGTCATCCATTGCGCATCACCGTTTCGGATGCTGCCGGCATTGCCGAGACTGTCTTTATGGTCAATCCGGCCTTCGGCCAGATAGGTAATGGTTTCGATCCCGCGGTGGGGATGTTCGGGGAATCCGTTGATATAATCCGCCGGGTCTTTGCTGTCAAATGAGTCCAGCATTAAAAACGGATCAAAGGCCTCCAGTGTGCCTGTATGCAGGACACGGGTCAGATTGACACCGGCGCCGTCGCGTCCCGGTTGCCCGCGGACTATACCCGCTATTCTTTTATCTTTCATTCTTCCTCCTTTGCTCTTTCGACACGGCGCAAACACACCGTTGTCTTTTCTTTTTCCTCTTTTGTCAGTACGGCCAGTTTCTCCTGTATGACGGCCAGTTGGTCGGGAAAGGCCCGGATAACTACCGCCTCTCCTTCTTTTGTCAGCTGACTGCTGCGCCTGCGCCTGTCTGCGGGATCTTCCTGCGTTTGGATAAGCCCCTTTTTCTCCAGATTGCGAAGGACGATGGTAATATTGCCGCCGGTGGTTAAAATGCTGCGCATAATTTCACCGGTTGTCAGGCTGCCTTTGTGAAACAAGGCCTCCAATACCGCAAACTGTGCCAGAGACAGATCATGCCGACGCAGAACTTTCTGAATGTCCCGCACGATAGCCTGCGTGCTGCGATTCAGTCGGATAAACAGAGCCAAGTCGACATCGGCCATAGGTCCATAGCTTGCTTTCAATGGAATCTGCCTCCTTTTTAATTATCACTAATTAGTTACAATTCATTATATACCCGCCCGTTCCCTTTCTAAACATCGGATGGTCATTTTTCTCCGTCTTTGCTGCTCTCTGTCACTTTGCTCTTTGTTTCGCCAAAAAAGAAGAAAAGGGTTTGGGCGGTTCGGATACAAATTCCATCGGTTCTTTTGTTTTCGGATGCGTAAAGGCAAGATGCTGCGCATGCAAAAGCTGATGCGGCAGTTTGTAGCGTTCCTTTTTGATCCCGTACAGCGGATCGCCAAGGATCGGATGCCCAATGGCGCGCATATGTACGCGAATCTGATGCGTGCGTCCCGTTTCCAGGCGGCAGCGGACCAACGCACAGTCGGCAAACTGTTCTTCCAGCTGAAAATGTGTGACGGCATCCCGCGCCGCGCGCCCGCGCACAGCCATTTTCCCGGTATCGGAACGACTCCGGCCAATCGGGAGGATCACGGTCCCTTTTTCCTCGCGCAGGTGCCCGTGCACCATGGCGATGTATTCACGCAGTATGTTTCGCTCCTGTATCTGGCGGGACAATGCCCGGTGCGTGGCATCGTCTTTGGCAATGATCAAAAGGCCTGTCGTATCACGATCCAGCCGGTGTACAATTCCGGGGCGACGCAAGCCTCCTTCTGTGGATAATTCGTCTTTCAAATGATACAAAAGCGCATGCACCAGCGTACCGGATGTTACACCGGGTGCCGGATGCACGATCATGCCGGCTTCTTTTTCAATGATGGCAAGGTAAGCATCTTGCCAGACGATCGTAAGAGGCAGATTCTCGGGTTTAAGCGTCGTTTCTTTTTCTTCGGGTTCTTCTACTGTGATTGCATCCTTCGGTGTCACCCGCGTATTCGGCTTGGCGGGCTTTCCGTTGACCCAAACATGCCCCTGGCGGATCCAGCCGGCTACCTGTGTGCGGGACTTGTCCGGATAGCGCTCTGCCAGCCATACATCCAGACGAATCGGGGTCTCTTTCATGCATTTTCCTCCCAACGGATGGGATCCATCCCATTTTCCCTAAGAAAGGCATTGGCTTTTGAAAAATGCCGGCAGCCGAAAAAACCGCCATGGGCCGATAAAGGAGACGGATGCGGTGCTTCCAGGATCAGATGCACCGGATTGTTTATCTGTTGCTTTTTGTTGCGGGCGGGTCTTCCCCACAAGAAAAAAACGACGGGTTTTTCGCGCAGATTGATCTGGCGAATGATCTCGTCGGTTAAATGTTCCCAGCCCAAAGCCCGATGCGACTGCGGCTGACCGGCACGCACCGACAAGACGGTGTTCAGCAAAAGCACGCCCTGCCTGGCCCAGCCTTCCAGATTGCCCGATTTCGGTATTTTCATTCCGATATCTTCGGCCAGTTCCTTATAAATGTTTTGCAAAGACGGAGGGGTGGAAACACCCTTGCGCACAGAAAAGCTGAGTCCGTGCGCCTGACCGGCCCCATGATACGGGTCCTGCCCCAGAATCACGACGCGAACGGCATCATAATCGACGGCTTTAAGTGCATTGAACAATTCGTCGGGCGCCGGGTATACCGTATGGGTTTGGTATTCCTTTACAAGCATGGCGCGCAGGCGGCGGTAATACGGCTTTGTCCATTCCGCCTCCAGACGCGTATCCCAGGAATTTCCGATATGCACCATTACGCAAACTCCTTTGTATAGATCAGAAGATAGATCATTAAGACGGCACCGGTTACAACGGCAATGTCCGCCACATTAAAAACGGGAAAATTCATCAGTCCGCCGAATTTCAGGGCAATGAAATCGACCACATAACCGTTTCGTACCCGGTCGATCAGATTCCCCACCGCTCCCGCCAGTATCAGAACCAGCGCCAGCGTGGCCAAAGGGGAATGTACCCGGTAATGACGGATAATAAAGCGGATCAAAAACGCGGCAACAAACACCGTAAGAATGATAAAAAACCAGCGGCGGTCCTGCAGCATACCGAAAGCGGCCCCGCGGTTTTCCACATAGATCAAAGACAGTTGATTCTCAATTAAATGAATGGGACTTTGTCCTCGCAATTGGGCTACCGCCCAGAACTTGGTCCATTGGTCCAGCGCTATCAGCGCGATAAACAATACAATATATGGCATTTGGTTTCCTTTATTTTGTATGTGAAACGGTAAAGACACAATTCCCCTTGCGGGTAGGCCCTTCCTCCGACAACAGCGTGTATCTTCCGTATCCGCGTACGGACAGCACATCGCCCACCGAGAGGGTCTTTTTTGCGTCGGTTTCCACCGTGTGGTTTCGTTTGATTCGTCCCTGCCGGATCAGTGTCTGCGCCTTGTTTCTGGCCTGCCGGGTCACAGCAGCTACCACCGCATCCATACGGGGCGATGATACGATGATCCGTTCTGTTTCGCCCTGCTGTTCCCGGATCGTAAACGCCAAGGTTTCCGCTATTGAAAGCCGGACTCTTTGCCGGCCGATTTGTCGCAATGCTTCACAAAGATAGCCCACAACACTGTCTTTGACCAGCATTTGCGCGATCGTATCCTCTGTGCGGATATCGCCTACACGATCCCTCTCTATGCCTGTAGCCATGACAGCCCCTAAAATATGACGATGCGACAGCGCTCCATCCCCTGCAATCTGCAGCAGCTTAAGATCCAGATGTTCGGTCGGATCCTCCGGACCGCCTGTCAGGCACAGAACCTGTCGTTCCGTATCTTCCGGATAAAAGCGCGTACGGATTTGCGGAAAATGGGCGAGCACCGATTCGGCCGCCCGCTTTTGTTCCGGCGACAAAAATAAGGTGCAGGCGCCGGTTCCGTCCCTTTGTGCGCGAAGCAGGGCATCCAGAATTCGCCTGCACGTCAACCGATTCTCTTCCGATTGAGAGGAGATCCAGTCCAGCAGTTTTTTTCTATCCATAGAGCAGTTTCAGCACCAGCGCTTCTCCGATATTCAACAAAAAGATCGTAAAAAGCGGGGTCCAGTCCAGCGGTCCGCGGCGTATCCCCAGCGCGTCAAACAAACGGCGGGCCGGTGTGTTGAGGAATTCCGCTGCCCGGTGTATGGCATCGGTAATCGGATGCGAGGGAATATTCGGCAGAAAATGCAAAACGACATGAACAAATATGACGAGCTGCAGCAGGGTGACGATATTTCGCAGAACAGAAACAAACATATTAGAGCGGATACTCGGATTTAATCGGGAAATTATCCAGCTGTTTGCCTTCTACATCGACGCCTTTGGGGGCGACCACAAAAATATCTTTTGTCACTTTGCGGATCTGCGCTTCCATCGAGTAAATACCGCCGTTGACAAACTCAAAGATCTGTTTCTTTTTTTCCAGTTCGAGGGTCTCAAAATCGATGACGACGATCTTCCGGTTTTTGATATCGTCAAGAATCTTGGGGCCATCTTCATATGTGATCGGTTCGTGTATCACGAGTTTCGGTTTTAATCCTGATCCAACGGTATTCATTCTGTGCTCCTCCTTTTCCGTCGTGCCGCCGGCAATCGCGGGCACCTGCGTGTCTTCTTTGTAATCGTCTTCCACTTCGTCGTATTCGTCCAGATAGGGATCCTCGTTTAATCCCAAAAGATTTTTCAGTCTGTCTCTCATTGCGCTTATTAGCTCCTTTCGCCCAGTATCGCACTGCCTACGCGTATCATGCTTGCACCTTCCTGTGCCGCAATCCGGTAGTCGCCGCTCATTCCCATCGAGAGAATCTCCATGCGCACTTGCTCGTTTTCTTCTTTTTTCAGTGAGGCAAAGAGTTGATTTGCCCGTTTGAAATCCTCGCGTATCACCGAATCATCGTCGGTGTGCGAACCCATCACCATCATACCACGCACGCGCAGCAATGGAAATGGTTTCACGGCCGCAAGTACGGCCGGTATTTCTTCCGGATCCATACCCTGCTTGTTTGCATCGTCGGCAATATTGATCTCCAGCAAGGTGTCCAGCGGTTTTTTCAGGCGTTTACCCAGTGCTTTTGCCAGGGATACCCGGTCCAGGGACTGCAGCATGTGAACATGCGGCAACAATGCGTTGATCTTGTTGCTCTGCAAAGAACCGATCATATGAAAACGGACATCGTCCGGCAGTTGCGGCGCTTTTTCTGCCAGTTCCTGTACGCGGTTTTCGCCAAAATCACGTACGCCCAGTTCGTACAACAAAAGCAGATCTTCCACCGGATAGGTTTTGGTTACAACCACCAATTGGATGGCCCGGTCTGTCATTTCGGATAGTTCTGCGCGTACGCGCGACAGGGACTGTGCCAGTTCTTCTTTTCTATTCAATAAAATCTCCTTCTTTCACCCCGGACGGATGCAGATATATTTCGTCATAGACACGAAGGGAACTGCCGTCTACGGGCAGATATACAAATCCATCTTCCTCTTCTTTTTCCGGTGTCGGAACGAATTCCACAATCGCATCGTCGTTTTTCAAAAAGACGCCTACCTCCCCCTCTACTTCCGCGAAGGCGCCAACAGGAATCTTCAGGGCTTCGTAGGCGCGGACAATAATCGATCCCCGGATAAAACGCTGCGGGTAAATGTCCGGAAAGCCTTCGTCCATATCCAAAAGGATAAAGGAGCCTTCGCCGCTGCCGTGGTTTTTGCGGCTGTTGCCCTGCAAAACCGCATCTCCGATCTGCAGTTCGTATTGCCCGGCCGGCTCAAGACGCTGCTCTGTCAAAAGAGCGATCCCGTAGCGGTGATCGTTGATCAGAGTAAAGCCCGCTTTTTCTTTTGCTGCCGGCGGATAGTCTTGCAGTGCGGTGATATCCGACCCCCGCATTTGCTCCATACCGTCATACGGAAGGAGAGATTCAAATCCGTCCGGTTTGGCCGACACATACGCCGCCTCTCCCAATACAATGGTTCCGTCTGTTATCCGATACGGTGTGGACGGCACATACTGTGTGGGCGGAGGAATATCGTCCTCTGACTCTTCCGGCTCCTCTTCCGGGAGGTCTTCCGTTATCTCCGTCTCCTCCGGAAGCAGGGACACGAGCGAGGTAATCGCATCAAAACGACGGGTTTTTATCGCATCGATCAGCTCTTCGGGTTCTTTGCGATCGCCTGTATCCTTCTTCGTTATTTCCGCCATGCGGCCGATTTCTGCATGTGCACCGACTCGTTTCCCGTCATAAGCGGGATCGATCTGCGCATCTTCCGATTCTACTACCACCTGATCGTACAGCACCGCACCGGTAAAATCCACGCGTTTTTCATACCGTACCGTATCGGTAAGAACGAGCGTACGATGCCCGTACAAGCGCTGATAGACTTCTCTTGCACCTAAAAAACCCAATAGCAAAACGATCAGTACGAGGAGCAGGTCTCTGTGCAGACGCTTTCGTTGATTCTTTTTCATCAGAAAGTAAAGAACTTTCCGTACCGACTGATCAGCTTGACATCGGCAATTTTTCCGAACTGAATATCCATAACCGATGCCTCATCCGCAAGAATCAGCGCTTCCTGCTTGGTATCAATCCCCAGCACCATACCTTCAATTTTATCCTTGAACTTGGTAATCACTTTGATCTGATCCCCTGCGTGGATCTTTTTTCCCTGTATCATAAACATTTTTACCTCGGCGCGCTTCAGATCCTCATTGGAAATATGATCGCTTTCAATCACAATCATATTGTTGGACAAGGCAATTTTTTCCCGTATCACCGCTAAGACATTGCGAAGAATGCGAACGGTAAACAGGACAGCAAAAAACAAAAGCAGTTTACTCATATTGACTCTTATCTAACCTCCTCGGTCTCACGCGTATTGATATAATCGTGTATTCTGGATCGGCGGATCGTTGCCGTAAAGACACCCATCCGCTGTACGGTCTGCAATATATCCGGACTCAGCGTATGTAAAACGATCTTTTCCCTATCGGGATAGACAATTTCCAACAGGCGGTTTCTCAGGCCTATGGATGCCGTGTGTACGAAATAAGCCTCGATCCGCTCATTCTGATCCAGCTGCAGCATTTGCAGAATGCATGCGTCTTTCATACAAAAAAAGTTTCGGATCTCTCGCACAAAACGAGTCCGGTTTTTCTCCGGCGCACATCCCGCGCGCCTTTGCCATTCCTTCGCCAGCGTATTGTAATACTGATAGTTATAAATGCCTTCTTCCAGCGAGCGAATCACCGGATAGGGTTTCATCTGCCAGCGGCACAATGTCCTGTAATTCTCCGAATGGAATTCTTCTTTTGTCAAAAGCCGCCGGTCCAGTTTGTCGATCAGCCGGTTTCGTTCTGCCAGCACCCTGCGCAGCTTGTCTCTTTCACTTAACATGACACACTCCTACCTGCCGATATTATCTCATAACTCGATTGCTATTGTCTAATATCGCAAAAAAAGAAGGGCCGCAGCCCTTCTCGGTTTATCTATTAGTCGTGCAGCAGAACTGCGTTGTTCTGGGCATGTTCCGGCAGCGTATCCACGTCTTTTTCAAATCCGACATAGAATTTCACCCCAAATTCCTCGGTTATCTGATCCAGCCACGCTGTGAGGGTTTTGATCTCTTCCTTGGACAAGTCGATGATCTCGTATATACCGTCCAGATATACCTTTTCTATATCGTAATCCTTTGAAATGATCCCGCATAAGAAGCCATAGAGCTTTTCTTTCGAGTCGATATGAAAGTCCTTTGCGTTGATCAGTCGTATACTGTGATCCAATGTAAAAATGTGGGAATCGTCCGTATCGATGAATACGATATTCTCATGCCCTGTCCGAAGGTCGTTATTTGCCTCCTCGATGAGCCATCTCGTCTTCCCGCTTCCGGATTTCCCGATAATAAATGTAACCATACCCTCACACCTTTCTTTTTCAGTTCGCCCCGTCCGACAGCAAGATCCCCCGATCCTGCTCCCGAAGGTCACCCTGTTTCCATCCATTATAAACCATTTGCGAAGCAATTTCATCCCGGATCTTCCACCAGGACGTATTCCAGTTGCAAAAAAGTGCATTCTTTTTGGGTGCGCGCCCGATCACACGCTGCACTACCATGTCTTCCGACAGATGCCGCAAAAAGAGAATGACCGTTTCCTGGTATTCCTCTTTAGTGCCCATCCGGATTTCGCCCCGTTCATACATGCGCCCCAATGCGGTATCTTTTACAATATACAGCGCATGCAGCTTAACCTCATCGACTCCTAAAGCCGAAACAAGCTTGGCTGCCTCTACCGCGTCCTCTTTATTGTCCCAGGGCAGATTGGGAATAAGATGCACGCAGGACCGGAGTCCGTAGTCCCGCAACAGCAGCTGTGCCCGTACATAATCGGCCGGGGAATGGCCCCGGTTGATTTTTTTCAGAGTACTGTGATTGGGGCTTTGCAAACCCAGTTCCACGGTTATTTCCCGTCCGCTGTTTCTTTGCAGCTCCTGCAGAAGGTCCGCGTGTTCCTCCCGGAAACAATCCGGGCGCGTGGCAATCGCTATACCTGTAATATCCTCTTCCAGACAGGCGGTCAGTATGTTTTTCAGAACCGGTACCGGCATATAGGTATTGGAAAAGTTCTGCAGATACGCAATATACTTTTTCGGTCCGATTTTTTCCAGTCGCTTCCGGCCCCGGGCCAGTTGCTCGTGTATAGGCGTACCGGCCGGTTCATTTTCAAAAGAACCGCCTTCTTCACCGCAAAAGATACAACCGCCTCGCCCTGCCGTTCCGTCGCGATTGGGGCAGGTCAGCTGCAGCTTGATCGGGATCTTGTAGACCTTCTCCCCGTAGACTTCCATCAGACGCGATGACATCGTCCGCCAGGGCCTCATAGGATCACCTCTTCAATGGCTGCCGCTACGGCGTGTTCGTTGTTCGTTTGATCTAAAACGCGCGCGGCCGCCTTTTTCACCTCTTGTGTGGCATTCTTTGGTGCAAAGGAGAAGCCTGTGTTTTTCAGCATCTCGATATCGTTGTTGTCGTCGCCGATGGCCAGAATCTCCCGGGGGAGAATCTTCTTTTGATTTGCCAGTTCGCGGATGCCGTGCCATTTGTTTCCTGTGTCGCCCAATACTTCCAGCATCGCTTCAAACTTTTGCAGATTGACCAAATGATGCATAACATAGGGGGGCAAAAAGCGCTGCGACAGGTGTTCATGCCAGCGGGCAATCTGCCGACGCGATCCGAAAAACACCATCGAAACCGCATCGCGCAGGGCGGTGTCACTCCATGTATCCACCCGGAAAACCCAGTCGCTGTCCAAAAGCCCGTAACGTTCCACTACATCCTGTGACACATCCGGTCCGATACCAATATCTTTTCCTTCGTCGTACCGGTCCACATGCACAATCGGTGCGATACCGAAATCTTTTGCCAAACCGATGATTTCTTTCGCCAGGACCATAGGCATCGGGCTGAAATACACGCGCCGGTCATCGGTGCTATGGCGGATACTGGCTCCGTTGTTTGCAATAATGGTGACAGGCAGAGAAAGACAGGCGGCAAAATCTCTCGCTTTACGGTATTGCCTGCCCGTTGCCACGACAATGTCAACGCCTTTTTCATAAGCCGCCTGTACGGCGTTTACATTCTCTTTGGATACCGTCTTTTCATCGGTCAGAAGCGTGCCGTCCAGATCCAGGCAGAGCATTTTTACGCGGGTTTTTTCCATAACAGAAGGAGCCGCATTTGCATCGGCTCCCTTTTCTTTAATTCTCTTCCGGCTCGTTTCCGTCAACCGATTCCCACTCTTCCTCATCGATTTCTTCAATAAACAGCTCATTAAACGCCTGGCTGACGAGTTCAAATTCTTCTTCGTCGTCAATCGTATCCAGCGTAAACTCGTCTTCTTCTCCGCCTTCCACTTCCAGATAGCGATAAATCAGCACCTGTTCTTCTTCAATGCTGACCAGTGCGATATAGGCTTTCTCATCCACTTCAAAAACATCCAGTACGATACACTCCAGCTCCGAATCGTCATCGAGTGTCAGGATAATGGTATCGTACTCCTCGTGCTCGTGATTGTGGTCGTGGGGATGATCGCAGCCGCAGTCATGATCGTGCGCTGTGTGATTGTGCTCTTGGCTCATCGTAACCTCCTGTTATTATAGTTCCTGTAAAACCGCACGCAGCAGATCGTACACGCGCTGTGCCGAGCCGATGCTTAGATGTTCCTGCGGGGTGTGCACTTCGTACATATCGGGTCCAA
The DNA here is from genome assembly GCA_012519495.1 of Tissierellia bacterium. Taxonomy (GTDB): domain Bacteria; phylum Bacillota; class Clostridia; order Tissierellales; family Peptoniphilaceae; genus JAAYQA01. The sequence continues at coordinate 56,935 of JAAYQA010000008.1, read as the reverse complement.
GGGAGACCAAATCCATCTCCGGATCCCGATCCGCAAAAAGGGCCGTTTCCAGACCCGCATGCACGGCCGTTATCTCCGGTTTCTTACCATACATGGTTTCAAACACGCGCGCAAAGGTATCGCGCAGTGCCGACTCTTCTTTTACTTCCCAGGCGGGATACCCGCCCGATGTTTCTACTTTTGCCCCGGCAATTTCCGCAGTCGAAATAATCTTGCCGCGCAATTTGTCCGTATCTTCCGCCGCACTGGAACGGATGGAGGTAATAATCTGCACCTCGGTGTCGTCAGACGACACTACCGCCAGATTGTTGGATGTCTGCACCAGTCCTTCAATATGGGGACTCATACTGTATACCCCGCTTGGGAGTAATGTCAGACAGGCCAGCACGTTTTCAAATGATTCCAAAGAAAAGGCGCGTTCGGGTAGAGCGGCTTCTTCTATCCGGATAAGAGGCTGATCCTCGTATCCTTTTTGTGCATAAACTTCGACTAATTCGTCTGCGATTTTTTTTGTATAGTCCATAACCGCATCTTTGTCTTCTGCAGAAAAGACCAAGCGGGCATAGGCTTCCCGCGGGATGGCATTGTGCTTGGTGCCGCCCTGTATCCGGTCCAGGCCGATCGGGATCTCGTCTTTCAGGCGATTCAGAACTTCGGTTAATACCTTGATTGCATTGTGGCGTTTGCGGTGAATCTCCAGTCCCGAATGGCCGCCGGTCAGTCCCTCCACATACAGCTCTGCCGCCTGCAGATCTTCGACACCGGTCATTGTGATCGGCAGTGTCATCTCGATGGTTTCACCACCGGCGCAACCGGTCCAGAGGATGCCTTCGGCTTCCGAGTCGATATTGATCAGCCGTTTGGCCGAAAACGCATCCGGTGCCAGGGCATGCGCCCCGATCAAACCGGTCTCTTCATCGGAAGTAAACACGGCTTCCAAAGGCGGGTGGGCCAATTCCTTATCTTCCAGAAGTGCCAGTATCATGGCAACAGCAATGCCGTTGTCGCCGCCCAATGTCGTTTTGTTGGCTCGGAGGATATCTCCCTCGCGGATCAGTTCTATCGGATCGGTTTCAAAATTGTGATCGGAGTCGGGCGCTTTTTCGCACACCATGTCCGTATGTCCCTGCAAAGCAATCGGAGGTGCCTTTTCTTTCCCGCCGCTTCCCGGCTTAAAGATCAGGACATTGTCTGCTTCGTCCCGCTTATAATCCAGGCCCTGCGACACGGCAAAATCCTCCAGCCACCGGGCGATTCCCGCCCGGTTCCCCGAGCAGCGGGGCACCCGGGAGATTTCTTCAAAATAATGGAACAATCGCGATTCGTATCCGGATTGCGTCATGAAAAACTCCTTTCAGTCAGCCATGGTTTCCAATAAATGCCCGACCGCCTGCAGCAATGCGGCGTCCGCTGCAGTGAATCGGTTTACTTGTAGACTGTCAATATCTATTACCCCTTTTTGTCCGTTTTTTAACCGCACCGGATGAACTATTTCGGCATTGGTGCGCGCATCGCAGGCGATGTGGTCGGGGTCTTCGTGTACGTTTTGAATGATGACAGTATCATTTTTCGTATAGCTGCGTCCGCAGATGCCGGCATCCGTGCTGATACGGGTGCACGCCGGTCGCCCCTGAAACGGTCCGAGGACCAAATCGGATCCGTCAAACAGATAAAAACCCGCCCAGCTGACATCGCCCATTCCATGATACAAAATGGCGGCTATATTGGAGAGATTTGCCAGTCGGTTGGGTTCTGCCTGCAGCTCGTGTCGGATGAGCACCGGAAGCAGGGCATATCGTTCTTCTTTGGCCATGGCCAGCACACGGGAAAAGTCGATCATCTATCCAAAGGAATGTGGCAGTAGCCACCCGGATTCTTTTTCAGATACTTCTGATGATACTCTTCTGCCGGCCAGAAGTTTTCCAGCGGCCGTACTTCTGTCACCACCGGAACCGAAAGTGTGCGCTGTACGTCTTCTTTGGCGCGCAAAAACGCTTCTTTTTGTTCGGCATCCGCATAATACAGGCCGGTCCGGTATTGCGTACCGACATCTGGCCCCTGCCGATTGACAACCGTCGGGTCGATCACAGAGAAAAACGCCTGCAAAAGCTTTTCCACGGGGAGTATATTTTCATCAAATTCTATGCGGACGGCTTCTGCACAACCGGTAATCCCAGTGCACACGCGCCGGTAATCGGGATTTTCTTCTTTGCAGTTGGCGTAGCCGACTTCGGTTTCCAAAACACCCGGCTTGCGCGACATAAACTCTTCTACGCCCCAAAAGCAACCTCCGGCTACTACAATTTCTGTCATTTATTTACCTCCATACCAAAAACAGCAGAGGAACCAGTACGAGATACACCAGTCCCGTAATCAAAATGGCAACCGAACTCATCGCACCTTCTTCTTTGCTGTTTTCTATTGCTTTGGCCGTTCCGACAATATGCGAAGTGGCGCCAAAGGCCACAACGCGTGCAACGGGATCCTTGATTCCCATCAGACGCAAAATCGGGTTGCCCACGACAAAACCGAACAAACCGCATCCGACCACCATCAGCATGACAAGATCCTTCGGTCTTTGTAAAAGACCGGCGATCTCCAGCGCAATCGGTCCGGTGCTGTTTTTTGTCATCAGCGTATGGCGCAGCACTTCCGGGATATCCAAAAGGTAAATGAGTATCACCGTGACGACAATACCGGCAACCGCACCTGCCACAACGCCTGCCAATACGGGTTTCCAATGCTTCTTAAACAGATGCGACTGCCGATAAAACGACAGGACCAGACAAACCGTCGCCGGTGTCAGCAGATAACCGATCCAGCTGGCACCGTAGGCATAATCCTCATAGGGAATCTTCATTCCCCAGAGAATCAGAGAGCCCATCACAATCGAGAGAAGCAGCGGATTCAGCCAGGGCTGTTTAAGCCGTTTGATGATCTCTACCGACAAAAGATACAAACCGATCGTCAGGAATAAACCGAACTCAATCGACTGTGTCACTGCGTACATGCTTATTCTCCTTTCCGATCATCCGGTCGATGGTCTTTGCCGTCACTACGAAAGTAACCGTACTGGAAACAATAATGATTACCAGCAGACGCAGCCAGGTATCCTGCAGCAAATGCAGTACTCCGACAAAAGAAAGCGCTACGGGAATCAAAAACAAAAGGATATGCTGCAGTAAAAACTTCTGGATTTCTTCAAACCAGTGTGCCTTGACGATTCCCAGTTCCAGCATGGCCAGCAAAAGCAGCATGGCCACAATCGTGGAAGGCACGGGAATATGTAAAAGAACGGTCAGTAGGCGACTGATAAAAAGAAATCCCAGCAAGTAGAAGAATTGCTGTAATGCTTTCATAAAGTATCACACTTTCTATAAAGTAAAACAGCCGATCCCGTCACGACGAGATCGGCTTTGCCGGCCGTTTAGAACGGTGCGAAGTTCTGTTCGGCCCACCACTCGTTTTTATACACATTGTACTGTTGGGTAAATTCGTTCAGATGCACTTCTTCCCATTTGATCAGGATTTGATAGATCTCGCGCAGCTCATCGACTTCCGTTTTATCTCTGGCTTCGGTGTAGAATTTGATCGCGTCTTTTTCCATCTGCATACCGATCGAAAAAACGGTCATGGCCAGGGATGCTTCTTTTACATCCAGCTTCTCCCATTTGTAAATCTCGGGTGAGGGCGGATTCAGTTCGTAGGCAAACTGCAATTTTTCCTCATCGGAATTTGTCAGTTTGTCGGACAGGTCACGCAGATATTCCGCGTGCTTCTTTTCTTCTTCCGCCAATTGCAAAAACGCGTCTTTGCTTTCGCCTTTGCTGTTGGATGCAGCCATTGTGTAGAACTCGTACCCCTCTACCTCATTGAGTATGGCTTGTGATAATACGGCCAGTTCGTCTTTTTTCATCATGGAGCTCCTCTCTTTGGTATTAGTGCGTATATACCCATAACAAACATGTATCCCACGGATCATGCATGATTTTTATTGGAATTTCTCTACTTTATACAATTTTTTGAGCTCGTTCATTTTGTTGATATACACTTCCTGCTGTTTCAGGAGTCCGTATTGCTGCCGAACCTGTTCTTTCACCGCTTCAAAGGAGGGTACGGTTTGGTCCCTGTTGTCGACCAGAATCAGGTGATAGCCGAACTGCGTCTTTACCGGGCCGACCGGTACACCGATTTCTGCTGTTTGCACAATATCGTCGAACTCTTTGACCATTTGTCCCGGACCGAATTCGCCCAGATGCCCGCCTTCTTTAGCCGAAGGACAGCTCGAATATTCTTTGGCCGCTTCCGAGAAATCGCGGCCGCCCCGGATTTCTTCCAGGATCTCTGCCGCCTTTTCTTCGGAATCCACCAGTATATGACGCGCCTTCATCTTCATGCCGCCAAACCGGTCCTTGTGGCTCTCGTAGTATTCTGTCAGCTCGTCTTCTTCCGGTTGTACGCCACGCAAGAGCTTGTTCATCGCATATTGTTTCAGCAGCTCTTCTTTCATGTGTGCGACCGCCTTCTGATACTCTTCATCGGCGTCCAGCTTCTTTTCCTTGGCATCCAGGAGCAACAGTTCCTGATGGACCAATTCGTCTCCTACCTGCCGAAATCCTTCATCGGAATGCAGCTCTCTGCCCTGTTCTCCCATTTCGGCGATCGTGCGCATCACCTGCGAAAAATAAACCGGTTTACCTTCTACCTTTGCGATAATTCTGTCTTCTGCCACGTGGGCCTCCTTCTTTGTTGTTTATGCGAATGCCGCCGCGCGCAAAGCGGATTTCGCCGGATTTCAGCAAGCGTCCCAATGCGCGCTTAAAAGCGGATTTGCTCATGCCGAATGCATTCCGGATCGTATCGGGATCTGTATTGTCATCGACGGGCAAAAATCCGTTTGCTTCTTTCAGTGCATTTCGGATCTGCTCCGCATCGGTATCCATCATGGCCTCCGCCCGATCGCGCAGGGAAAGAATCAGACGACCGTCCTCCTGCACCCGCTGGACGCGGAAACGCAAGGCGGTCATCGGCTCCAGTGCGCGGTAGATATTCTTCTCCGGCAAAAGCGCCTCGTATTTGTCATCCACCGCCACAAACGCACCGATCTTCGGATGTCTGCCGATCACGCGTCCCTCCACCCAATCATCCACATGATACGGCGAATCGGCTTGCAAAAAACCCTGCATTTTCTGGCTGGCAGCCAGGCGGTCCGATTTGTCCACATACAGGCGAACAAAAACCTCCTGCCCTTTTTTCACCTTGCCGTTTTGCTCGGCAAAGGGCAGCAGAAGATCCTTCTCCAGGCCCCAGTCCAAAAACGCACCGATCCGGGTGATATCCTTCACCCGCAGGACGGCTGCTTCCCCGACTACAATTTTGGGTTTTCTGAGGGTTGCTATCTTTCTTTCATCGGAATCGCGGTACACAAAAGCCATCACCGTATCGCCCGGCTTCATGCGTGCCCCGACTTCCTTTTTCGGCAGCAGAACGTCCATGTCCTCGTTTTCTGTCCCTTGCTGAAGCGTCAGATACGCCCCGTGGGATTTGATCCGGTCCACTTTCAGTTCCTGCCATACTCCAATGGGAATCATAAGACTCCTTTCTTGCTGTCTGTGCACAGTTTGAAAATAGAAGGAGCGCCGGTGCGCTCCTTATGTTAGAACTCGTCGTAATAGATCTTTTCTTCGGGTACGCCGTGTTCTTTAAGCGACTCGCGAATGGAGTCGATCATCTGCGGGCTTCCGCACAAATAAGCGGAATAAGGCGCACCGTCTTTGATAAACTGGTCGATCGCCACAGGCACGCGTCCTTTGATTCCGGTCCACTCTGCGGACTCTTCACGTGACAAGGCGGGCACATAGCGGAAATTCAGTTTTTCTTCAAATTCCTTCATTTTTTCTGACAGGAACAGATCCTCCATCGTGCGCGCACCGAAAAAGAAGATCGCTTCACGCTGAATCTCGTGATCCGCCATGTATTGCAGGATCGAGAGAATCGGCGCCATTCCGGTACCGGCCGCTGCCATAATGATCGGACCGCCGTCGTCTTCCTGATAGTGGAAGTCGCCGTAGGGACCGTTGATATTGACCTCGTCGCCTTCCTTCAGATGCTGGTGCACATAGGTGGTGGCAATCCCCCCGGTATAACCGATCAGAAGCTCCAGATGATTCGGGTCATTGACACTGGAGGCAACCGAATAGGCACGATACACTTCTTCGTCATTGCCTTCGTAAGCCGGTGCCTTCAGCTGGACGTACTGGCCGGGTTTAAAGGAGATGGTTTCTTCGCCCAGATTAAATCGCAGCAGTTTGATGGTTTTGGTCAGTTGCTCGACCCGCTCCACGGTAGTGTCGTACTCTTTTACATTGAAGAGTTCTTCCGGAATCTCAATCTGAATATCCTGTTTGACCTTGATCTGGCAGGAGATGCGAACATCGTTTGCCAATTCTTCTTCTGTAAGCATCGGCTTTTCCGTTGCCAGAACGGGTCCGCCCCCATCGTGTACCTTCACCTTGCAGTAGCCGCAGGAACCCTTGCCCCCGCAGGCGGAAGGGATAAAGACCTTCTGACCGATCAGGGTGCTTAAAAGCGTCTTGCCGCCTTCTACGGTGAACTGTTTATCGTTATTGATCGTCATTTGCACCTGGCCGTAGTTTCCGACGGTGCGGTCGGCCAGGGTAAGAACCGCCGCCAGGGCGGAAGCGATCGCGGTTACCACTAAAGCGGTAAAAAGTATCTCTTGCATACGGCCCCCCTACTGGATCTGCACCATACCGGAAAAGCCGATAAAAGCCAGGGCCATAATTCCGGTAATGATCAGGGTAATGGGCGCGCCCACGAGACCTTCGGGCATCGCCTTCAGATTCAGACGGCTTCTGACGCCTGCCATTGCGGTAATGGCCAGCATCCAGCCGATCCCGGATCCGATCGAATAGCCCACGGTTTGCAGGAAATTGTAACTGCGGTACACCATGAACAGGGATACCCCGAGTATGGCGCAGTTTACGGTTATCAGCGGCAGGAAGATCCCCAGCGCATAGTAGAGGTTTTCCACATAGCGCTCCAGGAGCATCTCCACCAGCTGCACAAAGGCTGCAATGGTAAGTATGAAGATGATAAACATCATGTATTCCAGGCCGAAAGGCTGCAGAATATTCCAGTAAATCAGATAGTTTAACACCGTGGTAAAGGTCAGAACAAAGGTAACGGCAATCCCCAGGCCAATGGCCGTTTCCACTTCCTTGGACACGGCAATGAAAGAACACATGCCCAGGAAATTACTGAAGATCATATTGCTGGTAAATATCGCAGCAACAAAAATGACTAACGGATGTACATCAATCATTTCGGTTCCATCCCCTTTCGTTCTCGTTTGATGCGCTGATTATTGGCCATCCACATTAAAACGCCCAGCAGGAAGAAAGCGGACGGCGGCATGACCATCAGCGTCCAGCGGGTGGCATTGGGCAGAATCATCATGCCGAAGATCGTGCCGAAGCCTAAAATCTCGCGCACAAAAGCAATTGCCAACAGTACGATCGTATAGCCGAAGCCGGAAGCCAGACCGTCGATCATGGAAATAAACGGCGCATTCGTTTGCGCAAAAGCTTCCGCGCGTCCCATGATAATGCAGTTGGTGATAATCAGGCCGACATACGGTCCGAGCGCCTTGCTCATTTCCGGCATAAAAGCCCGCAGGAAAATATCTACCAGGATAACATAGGCGGATATGATAAGTACCTGTACCATCATGCGAATATGATTGGGCGTATGGTTTCTCAGTGCCGACACCGTCAAAGAAGACATGGCCGTTACAAAGGCAAGTGCAATCCCCATAATCAGGGAATTCAGCATCAGATTGGTAACCGCCAGTGCCGAACAGATCCCTATAACCTGAAAGAGAATCGGATTATCCGAAAACAATCCCTTTTCCATCACGCCGCGAACATCGGGTTTCTTAGCCATTTACTTCACCTCCGGATTCGCCAGGAAGGATGCCAGATCCTCGTTGACTAAATTGATAACGGAATTGGATGTTTGTGTCGCACCGGAGATCGCGTCGATATTGCCGCCGGGCGCAGGTCGGTTCACCAGATAATTCCCGTTTTGGGCATTTGTGATGTCGATACCGCGAAACTGCTCCTTATACGGCGTCTCGTCGATCCGTCCGCCCAGTCCGGGCGTTTCCGACTGCTGCACAAAGTCAATTCCCGTGGTCTCTGTGAAGTCGCTGTTGAGGCCCAAATAGCCGACAATGCTCCCCCACAGACCGGAACCGGCCACTTCCAGTGCATACGCGACTTCTTCCCCGTTTTCCACCAGGGCGTAACCCGTTTTTCCGTCGATGGTTTTTTCCACTATGATATCGTTAAACACCTGTTCAATCGTTGCATCATCCTGCTGTTCGGGCAGGCGGTCAAATACGTTCAGAATCTTGCGGCGCTGTTCGGCATCCTGATTGAACTGGATCTGGTCTTTTGTAATATAGTTGACCGCAGCCAGACTGCCCGCAAACAATACGGTGACAATGGCCATAAACAGAACCGGCTTGATAAAAGACTTATTGCTCATGCCGTCGCCTCCTTGTTTTTCTTCCGGTTTTTAACGGCACGTACGGCGATATCCACAATCGGACCGAATGTATTGGCAATCAGAACGGCAAACATCGCGCCTCCGTTAAACAGCGACAAGGCCCGGATCAATACCGTTACAATGCCGACAATAGCTCCGAAGATAAACTTGCCTTCCTTCGTTTTGCAGCAGGAAATGGGGTCGGTGGCCATAAAGACCATGGCAAACAGAAAACCGCCCATCACAAGACCGTACAAAGGATCCACCACCGGTGCACCTACTACATAATACATAAAGCTCTGCAATACGATAAAGCTGACGACACCGCCGGCCATGACTTCCCAGGAAGCCACCTTTTTCCAAATGAGATACGCTGCGGCAATCAGGATGATAAGGACGGAAGTTTCCCCGATCGCACCGGGAATATTGCCGAAGATCATATCGCCCAACGGCTGCGTACTTCCGGTATTGTTGAATAAGATCATGGGTGTGGCCTCTGTGACCGCGTCAATCTCGGGCAGCAGGAAGCGTGCAAATCCGCCGGGGAGTCCGTGCGCGTTTTGTGTCCAGGAAATCGTCATGGGTTCCGGGAAGTTTACATACACAAAAGCCCGCGCAACCAGCGCCGGATTAAAGGGATTCGCACCGAATCCGCCGAACACCAGCTTTCCGAAAAAGAGTCCGAATACAATGCCGATCACAGCCATCCAGAACGGCATAGAAGGCGGCAATGTCAATGTATAAAGAATGCAGCTAACGAATACCGCTTCCGAAATCTTCTTTTTATAATGCCGTTGAAATAAAAACTCCGTTGCCACACCGGCCGCCGTGACAACAAGAAGCAATGCGAGTACGCGCCATCCGTACAAATAAATCCCGAACAAAATCGGCAAAAGGGTGGACAGCAGTACCGTGCGCATCATCTTCTGCGGGGTAAAGTATTTTTTATACCACGCCTGCAAAGAAAACACCTCCTCGATATTTCTCTATATCAGTATACTTACTTTTTCTCTTCATCTCAAGTTATCGGGTAAAACCTTCTCCCTCCACCTCGTGAATATAATTTACTATCATGAATGCAAACGGGTCAATTTTGCGAACAAACTGTTTCAGTTGAATGTATTGATTCCGGGAAAGAATCGTCATGATTACAGGCCTGTCGGCGCCGGAATACGCACCGGTTGCCGCAAAAATGGTTCCGCTGCGGTCCAGATCCTGATGCAGAAAACGCAAAATTTCCTTTTGTTCTGCAGAAATAATCATCACACTGACCTTGCGCGTCAGACCGGCGATAATTTCGTCGATCATAAACGAGTTTAATATCACACCCAAGAGCGCATACAAACCGATCTGTATGCCGAAAGTAAGCCCGGCCAGCAGGGCGATGGAAAAGTCCACCAGCATCAGCGATTTCCCGATATCGATATTGAAAAACAGACTGATAATCTTTGCAACAATATCGGTTCCTCCGGTGCTGGCATTCTGATTGAAGACGATAGCCATTCCTACTGCACTGATAAGAATTCCAAATACTAAATTCAGGAGCAGGTCATCGACGATGACACCGCTTGCAGGAAACAACCATTCCAGTACCAGCAGATAAAAAGACATCAGGATGCTCGCATAGACGGTCAGACCGAGAAAATCCCGGCCGATCACAAAATACGCGACGATCAGCAAAAAGATGTTCAGCGCCCCGATCAGCGCTCCGACAGGGATATTCGGCGTATAATGATTGAGAATCATCGCCAGACCCGATGTTCCGCCCACCGCTAAACTCGACGGAATCAAAAACCAGTGCAGTGCTGCGGATACGATGAATACACCGAGGGTGACAAAAAGAATACGTTTGCCCAGACTTTGTTTGTGCATAAAGCCTCCTTCCGGAAATTGTTTTGGATAAACGCGATAAATCCACGCTTTCCACTTGCATAAGATTTGTTTATTGTTCTTTTTTCTGTTATAATCCGCTCAAGGATTATAAGGGGGTCGTCTTATGGATATAAAACAGCTGAATACATTTTTGGAAGTAGCCCGGACAAAAAGCTTTACGCGCACTGCCGAAAACCTCTACCTCACGCAGCCAACCGTGTCCAATCACGTCAAAAGCATTGAACAGGAACTGGGCGTGCATTTGTTTGTCCGCTCCAAAAAGCAGATTTCCCTGACGCATGCCGGTCTTATGTTTCATGGCTACGCGCAGCGGATTATCGACGAATACAATGCCATGAAATCGGAAGTCCGGCGCTACACCGCCACGCAGGAGGGTCATCTGCGCATTTTTGCGAGCTCAGTCCCCCGCCGCTTCATCCTGCCGAAACTCATGCAGGCGTTTCACGAAAAATATCCCGAGACGACCTTCACCATTACCGACAGCGACTCGCGCATGGTTATCGACAATCTGCTTTTGGGAGAGACCGACTTCGGCTTTACCGGTGCCAAATACCCGGCGCAGCGGCTGCATTATGATCCCGTTTTTTCCGACCGTCTCGTTCTTGTTTCCAACGGGAACGAACATCCGAAAAACGGCAGGGAATGGCAGCTGCAGGAATTGCAGCCCATGCGCTTTATCCTGCGCGAACAAGGATCCGGTACAAGAAACACTTTGGATACCGCGTTAAAAGACGCCGGACTCCCCGAAGACTATCTCACCGTCATTGCCTATGTAGAAGACACCCGCTCCATTCTGGAGATGGTGGCCAATGGCATGGGGCAGGCCGTTGTATCCGACCTGGAAGCGCAAAAGGGACTGGAGGAAGGTCTCTACACCGCCTACCCGATTGAAGCACTGTCCCGTCCGCGCGAATTCTTTTTTGTGCACCATTCCGATCACAAGAACTCTGCGGCCAATCGCCTGTTTTTCACTTTTGTGAAAGAATACTTTCAGGATCCGGCCAATCTCCCGACGCATCCAGCGCCCGAAGCGCTTGAAGATATGCCGTAAGGGAATCGGCTACAAGCGTTTTTCCGAAAAGAATGCTCTCGAAGATTTTGCGCAGGCGATTCTGCGGTGAATCGGGATCCGCATCCCAGCCATAGGTTTCATAATAGCGCAAAATAATCAGGAGGCCGTCTTTCACGGTATCCTTCGGATACTCCTTGCGCAGCAGTCCGGTAATATCGGCCTGTAATCCTTCCCGTTCATCCACCTGCAGCAATCTTTTTGCATAACCGATCATACACGCGGCACCTGCGCAGGTGCCGCAGTTTTCTTGCCCCAGACACATGCGATTTGTTGCTTTTTCCAATAACACCCGCTGCTGTTTGAGCGCTTCCGCCCGTTTTTGCAGCCGGGTTTCCCCGGGTGAAACCGCCTTTTGCATACGATAGGCAAAAAAAGCATACAAAGAGACACTGCCTGCAAAAAGTAAAACCCAGGCGGGCATCGGAAGACTCTCCTGCAATCGGAATACCCCCACCACCAGAAATACCAGGCCCGACAGCACCCGCATCAGCCGCTCCGGGATTTTCTTTCCGATCCGCGTTCCGATCCAGATACTTAGAAGCGATGTACACAGCATGGCGCTGACCGTACCTGCCAGGACCAGCGGAGCGGGCTGTGTAGAGGCCAGCGTCATGGCGGTGATCTGTGTCTTGTCTCCGAATTCCCCCACAAAAAAGGTCAGTGCACACGCCAGCCAGATATGCCGCGATGCATGCTCATTCTCTTCTTCCTCGTCGCCTGTCCGCAGGCTGAGAAATGCGAAAAGGAGAAACAAAACACCCGACAAAGGATGAATCAGGCTGACCGGCAAAAGCCGTCCGGCCTGTGAACCGACCCAGACTGCGATACCGTGGTTTGCAAGGATTCCCAAAAAGATCCCGATCAAGACCTGCGGCAGCGGAAACCGCGTCGCAAACGTCATTGCCAAAAGCATCGACTTATCGCCGAGTTCGGCAGTGAATATCAACAAAAACGCTTCAATCAACGTGCGCATGTCTTTTTTCGTATCCTTTCTTCATAAAAAATCTGCCCGAGAACGGCCTTCTCGCGCAGATGTGGACATAAAGACGGTTCGTCTGTCCGGTTTCTCACAGTGGCTGAATTCGGTTCCGGAAATCCATTGTATCCGACCCGGTTTACTTTCGCAACTGTATATTCTTGTTATTATTTAGCCAAGGTGTAGATCACGGTCCCTAAACCCGACAGGACAAACAAAACAAAGGAACTCCACCCGAAATGCGTAGTAATGAGCCGCAGGGTTTCCACCCGACCCAGCTTGTTTCGCTCTTTTTTGGTTTTTCCCTTTTTTTGTTTTTCCTGTGCAGCGGACCGGGCTTTTTCCTCCTGGGAAACGCGCATGCGAAAATACAGCATGAACACCAGATTCAAAACCGCTCCCAGGAACACATTGTCGATGACGCGCACCACCCAAGCCTTCTCCGACACAATCAGCGTGGAAACAAGCATGGCAAGCCCGATGGATATCCCCAGCATCACCGACAACAGTCTTTTATTCAGTTTGGGTCTATTTCTTTGCAACAGAGTCTCTCTTTACGAGCTGAATCGGCACATTGGTGCTTTCGCTCATCAGTTCTTCTTTGCGCAGGTGTTTGATCAGCTTGCGCATGGCAATCGCACCGATATCGTAATAGGGTATGCGCACCGTGGAAAGCTTCGGCCGGTGAATGGACGCGTAGGGATCGTCGCCGAAACCGAAGACGGAAATATCTTCCGGTACCCCCACACCCGTGTCATAAAAATGATTCATCAGGGCAATCGCAAGCTCATCATCCATACAGAAGACGGCACTGATCGCATGTTTTTTACAATAGGCGGCCAGTTCTTCGCAGCTTTCTTTGTACTCCCGGTAGGTTGTCCCCGGGACGTGGATAAAATGCTCGTCCCAGCCGCGGGTTCGCATAGCTTCCCGATAGGCGATAAACTTTTCCGCGCCGCTGCGGGAATCCTTTTTCTGCCCGGCGTGCAGTATGCGGGTATGCCCCATGCTCTCCAGGAATTCGATAATGAGCTGCACAGCCTGCTCATAGTCCACATCCACCGTATTGATCCGCGACTGCTCGTAAATGCGGTCTAAAATCAAAAACGGCAACTTGTGCTCTTTGATCGTGTCCACAACGCGTTCGGTGGTTTTTTCCGACACGAGAATGATGCCGTCCACCTGCTTGGTAAACATAAACTGCACGGTGTCCAGTTCGCTGTCTTCTTCCCCGTAGGAGCTCGAAAGCAAAATATCGAACTTATACATTTTGCCGATCTCTTCAATCCCGCGGATAATCCCCGCCATATAGGGAATGCCGATATCTTTCACGACCACGCCGATCAGATTGGATCGTTTCATGACCAGCGAACGCGCCAGCTCATTCGGTTTGAAATCCAGTTTCTGTATCGCATCCAAAACCTTCCGGCGCGATTCCGGGCTGACCGGTTTGGAGTCGTTCATTACACGGGATACCGTGGATATGGATACCCCTGCTAATTTTGCCACATCTTTTATGGTTGGTGTTCCTGCCATGTAAAGCCTCCTTCTTTCCGATCCGTTACGGAATGATGCAGGGTAAATGCGCCGGCAGCACCTGTACTTTCGCCGGCAAAACGCCTGCTTCTTCCCCGTCCAGATCGATGGCGGTTTCGTTTTCCGCCGTCACTTCAAATGTAGACGCCTGATAATAGGCAATTCCTTCATGCTCAATATGCTCACCGGAACGCAGGCGCATCAGAATCTGCCCGAGCGTGACCACGTCGGTGCGTTGGATGATGATCAGATCCAAAAGCCCGTCATTTACGAGCGCGCGCGGGGCAAAATGCGAAAACCCGCCGACCGACCGGCTGTTGGCAATACCGGCAAACAGAAAATCACCCTCTGCCACCTCTCCGGTGTCCATCGTAATACGCATCGGCATCGGGGTGTTCAGCAAATCCGGCGCAGTTCGTATGCCTTCGATCACATAGGCCAGCCTGCCAAGCATGGTTTTGGCCTCCACGTCTACTTCATGTCCGATTTTTGATACCGCACCGAAAGCCGCCACATTCAGAAAAGTCCGGTCATTCATCCGCCCCACATCCAGAACCATCCGCTTGTTTCTGTCGATCATATCCGCGAATGCCTCCGCCTCCAAAGGAAGTTGTAGCTGCGTTGCGAAATCGTTTACTGTACCTTGTGCGTAAATGGCAATGGGCAGCCGTTCTTCCGCCTGCGCCATCCCGTGCACCACTTCATTGACGGTGCCGTCGCCCCCGCAGGCCACAATGAGCTCTGCGCCCCGCTTTCCGGCATCGATGGCGAAGGCCGTACCGTCACCCTTTTTCTCCGTATAGCTGCGGCTGACAATATGACCGCGCGCGCTCAGAATATCGGCGAGTTCCGTGCCACTCCGGGCGCCCGATTCCTTCCCCGAGGAAGGATTGATAATCAAATGAATTTTCATAAAATTCCCCCTTCATCCGGTCAGAAAACCTACGCGTATGAATACGTCAACAATACCACAATCTGTACGCTTTTGCAATGTTTTCCCCACGAAAAACGCTTTCTTAGGAAAACGATAAAAAGAGAATCCATAGCCCCGGTCACTACTTCACACGCGGCGCAGGCCGCGTATTTCATTACCAGTGCGAGCGAAGCGATGCACGCAGTTATTTCATCCAGCACGCAAACGTTTCAAGAGGTTTCTCCTTCGATTGACAGTTACAGGATCGTTTGCGTGCTGGATTTCATTGCGCCGCAGGCGCCAGCGGGTACAAAAATAGCGCGCTTCCTGTGGAGAAGCGCGCTGTAAAAGCTATTTCCGTATCCAGGCGCGGACAATATCCGCTACCTCGGTTACAAACACCAGATAATCCTGCGCACTGCTTACATTGTGCTTCAGATTCAGTGCCGTATCCGCTACCGAGTCGGTAACAAGACCGACCGTGTCGGTTACCTGCAATGCCGTGTTCTCCACATTGGAAACGACATGTTTGGCAGAGCCCACGATATTTTGCACATCCGGCCCGACCGAAGAAATAAGCGTATTGGCTTCGGTCGTAATCGCGTTGACGTTTTGGGTTATGCCCGGTAGGTCGGACACAACGCGCTGGATGTCCTTCTCGTTGTCATCGAGTATCTGATTGACTTTTTTCAGCGTTTTCACTAAATTCAGCAGGAAAACAGCCAGTGCAATCAAAGCGGCTATGCCGGCTAAGATAAGAAGGGTATAGAGCAGATCACTAAGTGTAAAGGTTACCGCACCCATCTTGTCCTCTATTCCTTATGCTCGTCGATTTTCTGTTCCGCTTTGTCTTTGACTTCCTTAGCGGAATCGCGTACCTGATCGCCTACATCCTTGGCGGCATCAGCGACTTCATCGCCTACTTTGGCCGCTTCCGACTTCGCCTTGTTCGCCACATCCGCCGCGTCGTCTTTTAATTCTTCCGCATCGGATTTTGTTTTGACAAACTGTGTTTTGGCCGCTTCCTTCGTGTTTTTCAGCAGGCTGCTTACATCGCCTTTGATGTTTTGCAGATCTTCTTTTACCGGCTCCAGCTCCGTCATATTGCGGTCGACAAAATCTTCGTATTTGCCTTTGATATCGTCACGCAGGCGGGCTTCCTTCTCACGCAGGGTGTCGTAGGCTTCTTCCGCACGCAGTTTGACTTCGTCTGTCGTATCGCGGGCAAACTCGGCTATGTCCTCGCGGGTTTCCTTCCCGGCCTTCGGCGCAAACAACAGTCCCGATGCTACACCGATAATCGAACCGATAATGGTTCCAACCGCTATTTTCTTCGCTGTATCGCCGCGTTCTCTTCGTTCTCTTTCTCTTCTTGCCTGGTCTAATACGTCTCTTAAGCTCATTTGTTTCACTCCTTACAATTCTTATCTTGCTGTTGTTACTGTTCTTTCTTATACCCGCCGACTCGGGAAATAAACAAATATCGGCAATTTTCGCGTAAGCCTTATCAAATTGAATTCATTTGCCAAAACTTTTCCACCTTAAAGATATGATATAATAATGTTCTTAAAAAGGAGGCGGCTATGCGGACATTTGCTCCACTGAAACCATTTATCGCAAAACACAAATGGCAATACGGTCTCGGATTGCTCTTTTTATTAGCGGTCGACCTGCTGCAGCTCTTATTGCCGCAGGTGCTGAAATACGCGACCGATCTCCTGCAAACCGGTCAGATGACGCGCGCATTGCTTTTGCAAAATGCCCTCTATATCGTCGCGATCGGGGCGGGCATTTCGTTCGGGCGCTATTTATGGCGCACCTTCATCATCGGAACCTCCCGCAAACTGGAATACGAACTGCGAAACAAATACTTTACGCATCTTCTGACACTGGATGCCCACTTCTTTCACCGCCAGAAAACCGGCGATCTCATGGCGCATGCAACCAATGACATACAAACCGTGCGCTTTGCACTCGGCCAGGGAATCATGATGGCCTTTGATGCAACATTCATGACCGTCTTCGCCATTATCGTCATGATTTATACCTCCGACCTGCGCACGACCCTGATCGCGCTGGCCTCGCTGCCGTTTTTAGGGGCGGTGGTCTGGTGGTTCTCCCGCACTATACACAAGCGCTCCCGCGATGTGCAGGACTCTTTTTCATCCTTAAGCGATATCACACAGGAATACTTCTCGGGCATCCGCGTTATTCGCGCATTTGTCGCCGAAGAACGCGCCGCGGCCCAGTTTCTGGAAAGAAATGAACACAATCGCCGGATGAACATCCGCCTTATCCAGGTATCGGGCATGTTCCGACCGCTGGTCATGCTGATCAGCGCCCTGAGTTTTCTTGTCCTTCTGCTCTACGGGGCGATGTCTGTTATGCAAGGCGGCATGAGCCTCGGTACTTTTATTGCGATGCACAACTATATCCGTCTGCTCGTATGGCCCATGATGGCCATGGGTTTTATCGTCAATATCATGCAGCGGGGCATTGCTTCCATGGAAAGGCTCAATGCGATCTTTGCCGTGCAGTCGGACCTTGCGGAAGCAAAACAACCCATTGCGCTCAAAAACCCGCGCGGCCGGATCGAGTTTTCCGATGTGAACTTCCGCTATCCCGGCCAGGAACGAAACGCCCTGCAGGATGTCAGTTTTTCCATACAGGAGGGAGAAACCCTGGGTATCATCGGTCCGACCGGCAGCGGCAAATCCACGATCGCGCAATTGCTCGTCCGCTTCTTTGATATCCAAAAAGGCAGCATCCGTTTCGACGGGGTCGATATCCGGGATGTCCGGATCAAAGATCTGCGCAGTCAAATCGCCTATGTGCCACAGGATGTGTTCTTGTTTTCGGAAACCATACTCGACAATATCGGTTTTTCCCATGATGCGCCCCTTACGGAGGCGGCGGCAAGGGAAGCGGCGGAATTTGCCGCGGTCCACGATTCCATACAGGACTTCCCCGAACAGTATGATACCGTGCTGGGCGAGCGCGGCGTAACCCTATCCGGCGGACAGAAGCAACGCATCTCCCTGGCAAGAGCCATCGTAAAAGACGCACCGCTGCTCGTGCTCGACGACAGCCTTTCGGCAGTGGATGCCAAAACCCAGGAAGATATTCTCTCGCATCTGCAAGAAGTCAAACAGACCCTGCTTCTTGTGAGCCACCGCGTTATGAGCGTGGTCCATGCAGATCGTATTATCGTCATTGAAGACGGCCGGATCACCGAATCCGGCACGCACGAAGAGCTCATGCAAAAAGGCGGCTACTACGCCCGCCTGTATGAAGTGCAGCAACTGGAACAGGAGGCGAATCTCGCATGATGCACGACGAACAATTCACCCAAAAGCCTGTCGACCTGCCTCTGATCCGCCGGCTCATCGGCTATACCCGCCCCTATCGCAAGCTGATTGTCGTATTGGCTCTTTTGATGCTGCTTTCCACCTTTCTGGAACTGCTGCGCCCATATGTTTTAAAAATCGCGATCGACGATCATATCAACGGCCTCTACAAGCCGATGGCCGTTGTAGCCGCAGATGATCCGCGTGACGGCTTCTTGTTTGAAGGGGAAAAATACCTCCGGCTGCCCGTGCAGGAAACCGGCGATGCACAGATTGCAAAAACACCCGAAGGCTATGTCCTAAGACGCTTAGGCGCTGCCGACCGCGTGCTGAACGAAGAAGAGCTCCGTATCTTCCGGGCCCAAGACCCGATCCGGCTGTTTCAGCTGGGCGGTGTATTTCTGGTTGCCATCCTCATCAAATTTCTCTCCGACTATCTGCAGGTGCTGTGGCTGAACCGCACCAGCCAGAGCATCATACTGGAGATCCGCCAGAGCACCTTTTCCCATATCCTGGGCCGCTCCCTGCGTTTTTTTGACAAGCAGGCCACCGGGCGCCTGGTAACGCGCGTCACCAACGACACCGAAAACCTGAACGAGATGTACACCTCGGTGCTTTTGAATCTCATCCGGGACGTCCTGCTTTTAATCGGCATCATCCTCGTCATGCTCCGCATGGATCTGCGCCTCGCACTTATGAGTCTGAGCATCACGCCCGTTATCCTTCTGATGTCGGTCTTTTTCCGCAAAAAAATCCGCGACAATTTCCGCCGTTCCCGCAGCAAACTCTCGGCGATCAATGCCAATCTGTCCGAGAATATATCCGGCATGTCCGTCACGCAGGCGTTCGGAAAGGAAGAAAAAGTATTCGGTAAATTCCATACCATGAACCGGGACTATCTGGACATTGCGCGGGAAGAAGTTTTTCTTTTTTCCGTTTTCCGCCCTTCGGTGGAAATGATCCGCTCTTTGGGGATCGCCCTGCTTTTGTGGTTCGGCGGTGCACATGTGATGGGCGGTCTCCTGGAATTCGGTGTGCTGTATGCGTTTATCGACTATCTGCAACGCTTTTTTGAACCGATCCTTGATCTCACCGAACAATACAATATCCTGCAGTCGGCCATGGCCTCGTCCGAACGCATCTTCCAGGTGCTGGACACGGACGAAGCGATCCCCGCACCTGCCCGCCCCAAACCCTTTAACGCACGCCGCGGCCGTATCGTGTTTGACAAAGTCTGGTTCGCCTACGATGACGAAAACTGGGTCTTACAAGATATCAGTTTTGTCATCGAACCCGGGCAGACCGTTGCCTTTGTAGGGGCCACCGGTGCCGGAAAAACCTCCATCATCAATCTGATGGCCCGCTACTACGATATCCAAAAAGGCCGCATCACCATCGACGGCGTCGATATCCGCGATATGGACCTGAACGCACTCCGAAAAGAAATCGGTGTAGTATTGCAGGATGTCTTTATGTTTTCCGGTACGATTCGTGATAATATACTGGTAGGAAAACCGGACGCATCCTGTGAAGAAATGATCGAAGTCTCCCGCTATGTCAATGCCGACCCCTTTATCCGCCGGCTTCCCCATGGTTACGACGAAAAGGTCATGGAACGCGGTGTGACCCTGTCATCCGGTGAACGACAGCTACTCGCCTTTGCGCGCACCCTTCTGGCCGACCCCGCCATTCTTGTGCTGGATGAAGCCACCGCTTCCATCGATACCAATACCGAACTCTATATACAGGACGCACTGCAAAAAATCAGTCGCGACCGCACCACCATAGCCATTGCCCATCGTCTGTCGACCATACAGTCCGCCGACCGGATATTTGTCCTTGCCAAAGGCCATCTGGTCGAACAGGGCACACATGACGAATTACTGCGCGAAAACGGGCTCTACAGCATCCTGCACCGGCTGCAGGCGCAAACGCAGGCATCATAAATACCGCAGGAGGTAAACATGTACGATATGCACATCCACAGCGACTTCTCCATCGACACCGATATCCTGATGGAGGACATGGTAAAAAGCGCTTTGGAGAAAAACGGAAAAACCATCTGCTTCACCGACCATGTCGAATTCGGCATCGGGCCGGAGAAGATTGACGTCGTATTCCGGGTGGAAGACTATTTTAAGAAGTTTCGCCAGCTGCGCTATTCCTATGCGGGAAAAATCGAAATCCTCGCCGGCGCAGAACTCGGGCTGCAGCCCGGCGAACTGGACAAATACCGCGACTTTGCGGCCTCCGCCCCGTTTGACCATGTTATCGCAGCCATTCACACCGTACGCAATATGGACGTATACACAGAGCTCAGTCGCCGCTATCCCGCCAAGGAAGCCATCCGCATGTATTATGAAGACATGCTGAGCTGCCTGGAAGACTACAGCGACTACGACTCGCTTGCGCATATCGACTTTATCGACCGCTATTTTCTGCCGGACAATCCCGCACCGCCGTTTGAAAGCTACCGGGAACTGGTAGAACCGGTCCTTCGTGTCCTGATCGAAAACGGAAAAGCGCTGGAAGTAAACACAGGCGGACTCCGCCGGCTGCCGTATTCGCATCCGAAAAAGGAAATCCTGCAATTGTACGCGCAAATGGGCGGCGAACTCCTCACCATGGCCTCCGATGCGCATAAACCGGCCGATATTTATCACGCCTTCCGCGAAACCGAAAAGATGCTGAAGGAAATGGGATTCAAATACATTTTCAAATACAAGGAACGAAAAAAATACCCCATCCATCTGATTTAGATGCATGGGGCTTTTTTTCAGCCGAAGCTTAGTATCTTTGAGCGGTAAACGACAAATGAAAACCTTCAGTACGTGAAGGTGGGTTCGTTGTCTAAGATGTCTGACGTCCCCTCGCAAGGGGGCTTGCCATTCAAATCAGAACAGTCACAATCCCTTATAAAAGATGTCGGTTTCATTTAAATCTGTTTACTCTCAAAGACAAAAACAGTATAACACAGAAATCGATGTCTTGCAAACCGACAATCATGTGTTCAGATGTGCATTGAACTGCCGTTCCTCCATTCCAAGCGCACCCGCCCAGTCCTTTGGTGCACAGCGAAGGCGAATGCTTCTTCCGTTCCAGTTGACAAACCCGTACTGCCAGGCATGCAGATACATCCGTTCCGCTTGTTTTCCTGCATACAGCGCATCACCCAGTATGGGAAATCCGATCGAGGACAGATGCGCCCGGATCTGATGCGTACGGCCCGTATGCAACTGCAAAGAAAGAAGACTCAGCGCCCCGGAAAAAAGCACCGTAAGTTCCGTATGCGAGGCGCGTCCGTTTTCATCCGGTACATAGCGAAAACCGTCCGTTTCCTTTTGCAGAGGCGTCACAATATGCATATGCCGCCCCGTATCCAGAGCACCTCCCACCAGGGCCAGATACCCCTTTTCCATCGTGCCGTCCGCCATCTGCTTTTGGCATTTCGCCTGCATAAAACGATGCTTGGCAATCAAAACAATCCCCGATGTATCCCGGTCCAGCCGGTTGATAAACCGGATCTTCCGTTTCGTTCCCGTCTGATCAAAATAGCCCTGCACGCCATTGGCCAAAGACCCCTTCGTCTGCCCCTGTACAGGAAGCATCGGAGAGCCTGCCTCCTTATCCACAACCAGCAAATGCGCATCCTCATACAGTATGCGCAGCGCAAGCGGCTCCGCCTCATATTCACTGCGCTCATCCGGTATGCGCACCACAAGACTTTTCCCCGCAGGGATGCGCGTATTGCGTCCGATCGCCTGTCCGTCCGCATACAGAAGTCCTGCGCGATAGGCTTCCATCCAGCTGTTTCTCGACAAACCTTCCCCGGCAAACAAAACCTCCGGCTTCACCGGACGTTCTTCCCGGTTTTTCAGGCGGATTTCCCGCGCCGCTCTGGTATCAATCAAATTAGGCCCCTTTCATGTTATACTATTAGCACTGAGGAGGATCGTATGAATTCCGGTATCATAAATATTATCGCCAATAAAAACAAAGACTCACAGATCACCATGCGAAAACTGACGCGCCTGCTGGAAGAAAAAGGCTACAGCGTACCCCGGGAATACCGGGCACAAGCCGATCTGAATATCTGTATCGGCGGCGACGGTGCTTTTTTGCGCGCTGTGCACAAAACCTCGTTTCCCACCGTCCCCTTTGTCGGAATCAACACCGGGCATCTGGGTTTCTTTCAGGAGATCCGCAAAAACGATCTGGAACTTTTTGTAGACAATTATCACAAAGGGGACTACACCCTGGAGCGCATCAATCTGATGGAATGCCATGTGTATACCAAAGACCGGGAATTCCACCTGCACTCCCTGAACGAATTTGTCGTGCGCAACCGCAGTTCCCAGGTAGTGCATCTGTCTGTGGATATCGCCGAAAAGCATCTGCAGGACTTCTCCGGTGACGGGCTGATCATCTCCTCCTCCGCCGGTTCCACCGCATACAATTATTCGGCGGGGGGCGCCATCCTCTATCCCACACTAGACGGTTATCAGCTGACCCCGCTTGCGCCCTTAAACACCAAGGCTTATCGTTCGCTGTATAATTCCATCGTCGTTCCCAACGACACCGTAATGGATATTTACCCCGAACGCCGCTATCAAAGCTCTCTACTCGTCATATCCGACGGGATGGAGCTCTCCTTCAAACAGATACGAAGGCTCCGCTTCGACATCGCAGAACGCTATATACAGCGCCTGTTGTTCGACAAGAACTACTACTGGACCAATCTGAAAGACAAATTCCTGTAAAAACGAAAACGCCCGTATTCCACACCCTGTATACGCGGGCACAGAGAAAGGGCGCAATGGATGCGCCCTTTTTTATACGATTCTATGCGGTCATCAGAACACAAGTCACGTTGTTTAATCGGCGTTTGGCCCAGGCCGGGACAGGGCCGGTCACTACAAATGAACGCAGGGTCTGTTCCGGTCCGTTCGGCGATCTTCAAATCGCCGCTACACATATAGATATTTCCGCTATACACGCGGCGCAAGCCGCGTATTTCATTGCGCCGAGGGCGCTTCTTTCTGCTATTAGGGGATTTCGAGATACATGGCGTCCAGAAACATTTCCCGGGCTATGGGCGCTGCGGTCCGTCCGCCCAGGCTGTCGTCTTCTTCCAGGACGACGGCAACGGCCAGCGGCAGATCCTCCTCTTCCAGAAACGCGATAAACCATGCGTGCGTCAAACCCGAGGCGGTTTCTGCGGTGCCGGTTTTCCCGCCGACAATTTTTCCTTCGATCATGGCGCGGGTGCCAGCGTTTACTGTATCAATCAGATCATCTTTTAATTCCTTCGCATAGCCTTCCGGCAACACGGTCGACAGGGTCGACTGTGATTTTTGTGTGATGACCTCGCCCTCCGGGCTGATCACGCGATCCACCAGAAGCGGTGCAGGCATTTTTCCTTCATTGGCAATCGATGCAATAACCAGAGCCATCTGCAAAGGCGTCACGAGGGTTTTTCCCTGCCCGAACGACGCCGCGGCAATTTCTGTCAGCCCGCGTTCGGTGGCAAAAGGCGATATGGACTCCGCCACGGGAATATCAAACGGGATCGCCTGATTCATCATAAACTTACGCGCGGTCGTTTGCAGTGCGGAAGCCCCCACCTGCACCCCCTTGTCGGCAAAATAAGTATTCACCGAATTGATCAGCGCCGTTTCCAGATCGATCTCGCCGAAGGATTCATTCAGATAGTTCTTGATCGTATAGCCGTCGATGACGGTTTCGCCCCGATCTTCATAAATCTGCTCTTCCCGGGTCAGATTCTCCAGTATGGCTGCCGCCGTGATGACTTTGAAAGAAGAACCCGGCGTATACAGACCCTGTGTGGAACGGTTGATCAGCGGGCTGTCCGCATCAGAGAGCAATTCATCCCAGTTTGCATCCAGCGTCATGGGGTTAAACGAAGGGCGGCCTGCCATGGCAAGCACTTCCCCGGTTTGGTAATTCAAAAGCACAATGGAACCCTTGTGCCCTTCCAGCTGCTGATAGGCCCGTTCCTGCAGACGATTGTCGATCGTAAGCACCAGATCGTTTCCCTTGCCCGTCGGGGCAATCAGGTTTTTCAGCTGCCCGAAGGTTTTTTGCGTGTCCACATTCAAAAGCGCATTATTATACGCAAGCTCCAATCCGGTTTTCCCGTACGACACATGATTGTAGCCGATCACATGCGCATACAAGACCGGATACAGATACTCCCGTATATTGTCGCCCTCTTCATCCTTATAGCTCGTGGCAAGCAAAACGCGGTTTTTGTCGTATATATCGCCGCGCACCACGGCGTTTTCATCGACAGAGAGCCGTTGATTATACGAGTTCATCGCAATCTTGTCGGCCTTAAAAATCTGAAAATACGTCATATACACAACCAGCAGCACAAAAAGCACGCTGACGGCTGCCACCAGGCGGACGGTTCTTTTTGTTTCCATTAGGCGCGCTCCCTCTCTTCCGACAGGCACTGCAGGATCCCCAGGGCGATAAAGCTTGCCAGCATGGAACTGCCGCCGTAGCTTACAAAGGGGATGGTAATCCCGGTCAGGGGGATCAGCTTGAGTACGCCCCCGAAGATAATCATGCTCTGTGCAGCAAACATCGTTGCCAGACCGATCGCCACTGCCCGGCTGAAGAAGTCCGTCTGCCGGAAGGCGATCTTATAGCTGCGGTAGCACAAAAGCAAAAACAGCATGATAATGCCCATGCCCGTAAGTATGCCCATCTCTTCGCAGATGGCGGCAAAGATAAAGTCCGACTCCGCCAGAGGAATCGTCTGCGGCATGCCCAGACCGATGCCCGTGCCCAAAAAGCCGCCCGATGCGATTGCAAACAAGGACTGCGTGATCTGATAGCCGATCGTGTCGATATATTCCCACGGATTGATCCAGGTGCTCAAGCGCACGCGGATATGGGAAAACAAGAGCGTGGCCACCGTACCGCCGCCAGCCATCAGCAAGAAATTAAACAAAATCATTTTGCGCTTCGGCTCGTAGATATACTGCATGGCCAGAAAGATCGCCGCAAAAATCAGCACCGTGCCCAGATCCTTTTGCAAAACCGCCAGCCCCATCAGAAAATACACACAGCCCAAAAGCAGATAGTTTCCGGCCGGAAAATTCTTGACCCGCAAATCTTCAAACTGATGATAGCGACTGTAATAGGAGGCGATAAACAGAACCAGAAGGATTTTGGAAATCTCTGTCGGCTGTATCGATATCGGACCGACGATAATCCAGTTGCGTGCGCCGTTGATCTCCCGTCCGACGGCGAGCGTTGCAACAAACAAAAGCACGGCCAGCCCGAAATACAAAAACGTCAGCTTGTCCAGCTTCGGGATAAAGCGCATGGCAAGATAGCTCAAAAAATACATCACGAAACCCGCCAGGATCCATATAATCTGCTTGAAGCCGGATGTGGAATCCAGGCGGAAAATCATAATCGTTCCGATCGAAAGCAAAAAGGTCGCAATAATAAACAGATACGGTTCGCCCTTTAAGAGCTTGCGCACCAGCAAATTGGCAATATAGGTAACCCCGACCAGCAGCAGGGCAAAATAGAGCCGGTTCAGCGTCATGCGCTCCGCATCGTAAATAATCACCAAAAAAAGCGCCAGTGCCTGAAATAGAAAAACCGAGCGTCGAAGCGACCGCTCGGTCACCTGTTTAGTCGTCATGGTCGTGCACCTCGTTTACAAAGAGCAGTTCCACATCGCCCAGCCGCACTACATCGCGATTGTTCAGCCGCGTGGGCTGCAAAATACGGCGATCGTTCACAAAGGTACCATTGGCGGACTTTAAGTCCTCCAGCACATAGGCGCCCCGTTGCTCCGCGATTTTTGCATGCAGTTTGGAAATAAAGCGATCCTTCAGAACGATGGAATTCTCATCGCCCCGACCGATACTGTTTTGCGGATTCAGATAGTAAATCTCGTTTACTTTAAAGTTCAGCGTCTCCGGCCGGGTAATCAGGCGCAAATAGACCTCCGACGGGGTTTCGTCCCGGTCGATTGCGCGAATATCCAGATAAATGAGCCGGATGATATGGAAGATAAAGTAGTAGATGATAAACACAAAGACATACTTCAGTCCCGTGGATATTACATCATACAAACTTAAGGTTCCAAATATATTCGTGGAGAAAAAACGCTCCAGTCCATTCAGTATTTCCGTCATAGTTACACCTCGGACATAGTTTACCATAAAACCGCATTCGTATACAGACAGCCGTCTTACAAAACGCTTACTTCGTAAGGATCTACCACACCCCGAAGCGGTGATGGATATCAACATATCGGCCGGGCTGTGATAAAATAGAACAAACGATTTTATTACGAAGCACCACAGGAGGATCCCCATGCCCCATCACGGACTCAGACAAGTACTCGAACACGCCCTCAGACGAACATCTTTTGATAAATACCACGAGAGTCTGGAAAACTTCTTTAACGACCCCGCTTTTGACGCGCAGTTTGCGCGCATGCTGCATGCCAAACGCTTTGACGCCCTGTCGCTGGCAGAGCTGTTTCACCCCCTTTATGCGGGCATCTACAACAAAGACGTCATCGACTGGCTCACAGAAATTTTCGAATACACGATCCATCTGAACTTCCGCGGCTTTTCCGACCGCGTCGTTGTGGAAAATATCCCGTATCACCGTCTGTTTCTGGATACGCTGCGCTATGTCAACGAGCTGGAAGCGGAATCCGCCGATTCCGAACTCGTCGAACACCCCATGCAGCTTCTGACCGACGACGAAGAACGTTATCCCGACATTCATCCCGAATACTTTACCTTCAAGCGCGAATTCACAGAAAACTTCGTCTACGAAATGATGAAGATCGACATTTCCGTGCGCGGGTTTAACACCATACAGCATGTCGTTTTGGTGAACGCGCTGTCGATGCATATCGCCCGCCAGCTAAAGGCGCAAAACATCCCGATCGACCTGGGCCTTGTGGCAGGTGCCACGCTCTGCCACGACATCGGCAAATACGGTGTCAAAGGCGATGAAGCCCGCCGGATCGCCTATTATCACTACTTTTACACCTATGAATGGTACGATGCACGCGGCCTGGAAAAAATGGGAAACATCGCCACGAATCATTCCACCTGGGACCTGGAGCTTTACAATCTCACGATAGAAGCGCTCATCCTGATCTACGCCGATTTTCGCGTAAAAAACCTGCGCAAGCACGGACAGGATGTTATGTCGGTGATCTCGCTCGACGCATCGTATCAGGTCATCCTCGACAAGCTGGACAATGTGGACGAAGCCAAAAAGAACCGCTACACCCGCGTCTACGCGCGCCTGGTGGACTTTGAGGTGTATCTGAAACGGCTCGGTATTTCCGTGGATATGAACGAAGCCCCCGACCCGTCCTACAAAAGAGACCCCTTCTCGCACTTTGCCCTCCTGGAAGGCGACAAGGTTATCCGCAATATCATCGACTTCTCCATCGACCACAATCTGACCGTCATGCACCGCTTCTCCCGCGACGACAGTTTTAACGCGCTGATGGAAGCCGTGCGCGGTGAAAACGACAAGCTCACCTTGCGGCAGTATCTGGATCTTTTATACGAGTATTCTTCCTATTTTACGCTGAAACAAAAAAAGATGGTCATGCACTTTCTGTTTGATCTGCTGCTGGCCGACGCCGACGACATCCGGCGTGACGCCAGCCGCCTGATCGGTTATCTGGTGGCCAATTACGACGACGACTACAAAAAAGAGATCCCGCCCTCTGTTTCCTACGATACCCTGCAGGGAACCAAAGCCTATCACGATCTCTTGCATACCATCCTCTTTCCCAATGTGAATCTGCTGGATCATAAGGAACGCCTGCAATACAATCTGATCAATATTCACGAAGAGCTCTTCCGCCTGATCCGCGGCAAGGACACGCCGTATCCGTCTTTGTATATGGAATGGTTCAAGCCCGAATACGACTTCTCCGACTCAACCCGCATCATCCTGGCGCGGACGCTTTTTTCCGCCCCGCTGGAAATTCTGACCGAAGAAGAAATCAAACGCGTGGAAGACTTCCTGCTGGATCTTTTGCATCACGGCACAGAAGAAACCCGCCTCGTTGTACTCGACATCCTGCACTGGAGCGAAGGAAAGCTCGCCTTGCGGCCGCGTATGCAGGAAGCCGCCCAGGCGCTGATCCCCACACAAGACACCTGCGATCTCCTTCCGGAGAGCTTTTTGCTGTATAAAATTGCACAGCGCTACGACGAAACTGCCCCCCTGCCGCAACCGCTTTCGGCCTGCTTCCGTTCGCCGCAAAGCAGTACGGCCGGCATTTTCCTCAGCAATCTGAAAACGGAAACCCCCTGGATCGTCAAGAAGATCAATATCGAAATCCTCTACATGGCCGCCACCGAACACGAAGCGCATCTTCTGCATGTGGCGTTCCATTACTGCAATCTGCTGAAAGTATCGGAATTTGACATTGTCCGCGAACAGGCGGGTCGGCATCTCGTACAATTGGTACGGCATATGAAGCCGGCCGAAGTCAACGACATCGCCATTGAACTCTTGCGCGGGCTCGAAATGAACGACTACAATTTTGTCCGCATGATCCCCAAGTTTTTGGGAGAAATCCTTCTGTATCTGGAACCGCGGGAACTCAACGAGATCCTGGACGACTTCGACGTCAAACTGAAATCCGACGGGCTGGAAACCCTGCACGCCATTTTGCATACCCTGGGCCGCTCCATCGAACTCTACGACGAATACATTGAAAAAGGAAACGAGGACGCCACCCTGCACAACAAGCGGCGCAATCGCCTGATCGGACTTTTGATCTCTGTAATTTCCTCACCCAAGCTGCTTGTGCATACCGAGGCATTTGCCGTACTGGGCTCGTATATTTTCAACTCCCGCCGCATCTATCAGGAAACCCAGGCTTATTATCTGCGCGAATACGGCAAGAAGATTCTCACCCTTCTGACCACAGAAGACGAAGGCTTTACCTATCTCAGCAATGCCTATTCCTTAAACCAGATCTACAAATGCATAACCGAATACCAGCTCACACGCGGGGAAATTGTCATCCCCAATATCGACAAAGTCGCCTTCTTTCCCGGCACCTTCGACCCGTTTTCGCTCGGGCATCTGGCGATCTGCCGCGACGTGCGCAATCTCGGCTACGAAGTCTATGTATCGATCGATGAATTCTCCTGGTCGAAAAAACCCCTGCCCTATCTCATGCGCGAAAAAATCGTGGAAATGTCGGTCAGTGCGGAACGCAATGTGTATATCTTCCCGTCCGATATCCAAATGAATATCGCCAACGAAAAAAATATGCAGACGCTGAAAGAACTGTTTGCCGGTAAAACCCTCACGCTGCTTGTCGGCGCCGATGTCGTGGAAAACGCGAGCGCCTACCGGCACAACGAAACGCTGCGCGCCCTGCCGCATCTCATTTATATGCGCCGGCAGCAAAGGGGCGAACATTCCGAAAAAGCCATACAGGAAAAAGTCACCGGTCCTTATGAACTGGTCTCATTGGATCTGGACCTTCAGTTTATCAGCTCTACCCTTATCCGCGACTCCATCGACAACAATCGCGATATCAGCCATCTGGTCAATCCCATGGTGCGCGACTATATCATGGAACACAAGCTGTACAAACGAGACGACCCGTTCAAAACCACGGTCACCAGCTCGCAATACACGCTCAAAGCCTCGCGGGAAATCACGCAGTCAGACCTCGACTTCATCACCTCGGTCACCAAAGAAGACATTATGGTGCATGTGCGGGAAGAAAAGCCCACTGTATTGCGCTTTATTGCCACCGACACCGACGAGCTGCTCTGTGTGGTGCTGTACGAAAAAATCGAAATCATCGACCTGTACTACTACTTCCGGCATATCCCGACCATCTCCACAATCCGGGAGAGCACCCGCGGCCCGATCGCCTATCTGCATGGTGTCTTTATCAGCCGGCGGTTCAATTCGCTGCGAGAAGAATTGGTCAACGAGGCTTTTGCGCATATTGTGTCCCACAACTTTGACAATATCCTGTTTACCAACAAAATGCGCTACAACAAAGAATACACCGATCTGCTGACCCAGTCGGGATTCCGCTATCTGGCCAAAGAAGAATCCCACGACACCATGCTCGTGGACTCCTCCAATCCTGTTACGCTGAATCTGGATATCGAAAAGTTCATCAAAAAACCCTATAATGCACATCCGTCGGTCACCCAGGTCATACGGGAAAACCGCAAGCGCATGAAAGAAACCCTCACCGAGCTTTTCCCCAACACGCTGATCCTCAGCTTTACCCGCAGCATGATCAATCAGAAGCTGATCGAACGGATCACCGCCTACAACGGCGTGCCCGTTGTACCCACACAACCCCGGAAGCTGGGCCCCGCCATGTGCGTGCCCTTCGGCGAACACCTCAACGGAGAAATCGTCCCCAATACCATCACCAAAACAATACACACGGAAAAAACCTTCAGTAAAAGCATCAAAAACTTCACGATCAAATCGTTCCCGTACTATCTGCCTCTGGACGATCAGTGCAAAATCATCAACGCGTTCGACAAACCGGTTCTTCTCGTCGACGATCTGTTGCACAAAGGCTACCGGATCCGCGTGGTCAAGCCCGCACTGGAGAGAAATGGCGTCGGGATCGAAAAAATGTTTGTCGGTATCCTCAGCATGAAAGGGCTGGAGTTTGCCATGGCGGAAAATCTGGAAGTCGACTACTGCTACTTTGTGCCCCGCCTGCGCTACTGGTTCAAGGAATCCGACCTGTATCCCTATATCGGCGGCGACATGGTGGACACGCGCCTGGTTAACGGCACCCTGATACCCACCATCAATATGCTCCTGCCGTATGTGTCGCCTTCGTTTATCAAAAAAGGGACCAATGAAGCGCTGTATGCCTTCAGCCGCATCTGTCTGGAAAACGCGCATCAGCTGTTCAGTCAGCTGGAGCGGGTGTATCTGGATCTGAACGGAAAAACCGTATCGCTGCGCGATATTTTTGACGTCCTGCATCATCCGCGCATTCCCGACTACAAAGGTGTCGAGGATATGGATCTGCATGTCAGCGCATCCATTAAAAACGACATTCACCTCTTGAAACGACTGGAGGCGAGCATCATACGAAGCTCCGGCGAAGATGAATAAAACCATACGAATCCGGGGAAACCGTGACCCCAAACAGGCCAAGTCGCAATTTCTGCTGACCCACCCCCTGCAGGCCGAAGGCGATGAGTCGCTGGATGCCGTCGCTTCCTGCATACCCTACACCTTTGTGCCGGAACTGAAGCCCTATGCAGAAAAAGGACAGCTTCTGTTTACCCATGCGTTTGCGACCGCCCCTGCCCCTGTACACAAACCCCGCATTCATATCATCGGGCTGGGCGATGTCGGCGCACACTGCGCCCTCGGGCTACGCCTCATGGGACAGAATGATCTGCAGATCGGCCTGTATGCCAGAAATACAAAAGAAGCCGAAGCCATGCGCATGGAACTGCTCCAATGCCGCCCGCCCGACCTGCAAACGCCGATGCCGGATGTATACGTAGTGGAAAAAGAGCGGCTGACCGAATGCGACGCGCTGGTCTTTGCGGCATCAGCCGGCGTTCCCGCAGTCCTCAAAGAAGGAGACGATGTCCGCATGATGCAGTTTGCCGCCAATCGGAAGATCCTGTCGGAATACCTGCAGCTCCTGCGGGCGTCCGCCTTTACGGGCACCCTCTTTATCCTGTCGGACCCGGTCGACGCCTTGTGCAGTTTTTCTGCCAAAGAGCTGGACTTCTTCCCGCGCGAGCGGATCATTGGCCTCGGACTGGGGGTCATGGCCGCACGGGCCGCCTTTTATGCCAAAGAAATCGCACCGGAGTTCCTTCACGAAGGCCGCGCCTACGGCCCGCACGGCGAAGGACTCTGGATTGCCAATTCCCTCACCGACTATGACGACGCGCGCTCAAAGGCCCTCACAGAGGCCGCCAAAACCGCCAATCTGACTATCCGTGCCCACGGAAAAAAACCCTTCTACGGACCGAGTCTTTCCAGCGGCGCCTATACGCTATTGGCCTGGCTGCGCGGAGAATGGTTTTATGGATCCATCGCCCTGAAGGATATTTACTTCGGCTGCCGCGTCCGTCAGAAAGACGGGTATTTACAGATCGAACACCAAACCGTACCCGGCGCCCTCTACCGGCGTCTGGAAGAAACCGTACACATACTCAGGCAGGTACAAATATGAAACAACTCCTCTGTGCGCATTCCTTCCCCAAAACGATCGAACGCGCCCTGCAAAACGCCTTTGCAGACTACACCGTCTGCACCCCGCAAGAATGCGACCTGTCCACACCGAACGGGCGCATCCTTTTGGCGGCCCATCTGCAGTCGCACAGCTACGACCCCGCTTTGCTCCGCTGGATCGAAGACTGCGGTCTGTTTCCACCCGGCACAAGAATGGGTGTCTTCGTATACAGCCCCACCGCACTCCACACGCGGGAAGCCGGCGTACAGCTTCTCTATCACGCCAATAAGGCCGGTGCACGTATGCCCGGCCGATCGCTCGTGGAAGCCGCCAAAAACCTGGACAATCTCACCCCGCTCAGCGCACCCTTACATAAAAGCCCTGCAGAAATCCTGCAGGATCAGCTGAACAGCCTGGCCCGGCGACTGGAACAAGAGATTGTACGAAAAGAAAACCCGCGCCTGTCCGTCTGGACCATCGGAAAACCCGACGCGTCCGCCACGCTATCGATCTGGGATCTCATCCGCCCGCATCTTAGCGGCATACAGATTGATCTGCTCTCTTTCGGAAACGAAAACATCCGCGACTGCCGCGGATGTGCCTACGAACTATGCAAAAAAATGGGAGAGGCCTCCCGCTGCATCTACGAAGACTATGTCGTAGAAAAGCTCTACCCCTCCATTGAAGCCGCCGACGGCATCCTCATACTTACGCCCAATTACAACGATATGCTCCCCGCCAACTTCGTAAGCGCCATCAATCGCATGACGGCGCTGTTTCGCAAACGCAAGTTTTTCGACAAAAACCTCTACTCCCTCATCGTAACCGGCCACAGCGGCGCCGAACTCCTGAGCCGCCAGCTCATCAGTGCCCTGCACATCAACAAAACCTTCGCCCTTCCCCCGCACTTCACCTGGGAAGTCCGCGCCCACAATGTCCAATCCGTAAAAGAAAACCCCGCACTGCCCGCCCAGGCACAAATCTTCGCAGAAACAATCGTCGAATCCCTGAAGGCGCCTACGGCGCAATGAAATCCAGCACGCAAACGTTTCAAGAAGTTTCTCCTTCGATTGACAGTTACAGGATCGTTTGCGTGCTGGAGGAAATAACTTAGCGTATCGCTCCGCTCACGCTCGTTATGAAATACGCGGCCTGCGCCGAACGGACCGGAACTCACCTTGTGTTCGCCGCTCTTCCCTCTTTGGCACCTTCGGGTGCCTGCTTTATTGTCCTCCAATTACCCGCACGCGTACGATGCCTTCCTGCTCCCGCAAAAACTCCGTTACTTCCTGCACAACCGCCGGATCCACATCCCCTATATCCACCATGGTATAGGCGTAGTCGCCTTTGCTTCGGTTCACAATATGTTCGATATTGATCTGCCGTTCGGCAAGGGCGGTCGATATCTTGCCGATCATATTCACAATATTGCGATTAAAAATGCAGAAACGGTACACGGAAAGGCCGTCCAGATGCACATCCGGAAAGTTCACCGAATTCTTAATATTTCCGTTTGCCAGATAATCCGTCAGCGATTCCACCGCCATCATGGCGCAGTTTACCTCGGCTTCGCCCGTGGAAGCACCCAAATGCGGATACAGCAGTACCCCGTCCTGTCCGATCAGCTTCTCCTCCGGGAAGTCGGTAATGTAGCGGTTCCCCGTTCCTTTTCCGATCTGTTCCAAAAGTGCGTCCGCATCTACCAATGGTCCGCGCGAAAAATTCAGCAGCACCGCACCCGGACGCATCTTTTTCAGCATTTTCCTATTCATCAAATGGTGATTCAGCTTATTGTACGGAACATGCAATGTGATAAAGTCGCTTTCCTGCACCAGCAGCTCCAGCTTGTCCACCTGCCGCACCGAAGCGGAATTCTTCCAGGGGGCATCACCGGTAAAAAACGGATCATACGCCAGCACCCGCATCCCGAGACTGACACAATCCCGCGCCAGCCGGCTGCCGATCGCACCCATGCCCGCAATGCCGATCGTTTTGCCGGTGAGTTCCTGTCCCCGAAACTGCTTTTTGCCCGCTTCGGTCTGCTTCTCTATATCCCCCTGCAAAGTCTGCGCCCAGCGACTGGCTGAAACCAGATTCCTTGCCGCAATAATCATCGAAGCGATCACCAACTCCTTCACCGCATTGGAATTCGCACCGGGTGTGTTGAATACCACAATCCCCTTACCGGCACATTCCTCCACTGGAATATTGTTGGTCCCCGCGCCGGCCCGCGCAATCGCCAATAAAGAATCCGGCAAAGTCTCCTGCCGCAGATTGTAACTGCGCAATAAGATCCCCTGCGGATCCGCATCCGTAATCGCAAACGCATTTGCATCCAACCGTTCCAACGCCTCATGGGCAATCGCATTATAAACCTTTATGTGATACATATTTTCCAACTTCCTTTACTATGATGTTCTTCTATCATAACACTGCAGACGGCTTTAGCGCAATAAAACAGGCGCCCGAAGGCGCCAATGGGATGGGTAGAAAAGTTGTACGGGTATGTCGGTATGCGGCGTTTCATAAACGGGCCGCGTTGTTTGGCGGACATTTGGCCCGTGGCCGGGCAATCGCTTCTTAGCCAATCGCATAGATATACACTGTTCTCTTGGAGAAGCTTTGCAGGAGTCTTGCATTGCGTTTTGAAAAGCATCAAAACGTGCAAGGCTTGCAACAGAGCCGGCCACTACAGGTGAACGCAGGGTTGGTTCCGGTCCATTCGGCGATCTTAAAATCGCCGCTACACATATCAATCCTACCGCATAACACGCGGGGCACGCCGCGTATATCGTTACGAGTGTGAGCGAAGCGATACACGAAGTTATATCGCATTCGCATAGCGAATATATCGTCGGCCGAAGGCCGATTTCATTGCGCCGAAGGCGCTCAATCCTACCGCATAACACGCGGGGCACGCCGCGTATATCGCACCGAGCACAAGCCGGGCGCGTGCGAGGTATTTCGTCCAGCACGCAAACGATCCTGTAACTGTCCATCGAAGGAGAAACTTCTTGAAACGTTTGCGTGCTGGATTTCATTGCGCCGCAGGCGCAAAGTATCTCAGCGCCTGGATGTAGCCGGCAAATCCCTGGCCGGTTATGGTTTTTACGGCGACTTCGGCGATATAGGATTGGTGCCGGAAGGCTTCTCTTTGTTTGGGGTCGGAAAGATGTACTTCCACTACGGGGATGGATACGGCTTTCAGGGCGTCCAAAATGGCGATGGAGGTATGCGTGTAAGCAGCGGCGTTCAGGATGATGCCGTCGCAATGCGCGTAGAGGGACTGAATATGGTCCACGATTTCTCCTTCGTGATTGGACTGAAAGAAGCTGAGCTGCATGTGCAGCCGGCCGGCTTCTTCTTGCAAGAGCGCTTCCAGGTCAGACAAGGTCCCGTGACCGTAGATCTCCGGTTCACGCAGTCCCAAAAGATTCAGATTGGGACCGTTAATAATGGCAATTTGCATAGAAGTCCTCCTTTATCCACGCGGCCTGTTCTTCTATGGTGCCCGGGGGGATGCATTTGTCGGCAAAAGCGCGATAAAGCGGGTCTCTCTCCTGAAACAGTGTTTGCAGCGTAGCAAGCCCTCCGGCAGACAGGGGCCGCCCCTGTACGGGCAGTGCCTCCAGCTCTCTTTGCAGATAGTAGATGCGGCCGTTTTGCGCCAGGGCATCGTAATTGGCGGGGTCTTTTACCGCGCCTCCGCCGGTGGCAAGGATCCGGTTCGGTTCTTTTCCGGCTGCCTGTATGGCCGTTTTTTCCCGCCCGCGAAAACCCGCTTCCCCTTCTTCCTGAAAAATCTGCGGGATGGTTTTGCCGGCAGTCTTCTCTATTTCTTCGTCGATATCCACAAAAGTCTTGGGCAGACTTTCTGCCAGGGTCTTTCCGACCGTGGTTTTGCCGCAGCCGGGCATCCCGATGAGGACAATACTGTCGGTCTGCCTGCGCAGGCGGCGCAGAATGTCCTCTTCTTTGGCGCAGCTTTTCCCGATGAACTGTTCCGATGCGGCCATGGCCTGCCGGACGAGCATGGGCAGTCCGTCCGCATAGGGTATGCCCCGTTTTTTTGCCTGCAAAAGCAGATGGCTGCGATGCGGATTGTAAATGAGATCGATGACGGCAGAAAGCCGGGTAAAACCGGACAGATCTACAAGGCTCTCCCCGTTGTTCGGGTACATGCCGACCGGTGTGCAGTTGATGAGCAGGTCAAAATGACGGGCGTCTGCATCCGGTGGGAGTTCTTCTCTACCCAGACGGCGGACTTCTTTTGCCCCGCGGTCGACCAGTACGGTACGGACGGTTTGCGACGTGGCGCCGGTGCCCAAAAGAAGCGCGCGTTTGCCGTCGACCGGATAATCCAACCCGTCCAGCGTACCGGCAAAACCGTCGTAGTCGGTATTGTCGCCTGTGCGGCTTCCGTCTGCATGAAACACGACGGTGTTCACGCAGCCGATACGGCGGGCTTTGTCTGTCATCTCTGTTAAATAGGGAAGCACGGTTTTTTTGTAGGGGATTGTGATATTCAAGCCCCCGATGTCTTCTCTGGCAAACAGGGCGGCCAATTCGTCTTCTTCCCGTTCAAAGAGCTCATAAGAGGGATTGCCCAGCATGCGGTGTATGGCAGGCGAGTGGCTGTGCCCCAGGCGCCTGCCCAGCAGACCGTAGATCATACCGTCTGATAATTGCCAAGGAATTGGAAGCGCTCGGAATTATCGCGCAGATCCTGCATGAGCCACCGCACTTCGGGCATTTCCAGCGAGCCTTCAAAGTCGAAATAGAAATTGAATTCAAAGTCCTGTCCGGAGATAGAACGCGACTCGAGCTTTGTAATATTGAGGCCCAAGGCCGCAAAGCGTGCCAAAATATGATACAATCCGCCGGGTTCGTGCGGCGCGGATACCATCAGGGAAATCTTGTTGGAACCGGGATACACTTCGACATCTTTTGTAATGCAGAGAAAACGGGTGTAGTTGTTTTCGCTGTTCTGGATTTTCACCGGCAAGGCTTCCAATCCGTAGAGCTCGGCACAGTATTTGGACGAGAGACTGGCTACGTCCCTGCGCTCGGAATTGGCCACAAAAGCCGCCGCCATTGCGGTGTCCATATATTCTTCCGCGCGAATCTCCGGGTGCTTAAGCAAAAAGTCGCTGCATTGGCCGAGGGCCTGTCTTTGGGAGAAGATCTCGCGGATTTCTTCCAGCTTCACACCGGGTTTCACCAAAAGACGGTGGTCGATAAAGAGCTTCGTTTCGCGCACAACGGAAAAGTCGTAATGGGAGAGAACTTCAAACACTTCTTTCACCGAACCGTTGGAGCTGTTTTCGATCGGAACGACGCCAAAGTCGCACAAACCCTGTTTGACCGCCTGAAACACATCGGCAAAGGTGCGGAAAAACATCACTTCCCCCATGGGGAACATGCGCTCGGCTGCCTGCTGCGAATAGGAGCCTTCGGTTCCCTGTACGGCGATAACGCCTTCGCGCGGGAAGGGGCCGTCCAGAAACCGGATCTTCTCCCGGATATCGCCCTTGCCGTTGGTTTCTGACCACTGCAGACTCTTTGACACCGAAAACAGCGTATTGTACAGCATGCGGGTATAGGTGGCCAGTTGCGGATCTTTCTTTGCCTGACGCTGCAGGATTTCGCGTTCACGCATGCGGTTTCGTATGCCGGTGCCCTCTTTTTTCTTTTCTTTGGCCACTTCGCGGGCTAAGGCCATGCGTTCTGCGAACAGCGTGAAAATCTCGTCGTCTACCCGGTCAATCTTATTTCTGATGTCCTGTAATTCCATTCTTTCCCTCCATAAAGTCAAGCAGTGTGATGGCCATGCAGGCCTCGATCACGGGTACGGCCCGTACCGCGATGGACGGATCGTGCCGCCCTTCGATTCGCAAATCCGTTTCCCTGTTTTGGGACAAAGAAACGGAACGTTGTTTTTGTCCGATGCTGGCAGCCGGTTTCATGGCAACTTCCACCACAAGCGGCATACCGTTTGTGATGCCGCCCACAATCCCGCCGGCGTGATTCGTCTGGGTATAAAAGCGTCCGTCTTCCAGGCGTATGGGGTCATTGTGTTCGGATCCGCGCATTTTGGCAGCGGCAAAGCCCGTGCCGAATTGCACGCCCCGCACCCCCGGCACAGAAAACAAAAGATGCGACAAATGGCTTTCCACACTCAGATAATTGGGTTCGCCAAGTCCTGCAGGGACCCCTGTCGCCATGCAGCCGATGCGTCCGCCCACAGAATCCTCCTCGTCTTTAACGCGGTCCAGATAATCCAGCATGGCGTCCGCTTTGGCAGGGTCGATCGCAGGAAAGCCCTGCCGGCCGATTTGTTCCAGTTCTTCTCGGCGAACAAGCACCGGATCCCAGCGGGCGTCTTCGATGGCCCCGATAGCCGCCAGATGCGCCCCGACCGCAATCCCTCTTCTTGCCAGAATCTGTTTGGCCACCCCGCCGGCCAGACACAAAGGGGCGGTAATCCGGCCGGAGAAAGGCCCTCCGCCCCGCATGTCCATATGGCCGCCGAACTTCAGATGCGCGTTCAGATCGGCATGCGACGGCCGGGGAATATCCGTTATATAGTCATCGGAGCGGTGGTCTTTGTTGCGGATGATCATTGCAAGGGCAGAACCGGTTGTCGTATCGTTTTGCAGCCCGGAGAGCACTTCGGGTGTGTCTTTTTCCTTGCGGGGTGTAGTGCCACGTTGCCCCGGCGCGCGCCGGGCCATAAAACGATTCAGCTCCTCCATAGAAACCGCTTCGCCGGCCGGAAAGCCGTCCATCACAACACCGATCCCCGTCCCGTGTGATTCTCCGAATACGGTGATCCGAATATTTTGTCCAAAGGTACTAAACATAATGGCCTCCCAATTGCTGAAAGTCGGAAAAGAAAGCAGGATACGATTTGTTGACCGCCTCAGGTTCTTCGATGCGTACGGGTTCGTCACACAATAGCGAGGCAATGGCCGACGCCATAGCCAGCCTGTGATCGCCAAAGGAGGACGTGGTGCCGCCTGTGAGCTTTCCTGTGCCGCGCACAAGGAGGCCGTCCTCGGTTTCTTCGGCATCGCCCCCTAAATTCCGGATCATCTGTGCACTCGTGTACAGGCGGTCGCTTTCTTTCAGGCGCAGACGCGCGCCGCCGTAAAAGACGGACTCACCCCGGGCAGAAGCCGCCAGCACTGAAAGTATCGGAAGGGCGTCTGGCATTTGCCGCAGGTCGACACGGATTGGCCGTGCCGCGTCCCTCTGCACGAGAATACCGTCTTCGGTGTCCACCCGGGCGCCATAGGCGCGCAGCACATCCAGTATGGCGCGGTCGCCCTGTACGGAATCGGCTTTCAGCCCGCGCAGACGAATAGCGCCTCCCAATGCCCCCGCCACCAGGAAAAACGCCGCATTGGACCAGTCGCCCTCCACTGCATAATCCCGTGCCCGGTAGTGCTGTCCGCCCGGTACCGTATAGCCGTGTTCCGTGCGGACGGTTTTTACCCCGAAGTCCTGCATGACTTCCGTTGTGATCAAAACATACCCGGCCGATTCGAGCCCGGATGTAAGCCGGACTTCCGTTTCGCCCAAGAGAGGAGCGGCCAGCAAAAGACCGCTGATATACTGGGAGCTGATATCACCCGGCAATAAAAAAGAACCCTTTGCAAGCCGGCCGGTCACCGTCAGCGGCAGTTTTTTTCCGGAAAACACGCACCCTTTCTTCTCCATTTCCTCCAATAAGGGAGACAGCGGACGCGCAGGCAGCCGGCCGCGACCGGTAAAACGGGCACGGTCTTTCAGAGCCATGGCAACCGGCAGCAAAAAGCGCAGTGTAGAGCCGCTTTCCGCACAGTCAAGCAGAGGCGTATCGTCTGTGTGCCGGACGGGAAGAATCTGAAAACCCGTTGCATCTTTTTGAATATCTGCACCCAACTGCCGAAGGGTTTGGGCCGTCGTGTCAATATCCACCGAACTGCGCGCCAGCCGGACGGTGGAAGGCCCGTCGGCCAAGGCCGCACAGATCAGCGCGCGATGCGCATAGGACTTGGACGGAATCGCCCTTATCTCGCCTGTGACTTGTTTTGTTTGTACAGCGATCATTGCCCTGCCTCCAGCCATGATTCCACCTCCGTCAAAGGAGTGGGTTGCAGACGCGCTTTGCCGGGTTCTTCCATGACAACCAGCTGCACGCTCTCGTTTTTTATCTTTTTGTCGCGCGTCACAAAAGGCAGCAACTCCTGTGCAGCGTACTCGGTTCGGATCGGCAAACCGTTTTGTTGCAATGCGCGTTCGATCCGGTCTTTGGTTTCTGCCGGGCAGATGCCTTTTTCTGCGCAGGCTCTTGCCATCATAGCCATTCCGATAGCAACCGCATGCCCGTGGGACAAAGAAAAGCCCGAGCGCGCTTCCACCGCATGGCCGAATGTATGCCCGAAGTTCAGCAGCTGCCGTTCTCCCCGGTCTTTTTCGTCTTTGGCCACCACATCCGCCTTGTACTGTATGCACCGGCTGAGCAGCTCTTCCAGATCGGCATCATTCGGACGCAGGCCCTCTGCCATCCGGTTAAAAAGCGCCACATCGAAAATCGCGCCCGTTTTCAGCATTTCCGCCACACCGTCCAGCCGTTTTTCCTCCGGCAGAGTGGCAAACAC
Organism: Tissierellia bacterium; assembly: GCA_012519495.1. GTDB lineage: Bacteria > Bacillota > Clostridia > Tissierellales > Peptoniphilaceae > JAAYQA01. The sequence goes on along the minus strand of JAAYQA010000008.1, from coordinate 15,740 downwards.
ATCGGGGTCGATCCATACCGCCACCGGCTGATGAAACGCGCCGCAGAGATTCTTCCCGGCATGCAGATTGATGGCGGTTTTCCCGCCTACCGATGCATCCACCGCAGCCAAAAGGCTTGTGGGAATCTGCAGAAAGTCGATCCCCCGGAGAAAACTGGCGGCACAAAAACCGCCAAGATCCCCCACCACACCGCCGCCTAAGGTCAAAAGCAGAGCGTCCCTGTGCAAGCCGGCTTCGGCCATGGCTTCCATCACCCCGCCAAAGGATGCGACCGACTTGGCCGTCTCCCCCGCAGGACACACATAAGTCTGCACCAGCGCATCGCCAAAGGCCTCCTCAACAAACGCACCATATATCGGCCAGACATGCCAGTCGGTCAGCAAGAAGACAGTCCGGTTTTTATACGGCAATGCCGCTTCCTTTAAATGGTTCAAAAGCCCTCTTTGTATTTCCACACAATAGGCCGGTTTTGTTAAGACGGATATTCGTCGCATGCGACCCCCCTTGGAAACAGCCGGTATTTTGCCGCCGACCCTTCTTCCAGCATCTGTTCCAGTTCCTCGGTTTTTTCCTGCTCGATCGCATCGCGCATGCGCCCGATATCCTGCATCAGACGATCCAGTTCCAAAAGCAGAAAGTCTTTGTTCCCGATAAACAACTCGCTCCACATCTGCGCATTCAGCCCCGCCACGCGCGTTAAATCGCGCAGGGAATCGGCAGAATACCCGTGATGGTCCGCGCCGACTTCCGACTTGCAGTAATTATTGGAAACGACATGCGCCATCTGGGAAGTAAACGCGATCATGCGGTCATGCGTTTCGTCGGTGGAAATTTTCCTGTTTGCAAAACCCAGCGCACGCAGATACGCATTAATGGATTCCGGGATTTCCGTATGCGGCACAAGAATCATCGACGCACCGTCAAACATTTGCGGACTGGCGTTCGCGTAGCCGCCGTTTTCCCGGCCCGCCATGGGATGCCCGCCGATATACAAAAAGCCGTGTTTTTCTGCCAACGGACGGATATGCCGGGACACCGCGCGCTTGATCCCGCACAGATCCATCACCATACCGCGAATCTGTGCCGCGTGCTTCTCCACATAGGCCACCGCCAGATGCGGCACCACCGCCAGCAGCAACAGATCCATCTGCCCCACATTCTCCTCTGTCAACCGATGCTGAATGGCCTTTTCTCCCAAAGCCCGCTCCAGACTCGGCGCATGGGTGTCAAAGCCGTATACTTCATGATGCGTGCGCCGGCTGGTCGCTTGGGCAAAAGAACCCCCGATCAGTCCCAGCCCCACAATGCCGATCTTCATGCCACAGTTTCCATCAGAGCACGCAATTTGAACAATTGGCCGGCCAGTTCGTCAAACGAACCGGGCTTTAAGGATTGCGGGCCGTCGCACAGCGCATGTTCGGGATCATTGTGCACCTCGATCAAAAGGCCGTCGCAGCCCGCCGCCACCGATGCCAACGACAAAGGCTTCACCATGCGATGCATCCCTGCCGCATGACTGGGGTCCACCACCACCGGCAGATGCGTCTTTTCCTTCAGATACGGAATCGCCGTAATATCCAGCGTATTGCGCGTACCGGTTTCAAAAGTGCGGATCCCCCGCTCGCATAAAATGACCCGGCTATTGCCGTTTGCCATAATATACTCCGCCGACATCAAAAGCTCCTGATACGTCGCAGACAAACCGCGCTTGAGCAATACGGGCTTGTTCAGTCGGCCCACTTCTTTCAACAGCGTGAAGTTTTGCATATTGCGCGCGCCAACCTGCAAAATGTCGATATCTTCAAAATACGGCAGCTGGGATATATCCATAATTTCCGATACGATAGGAAGCCCTGTTGCTTCTTTCGCCTTCAGGAGCAGTTCGATTCCGTCGGCTCCCATGCCCTGAAAAGCATAAGGCGAGGTACGCGGTTTGAACGCACCGCCGCGGAGAATCGTAGCCCCCGCCGCCTTCACACTTTTTGCCACGGCAATAATCTGCTCTTCCGACTCCACCGAACACGGCCCGGCCATCACGGCAAAATGCCCGCCACCGATTTTTGCTCCGCCGGGCAGTTCGATCACTGTGTCCGCCGGATGAAACATCCGGTTCACCTTCTTGAACGGATCCTGTATGCGCACCACCGACTCGACGATCTCCATCGCCTGGATCAGATTGGCATCGATCGTGGCCGTGTCACCGATCAGCCCCAATATGGTATAGGTACTCCCTTCGGAATATTCAATTTCCAGGCCCTGCTCCTTGATCCAGCGCATCAAACGCTGTATTTGCTTTTGGTCCGAACCCGGTTTCAGTTTTACAATCATTTTATCCTCCTCATAAAAAAACATGCCCCTGTTTTGGGGGCATGTTGGTCTCGTAGTCCTAAATCCGTTTACTTTAGAGAGATTTCCCTTGCACAACCCAAAATAGCTTTACGTTTTTCGTTCGTAAAGTAATAGCCAAAATAGAATTGTGCGAAAAATTGTCTCATTTTCTCTACCTCGTTTTTTGATAGATCTATACTACCACACCCCATTGTGAATTGTAAAGCCGAAATGTAAAATACTTTAACGCAACAGCGGACGCGGGCGCCTGCGGCGCAATGAAATAACTTCGTGTGTCGCTCCGCTCACACTCGTTATGAAATACGCGGCGTGCCCCGCGTGTGAAGCGGAAGGATTGATATTCGTAGCGGCGATTTGTAGATCGCCGAACGGACCGGAACCCACTATCATTCACCCGTAGTGGCCGACCCTGTTGCAAGCCTTGCGCGTTTTGATGCTTTTCAAAACGCAATGCAAGACTCATGCAAAGCTTCTCCAAGAGCACAGTGTATTTCTGTGCGATTGGCTAAGAAGCGATTGCCCGGCCTGCGCCAAACGTCCGCCAAGCTACGTGACCGGTTTTCAAAACACCGTACGCTTTCCTACCCGTATCTCTTTTCTGCCCATCCACCGGGCGCACCCGGGCGCTTATTTTCTTTCAAACATGACATTGATGGCGGCGCCGGAGGCTACCATGGGATATACGCCGTGGTCGTGGTCGAGTATATATTCGAGCACACGCACGCCGCTTGTCCGCGGTTCCTCGGCAAGAATAGCATCCAGCTCGTCGGGATCACGGAATGCGCCCATGAACTCTGCGCCGTAGGCTTTGCAGAGGAGCTCGGTGTTCAGCGGGTCGTAGACGTCGGTTTCTGCGTAGCGTTCTTCGTTGAACAGGCCCTGCCACTGGCGTACCATGCCCAGCGAGTGGTTGTTAAAGATGACAACGAGCAAGGGGATCTGATACTTGACGGCGGTGAGGAGTTCTGTATGATTCATGCGAAAGCTCCCGTCACCGGTGATAAGAACCACGGGGCTTTCAGGTCGGGCGACTTTTGCGCCGATGGCCGCCCCCATGCCGAAGCCCATGGTACCCAGACCGCCGCTGGTCAAAAAGGTGCGGGGCGTGCGCGGTTTCCAGTACATCATGGTCCACATCTGATGCTGGCCGACATCGGTTACAACGGTGGTGTCCGCCGGAAGGGCTGCCTGCAGTTTTTCGAGAACCCGGCGCGGGGCAAAGTCCGCATCGGGGTCTTGGGGTGCGGGCGTGTCTTCTTTTTTGACATCTGTGAGTTCATTTTGCATGGCGCGCAGGATCTCTTTCATATCGCCTGCGATCCGCACATGTGTGTCGACGTTTTTATCAAATTCTGAAGGGTCGGTATCGATATGAATGATTTTTGCGTCCCGGGTGAAGCCGGTTCGATTGCCGATGGCGCGGTCGGAAAAGCGAACCCCCACGCCGACGATAACATCGGAGTGATAGACGAGCAGATTGGTTTCTTTCTGCCCGTGCATGCCGACAACCCCGCGGGACAAAGGATGCATTCGGTCGAAACTGCCGAGTCCCATAATCGAATTGACGACGGGGATATTGCATTGTTCAGCCAGTCGGGTGAGTTCCTGTGCCGCCCCTGCATTGATCACGCCGCCGCCTGCGTACAGAACGGGCCGTTTGGCTTCCCTAATGAGCCGGCAGGCTTCGCGGATTTCTTCTGTATATTGTGTGTGCCGGGTGTCAGGCAGGATTTCTCTTTTTGTATAGCTTTCGTCTGTCACTTCTGCCATGAGCGCGTCTTTGGTTATGTCGACGACGACGGGCCCTTTTCTGCCGCTGCAGGCAATCTGAAAGGCTTCCGCTATGGCATCGGCAATGTGTTCGGGTTTGGTGACCAGGCGGCTGTGTTTGGTGATGGGCATCATCAGGCCGATGGTGTCGACTTCCTGAAAGGAGTTTTTATACATCAAAGGAAAACCCACCTGCCCGGTGATCAAAACGAGCGGTACCGAATCCAGATATGCGGTGGCAACGCCGGTGACGGTATTGGTTACACCGGGTCCCGAGGTTGCGATACAGACGCCCGGACGGCCCGATTTGCGCGCGTATCCGTCGGCCGCATGCGAGCCGCCCTGTTCGTGGCTGGGGCGTACGACGCGAAAACTCCCGTCTTTGTACATAGCGTCAAACAAGGGGATGACCGCTCCGCCCGGATAGGCAAAGAGCGTGTCTACCGCTTCTTTTTTCAGGCATTCGAGCACAAATTCCGCTCCGGTCATGCCCTCTCCCCCTTTCTGTAACAGGCGCCGGTATCAGCCGAGCTGACGTGTTCGCGATAACGGGCAAGATACCCGTCTACCGGGCGCAGCTGCGGGACAAAGTCTTTTCTGCGCGCTTCCCATTCGGCCTCTGTGAGGTCGGCATCCAGCGTTCCTTGGATCATATCGACACGGATCGTGTCGCCGTCCTGCAATAAGCCGATGGGCCCGCCCTCGGCCGCTTCCGGCGACACATGGCCGATAGCTGCTCCCCGCGATCCGCCGGAGAAGCGGCCGTCGGTGATCAGGGCCACGCCGGAATCCAGTCCCATGCCGTTTAGCGCTGCGGTGGGCGAAAGCATTTCTTTCATGCCCGGCCCGCCTTTGGGACCTTCGTAGCGGACGATAATGGCATCGCCTAATTGGATCTCATTGCCCATAATGGCGGAAAAGGCTGCGTCCTCGTTGTCAAACACGCGGGCGCGCAGCGTTTTTACGAGCATTTCCGGCAAAACACCGGCTACTTTCACAACGGCACCCTGCGGGGCGATATTGCCGAACAGGACTTTGATCCCGCCGGTTTCTGACAGCGGATTCTCTACCGGCCGTACGATACCGCCACGGAATTTTCCCTGTATACGCACACCGATCGGTTCGTCGTAGACGGTTTGCGCATCGGTATGGATCAATTGTTTTTTGGTGAGCTCGTCCATGACGCCGTAGATTCCGCCGGCCTGCAGGAGATCTTCCATATGATGCGGACCGGACGGGGCCATTTTTACCAGATGCGGGGTTTTCTGACTGACGGCTTCCATTTTTTCCAGCGAAAGATCCACGCCGGCTTCTGTGGCAATGGCCTTCAGATGCAAAACGGTATTGGTGGAACAGCCGAGAGCCATGTCGACGGCAAGGGCGTTTTCGAAGGCTTCTTCCGTGAGAATATCCAGCGGCCGGATGTCTTTTTCCACCAGATTCATCACCAGACGGCCGGCTTGTTTCGCCATGGTTTTGCGTTCGGCGTACACCGCCGGTACAGTGCCGTTTCCTTCCGGTGCCAGTCCGAGCGCTTCAGCCATGCAGTTCATGGAGTTTGCCGTGAACATGCCGGCACAGGAGCCACAAGTCGGGCAGGCGTTTTGTTCTATGTCGGTGAATGCTTCTTCAGACAGGGTGTTATTGCCTCTTGCGCCGACAGCTTCAAAAGAAGAGATGAGGTCGAGCTTGTCGCCTTGGGCGGAACGCCCGGCGAGCATCGGTCCGCCGCTGATGATGACAGTCGGAATATTCAGCTTGGCAGCGGCCATCATTGCGGCGGGCACGGTTTTGTCGCAATTCGGAATAATGACAAGCCCGTCAAACGGATGCGCGCGCACCATGACCTCGATCGTGTCGACGATCAGTTCGCGCGAGGGCAGCGAATACTTCATGCCGTCGTGATTCATGGCAATGCCGTCGCATACGGCGATCGACGGGAATTCAAACGGTACGCCGCCGCCTGCATAGACGCCGTTTTTTACCTGTTCTGTGAGTTCTCGCAGATGCACATGGCCGGGTACGATCTCATTGAACATATTGCAAACCCCGATAAAGGGCTTGTGCATATCGTCTTTGTCTACACCGAGGGCATGGAAGAGCGCGCGGTGCGGCGCCCGTTCCATGCCCTTTTTCATCGTATCGGAACGCATGTATATCCTACTTTCTGATAAACTGCATCATGGAGCGAAGTTTGCGGCCGGTTTCCACAATCGGATGGGCCAGTTCTTCTTCCTTGCGGCGATTGTAGAACGCACGGCCGCTTTCGTTCTCTTCGATCCAGGCTTTGGCAAAAGAACCGTCCTGTACATCCTGCAGGACACCCTGCATGGTTTCCCGTACATGGGCGTCAATTACCCGCGGACCGGAATAGTAGTCACCGAATTCGGCCGTATCGCTGACGGAGTAGCGCATACCTTCAAACCCGCCTTCGTAAATGAGGTCGACAATAAGCTTCATTTCGTGCAGGCATTCAAAATAGGCAATTTCCGGCTGATATCCGGCGTCTGTCAAGGTGTCAAAACCGGCTTTGATGAGTTCTGTCACACCGCCGCAAAGGATGGCCTGTTCGCCGAAAAGATCGGTTTCGGTTTCTTCTTTGAAGGTCGTTTCGATGACGCCGGCCTTTAACGCGCCCAATCCTTTGGCATAGGCTAAAGCGGTGGTTTTGGCCTGCCCCGATGCATCCTGATGCACGGCGATCAGCGCCGGCACGCCGTTTCCTTCTTCGTAAACGCGGCGGACCAGATGGCCGGGACCTTTGGGAGCGACCATAAAGACGTCCACAAAAGCCGGCGGAACAATCTGTCCGAAATGGATATTGAAACCGTGGGCAAAGGCGAGCGACTGCCCTTCTTTTAAGTAGGGGGCGATCTGTTCGTCATAGACTTTTTTCTGCTTTTCATCGGGCAGAAGCATCATTATGACATCGGCTTTTTTTGCACATTCCTCCACCGTATAGACGGGGAGTCCGAGTTCTTCCGCTTCTTTTCTGGAGGCGGATTCTTTTCGCAATCCCACCATGACCTGTACGCCCGAATCGCGCAGGTTCAGGGCGTGCGCGTGTCCCTGGCTGCCGTATCCGAGTACGGCCACCGTCTTTCCTTCAAAAACCCCTAAGTCTCCGTCTTTTTCGTAATACATGTTTATTTCTCCTTTACAGTAAGGTTACATCGGCCAGTTTGGCCAACTGATGCAACGCGGTTTGTTCTTTTTCTTCATTCACGTGTATTGTCAGGACCCGATTGTCCATTTCCAGGCGCAATGCCTCCACATTGGTTCTGCGGAGCACGCCCAGGATTCGCATGCAGGTGTCCATGCCGAGTGATAGTTCTGCTCTGATTGATTTTTCCATTTTTCATTCCTCCATATTCTTTTTGATGGGAACAATCGGGAAATAAAAAAATCCTCATTCCCGATCCGTTTGGATCAGGGACGAAGATTCTCCGCGGTACCACCCTAATTACGGCATAATGCCGTCGCTCAGGCCCATCAGCCTTAGTCCATGATAACGGGGACATCCGTTTTCTTCTACTCGCTTTCGAAGAAACAGCCGCAGAGAGATGGCTTGTTCTCAAGAGCTGTCGACTTTCACCGGGGTGCCGACTCTCTGGAAGCTCTTTTAGGGAACGCGCTGCTCTGCCATTGCCTTTTGATCATGCCTTATCATACTGCATCTTTTGCACACTGTCAACCCATTCCGATAAAAATTTCAGTGAATGCTGTGTCGATGCAGATCGTCCTGATACGATCGGCACGTATTGCGGAGATTTCAATTGTTGTTCGGTGCAATTTTCAACCAGGGCCGTCCGTAGGTCCAGTCCAGGGTGACACGGCAGGCATACAGCGCGGATAAAATGCGGTCTGTAAGAACGTCTTCTTTCCGTCCGGCCGTTTGTATCCGGCCGTCATCCAGTATGGCTGCGTGGGTGATAAACGGCATGATCTCTTCCAGATTATGGGTTACATACAATACGATTTTGTCCGTTTTTTCCATTTCCTCCTGCAGAGACGACAGGAGCTGTTCTCTTTCGCGGATGTCCAGACTGGCGGCGGGTTCGTCCAGCACCAAAAGCTCTGCCGGATTCATAAGCGCGCGGGCGGTCAGTACACGGCGTTTTTCGCCTTCGGACAAAGTGACAAAGCGCTTGTCGGAAAGATGTGTCAGATGAAAACGCGCCAGCATCCGCGCTCCCTCTTCCTGCACTTTTTCGTCCGGTTCTTCATACAGACCGATCGTCAGATACCGGCCGCTGATCACGATCTCAAAAACGCAAAGCGCGTTGAGCGTGGATAAAAATCGGTTCAGCGCGGCGGAAACAAAGCTGATCCGCTTTCTAATGTTTTCCCAGGGATAGGTGCCGAATACATGCCCGAACACCTCTACCTGTCCGCGGGTGGGATAGCTCAAGGCCGGCAGCATCGACAAAAGAGTCGACTTGCCGGAGCCGTTGCGTCCCAGGAGCGCCCAGCGTTCGCCCGGTCCGATTTCCCAGTTTACACCGGTCAGGATACGGCGGCCGTCCCGTTGGAAAACCACATCCTGATAGCGTATCAGCGGCTTAGATTCCCGCATAAACAGCGTCTCCCATAGTGGTGCATGAGGCGATGGAGGCGCCCGGTGCCGCGAGATCCGCTGTGCGCAGACCTTTTTCCAACGCAGCCTCCACCGCTTTTTCCACCCGCACCGCTTCTTCTTCCAGGCCGAGTGAATGGCGCAGAAGCAGGGCTGCCGAGAGAATCATCCCGCAGGGGTTGGCCTTGTTTTCTCCGGCTATATCCGGGGCGGAACCGTGGATCGGCTCATACAGATGCACCTGTTCTTCCCCTAAGCTGACAGAGGGCAGCATGCCGATGGAACCTGCGATCATGGACGCTTCGTCGGAAAGGATGTCGCCGAAAAGATTGTTCGTAAGAAGGACATCAAAACGCGCGGGATTTCGCACCAATTGCATGGCGCAATTGTCGACATACATGGTTTCGAGCGTCACGGACGGATGCTCTTTTTGTACTTCTTTCGTGACAGTGCGCCACAGCTTGGAAGAATCCAGAACATTGGCTTTGTCGACCAGGGTGACATGGCGGCGTCTTTTTTCCGCCAGCTGAAAGGCCTGTTCGGCAATGCGGGCAATTTCTGTTTCATTGTACGATTCCACATCGTAGGCCGTGCGGATGCCGTCAACCGTTTTGGTTTCTCTTTGGCCGAAATAAATGCCGCCGATGAGTTCCCGGCAGACGATAAGATCCAGCCCTTCCGAAAGAATCTCCTGTTTCAGGGGACTGGCGGCAGAAAGCGCCGGATAGACGGTGACCGGCCGCAGATTGGCATAGAGCCCCAGGCCCTTTCTTAAGCGCAGCAGCCCTTTTTCCGGTCGCAGGGCGGGGGCTGTGTCGTCCCACTTCGGCCCGCCCACCGCACCCAGAAGGACGGCGTCGGCATGTTTACATGCATCCAGCGTATGCTCCGGCAGAGGATCGCCGAAAGTGTCGATCGCTGTCCCGCCGATCGCTTCTGTTTGAAAGGAAAAAGTGTGCCCGCAGCGTTCCGCTACGCGTTTTAGCACGCGCACGGCCTGCTCCATAATCTCCGGGCCGATGCCGTCGCCCGGAAGCAAAACGATCTTAGCCTGCATGACAGCCTCCCTGCCAGTAGGGATTCTTCTTTTCATAGGCGGAAATCTCTGTCTCAAAATCCAGGGTCAGATCAATTGCATCGCGGCCGGTGAGCAGGCGCTCTTTCCAGGCGGCATCCAGTTCAAAGGAATACACCTTCCCGCCTGCCCGCAGCTTTTGTTCTTGCAGGTCGACTTCCATTTCCGTTTCGGGCGGAAGAGCTGCCAGCGCGTCGCGGTCTCTTTTTGGCAGTTGGATCGGCAGATTCCCGTTGTTCAGCCAGTTCATATAAAAGATCGGGGAAAAACTCCCGGCGATCACCACGCGAAATCCGTAATCCTGCAAAGCCCATGCCGCGTGTTCGCGGGAGGAGCCGCAGCCGAAATTATCGCCCGCGATCAGCAGGCTCGCGTTTCTGTATTCCGGACGGTTCAGCGGAAACTCCGCCACGGGATCCCCGTTTTCATCATACCGCCAGGTGTCAAAGAGGGCATCGGCGTAGCCGGTTTTTTCGGTACCTTTCAGATACTGTTTGGGTATCAGCTGGTCGGTGTCGATATTGTCGATACACAACGGCACGGCGGTTCCTGTATGTTTGATAAATTTCATGCTTGTTCCTCCGGTACAAAAAGGCGACTGTCCTGAAAAGTGCCGTGGATGGCTGCCAGGGCCGCCATGGCGGGACTGACCAGATGGGTGCGGGCGTATTTTCCCTGTCGGCCTTCAAAATTCCGATTGGATGTGGAGGCGCAGTGCGCATAGGCCGGCACCTTGTCGGGGTTCATGCCCAGACAGAGCGAGCAGCCGGCTTCCCGCCAGGAGAAACCCGCATCGATAAAGATCCGGGCAATGCCTGCTTCTTCCAGGGCGCGCTTGACCCGTTGCGAACCCGGTACGGCAATGCCTGTCACGCCTTCTTTTACTTTTTTGCCTTGCAGTATTTCTGCGGCAATGACAAAGTCCGAATAGCGGCCATTGGTGCAGGAGCCGATGAATACATGGCTGACGGGAATCTCTTTGGCCGTTTGCCCCGGTTTCAGATCCATATAGGCGTAGGCCTTTTCATCGTTTTCGTTTTGGACCGGAGGAAACGGTTCATCATAGGAAACCACCTGATTCAGTACCGTGCCCCAGGTGATCTGCGGGGCAAGATCGGAAATATCCATCTCGATTACGGTGTCGAAGTCTTCTGTTGCATCGGTATAGAGCTTTTTCCATTCGGCAGTGGCGCGGGTGAAGTCATCCCCTTTCGGCGCAAAGCGGCGGTCTTTCACATAGGCAAAGGTGGTTTCATCGGGTCGAACCAGCCCGAATTTGGCGCCGGCTTCGATCGCCATATTGCAAAGGGTCATGCGCTCATCCATAGACATTTGCTCCACCGCTTCCCCGAAGAATTCGATCGCGCTGCCTTTTCCGACATTGTTGCCGTATGTCCCGATCAAAGCGAGGATCATATCCTTGGCATACACACCGCGCGGAAGGCTGCCGCAAAAACGTACGCCGAGATTTTTCGGCTTGGCCTGCCAAAGGGTCTGGGTGGCAAATACATGTTCGACCTCGCTCGTGCCGATCCCGCAGGCGATCGCCCCGAAAGCGCCGTGTGTGGCGGTGTGACTGTCGCCGCATACGATGACTTTCCCCGGCAGGGACACGCCCAGTTCCGGACCCATCATATGAATAATGGCATTGTCCTCCGAGTCCATATCGTACAAAACCACGCCGAATTCGTCGCAGTTTTTGCGCAGCGCGTCCAATTGCTTTTTGGATACCGTATCGGTTATGTTTTCTCTTTCTTTTTTTGTGGTGGGCGTATTGTGATCCATAACGGCGTAGGTCAAGTCCGGACGGCGGAGTTTTCGTCCTGTCAGACGCAGCCCCGAAAACGCCTGGGGCGAGGTTACCTCGTGGATCAGATGCCCGTCCACATACAGAAGCTGCGCTTCTCCTTCTTTGCCTGCCAGTACGTGGCGGTCCCAGATTTTATCAAACAGTGTTGCCATTCAGGCCTCTCTTTCTGCGGCTTTCCATATGATTGATTGCGTTCATATAAGCCAATATGCTGGATTTGATAATGTCGGTGCTCATGCCTTTTCCGGAGTACATACGGCCGTCTTTCTCGATCTTGACCAGCGTCTCCCCGATAGCGTCTTTGCCCTGTGTCACAGCGTGGATGGAGAAATCCTGCAACCGGACATCTTCGCCGGTGATTTGCGCCATGGCATCAAAGGCAGCGTCGATCGGGCCTTTGCCGGTACCCACGCGCTCGATCCGCTCGTCCTGATAGCTGACCTGGATAATCGTTTTGGCGTCTTTTCCTTCGCTGGTAGCGGTTTGATAGTCGACCAGTTCGTAGCCGTCTTCCACCTGGGAATACTGCCCGATGAGCAGAGCTTCGATATCTTTGTCGTACACGGTTTTCTTTTCGTCGGCCAGCGCCTTGAACTTCACAAACAGCGCTTCCAGTTCGGCATTGTCGATCTCGTAGCCTAAATCGGCGAGCCGGTCGCGCAGGGCGTGTTTGCCGGAGTGTTTGCCAAGCACCATCATATTCTTCTGCAAACCGACCGACTCGGGTGTCATGATTTCATAGGTGCTCTTTTCTTTCAGCATGCCGTGCTGGTGAATTCCTGACTCGTGGGCAAAGGCGTTGATGCCGACGATGGCCTTATGCGGCTGCACGCGCACGCCCGTTATGCTAGAGAGCAGATGCGACGAACGCATGATTTCCGTGCTGCGGATGCGCGTCTCTTTTTGATAGAAGTCTTTGCGGGTCTGCAGCGCCATAACGACCTCTTCCAAAGCGGCGTTTCCTGCGCGTTCGCCGATGCCGTTGACCGTACATTCAATCTGTCCGGCGCCGGCCAACACCGCCGAGAGCGAATTGGCCACGCCCATCCCCAAGTCATTGTGGCAGTGAACCGATATAACGGCCTTGTCGATATTGGGGGTGTTTTCGCGGATCGCGCGGATGAAAGCCTCAAACTCCTGCGGCGTTGTATAGCCAACGGTGTCGGGGATATTGACGGTGGTTGCCCCGGCGTCGATAACGCCTTCAATAATGCGATACAAAAACGGCAGTTCCGATCGGGATGCATCTTCACACGAGAATTCGATATTGGAACAGAATTTTCTGGCATAACGCACCGATTCCACCGCGCGCTCGTACACTTCGTCTTCCTTCATTTCGAGCTTGTATTTCATGTGTATCGGCGATGTGGCCAAAAAGACGTGTAGCATCGGGCTTTCCGCATGGCGGACCGCTTCGTATGCCGCGTCAATATCCTTAGGCAGACAGCGCGCAAGGCTTGCCACCGTGCTGTCTTTCACCGCTTTTGCCACTTCCGAAATCGACTCAAAATCGCCTTTGGAAGCAATGGCAAAACCGGCTTCAATAATGTCAACCCCCATGCGCTCCAATTGCTTTGCCATCTGGATCTTTTCGTTCAGATGCATGGAACAGCCCGGTGATTGTTCTCCGTCGCGTAATGTGGTGTCAAAAATCCGAATCATTTCTTCTCCTCCTAAAATAAAAAAATCCCTGCTCTCGCAGGGACGTGCTTGCGCACGCGGTACCACCCGTGTTGCATGAAAAACATGCCACTCGATCATGTGTAAGGCCATGAACCCCGTTTTGCTACTTCTTTTCACAAAACGTGCAAGAGAAACGAGGGATCCCGGGTTTCCTGTTCGGCTCGCACCATCCGCCGACTCGCTGTACATTCCGTCCGTTCACTTTTTCTCTGTCTGCAATAAAAAACGCCCCAGTTGACTTTCTGGGACGAAAAAGTTTCGCGGTACCACCCGAATTGGCTGCTTATACAGCCCGCTTCTCTTGTCTGTAACGGGACGAACCGTCTTTTCCTACTGCTTATTTCAGAAAAGATGCGGGAAAAGGAGTAGCCCCGGATTCATCCGCAGGCTCGCACCACCGCCTGCTCGCTGAAGAATTCCCCCGAAACGCGTTTTCCCATCGCTTTTGTTAACATGTTTTCGATTATAACGGATCACGGGAGAAAAGTAAAGCAATAATTTAATAAATCTTTCCGGGCAGGGTACACTCAGCGCAGCTGAATGTGTTTCCACTTTTCGCTGCGCACGCGATAGGTGATCAGAATCCAGCGGATCAGCTGGTCGATCATGAGAGCAATCCAGGCGCCGGTCAGACCCATGCCCCGCATAAGAACAAGGATCCATGCGAATACATTGCGCACGACCAAAACCCCCACGCCGGTAGAAATCAGAGTGAAACGCGTGTCACCCGCCCCGCGCAGGCCGCCGGCCAGGATAAACTGTGCCGCCTGGAACGGCTGGATGACGGCGATCATACGCAACACGCCGGAGGCAAGCGTAATAATCTGGGGATCGCCCGTGTACAGCCGCACCACATGCTTGCTGAAAAAGAAGAACAAAACCGCCACGATCAGAGAAAAGTATACGCCGTAGCGGCGGGTTTCGCGCATATAGTCGGACGCGAGCTCCGGATCTTCCTCGCCCAGGGAGCGCCCCACCAGAGTCGATGCCGCCGTCCCGAAGGCCTGCCCGATAGTAAATGACAGGCTGAGAATGTTCAGGCTCAGCTGATGTGTGGCATATACGGCCGTGCCCAGTCCCGCCACAGTGCGTACATACAGCAGAATCCCCACACGAAACAGCACCTGTTCCACCGCCGCGGGCACTCCGATGATAACCAGATTGTACAGTACGTTTTTATCGAGCCGGAAGGGTTCTTTGCCTGTCAGTTTGACATGGTGTTTGCCGCGCAGCAGATAGCGCAAGCACAGAACAAAGGCCACCACCTGCGCAAACGCGGTGGATATACCGGCGCCGGTCACGCCCAGACGCGGGAAACCCAGCAGTCCGAAAATAAGAATGGCATTTCCGACGACATTCAGCAGATTGACGGCCATATTGATACGCATCGGGCTTTTTGTATCCGCCGCCCCGCGCATCGAGGCAAATACCGCAAAGTTAAATGCCTGAAAAATAAAGCCCGCCATAATCACGCGGAAATACGCGCGCCCGGTCTGAATTGCATCCGCTTCCGCGCCGATAAAGCGCATGATCATATCGGTATTCGTAATCCCGAATACCGCAATCGGTATCGCCAAAAAGAGCATCGACAACAAAAGAATATGGCGCACGACCGACTCGATTTTGTCTTCGCGCTTCGCGCCGATATAGCGGGCGATCATGGCTGTGGCCCCTGTGGTTAAGGCGCTCACCAGCGAAAGTCCGATAAACATATATTGATTGGTAATGCCGATCGCAGCGATGGATTCCGTAATGACGGCTCCGGTACCGGAGTTTCCGATCATAATCATGTCCACCATACCGAACAGGGTGCCCATCAAAAGTTCAATAAACACCGGCATGGCAATAGAAAAAATCTGCCCGCGACGGGATTTAGACGCTTGCTTCACGTTTTTTTCACTTCCTTCAAATACTACGTATTGTATCACAAGCAGACGGCGAAAATAACAATGAAATCGGCCTACGGCAGGCGCCTTCGGCGCAATGAAATACGCCTGCGGCGTGTGAAATATTCGCTACGCTCATACGAAATACCTTGCACGCGCGGCGCTTTACGCGCCCTGCTTGTGCTCGGTGCGATATATGCGGCCTGCGCCGCATGTTAAGCGGAAGAATTGATATTTTGTAGCGGCGATTTTAAGATCGCCGAACGGAAAGGAACCAACCCCGTGTTCGCCCGTAGTGGCCGATATGGAATGCGGCCACTACGATCGCCGCTACAAATATAAATCATTCCGCTTCACACACGGCGAAAGCCGTGTATTTCATAACGAGCGTAAGCGAAGCGACACGCGATGTTATTTCATCCAGCACGCAAACGATTCAAGCGTTGTTTCCTTCGATTGACAGCCCTCATCCCATCACCCCACCACCCCCGCACAAAAAAACAACCCCGAGGAAAAGAACTCTCTCTCGGGGTTGAAAAGAGGAAAAACCTTATTTGATCTCTTTTACGACTTTTTCTGTGATGGCTTCG